>NZ_PXYY01000008.1 GCF_003013245.1 Neisseria iguanae
CTATGCGGATTGCCCGTTGGGTGCAGTTAAAGCGCACAGTCTGCCCACGTTGGAAGTGGTCGGGATACTTGTCCGACGCCCTGCCGTAATTTTTCCATGCTTATTTTTGACTTGCGTGTGGTAACAACTTTTTTTCTCCAGCCGTTTTTTCCGGTTTTGTATGGTGGCTTTGCTGATGTTGTACCCGCCGGCCAGTGCCCGATAGGCCACACTTTCTAATCGGATACCCGCACTCCCGTTTCCCCATAGTAGCTGCCCCATCATCCCGCACGCCATGTTAGAATAACCTTGTCCTGATCCCCCGATACCGACAATGAATATTATAGAAGCCCTATTCTTACTTCTGCTGCTGATTATTCTGAGCGCGTTCGTTTCCTGTTCTGAACTGGCCTTGGCCTCCGCCCGCAAAATCAAGTTGCAAGTGATGAGCAAAGAAGGCGGCGATGTGCGCGCTTTGGATGTCCTGAACATGCAGCAGCAGCCCGGCAGCTTTATCACCGTGGTGCAAATCGGTTTGAATGCCGTAGCGATTTTAGCCGGTATTGTCGGCGAAGCAGCCATACGCCCTTACTTTGAACGCATCTTTGCCGGCAACAGTTCATGGGGCAGCACGTTGGCTTCGCTGTTGACCTTCGCTGTGGTGACCTGCAGCTTTATCCTTTTTGCTGACTTAATGCCAAAACGCTTTGCCATGACTAATCCCGAGGCCGTTGCTGTCCGCGTGGTTAGGCCAATGATTTTCATGATTTTTATTCTAAAACCCTTTGTCTGGTTTTTTGACGGTTTGGCCAATGCCATTTTCAAAATGCTGCATATTTCCACCATCCGCCAAGAGCAGCTTACCTCCGAAGATATTTATGCTGTAGTGGATGCCGGTGCGCAGGCGGGTGTATTGAAGCAGCAGGAACATTACCTGATTGAAAACATTTTCGACATGCAGGAGCGCACCGTTACCTCAACCATGAGTACACGCGAATACATTGCTTATTTCGATAAAAACGATAGTGCCGAAAAGATTTTGGAAGCCATGTCGGAAAAACCGCACAATAAATTCCTTGTGTGCGATGGTGACTTGGAGCGCGTCATCGGCTACATTGAATCGCACACCCTGCTCACCCTGTTTATTAAAGAAAAAGAAATCCGCCTGACCGACAAAAGCGTATTACGCAAAGCCCTGTTTATCCCTGATACGCTGACGCTTTACGACGTATTGGAAAACTTCAAAACCTCCGGCGAAGACTTTGCCGTCGTCGTCAACGAATACGCACTTGTCGTCGGCGTTGTCACCTTAAAAGATGTGATGAGCATTGTTATGGGAGAATTGGTTAACAACGAAGAAGAGCCGCAAATCATCCGCCGCACTAAAGACACCTGGCTGGTCGACGGCGCCACGCCGCTGGAAGACCTCATCCGCGTATTGGACATCGGCGAATTTCCGCATTCGGAAAACTACGAGACCATCGCCGGCTTTATGATGTATTCCCTGCGCAAAATCCCCAAACGCACCGACTTTTTGATTTACGGCGGTTATAAATTTGAAATTATCGACACCGAAAATCTCAAAATCGATCAGCTGTTGGTTTCCAAACAAGAAGATACAACACAGTAGCCATAAAAGTCTTGGATTTATATATTGCAAGTTCGTCGTATTCGCCGTTAATGTTGTATCTGTTCAATCCACGCTACGGTAGTGCGGCCACACCCTATGGCGCGGGCGATGCTGCTTTTGAACGGCTTGCAGTATTCTGGGTGGATGCCGTATCTTTCTCCCAAGGCAGGTGGCCATAGCCGACTGTAATCTTTCTTGTCAGGAACAGCAGTATGCTGCCGCATACTGATTTTTTTTGGAAAATTGTTGCACTTACTATGTGAATAAAAGGCCGTCTGAAAGGTAAAAATCTTTCAGACGGCCTTTTATTTATCAAACTTCATATACAAAAGGGGATATGGATTTCCTTGTTCATTATCATCTGTTCTTTCATAAACTTTAAACCCCATATGCTCATCAAATTCTTTAGCAAGAGTTTTTTTTCATTAACTGCCAATTCACTGATGGCGTGATTCTTAATGCCATATCCAGGTAACTCTTTCCCGATACCTTTTTCTCTTTCGCTCAGTATTTACTTTACGGAAATTTCCCATACACCCAACAACTGTTTTATGAATGATGGTGTTCTATCATTTATTTTTATTATTTTCACTTTTCTATCCCCTTCAAGCACAATGTTTAATTATTGATACTATACTCATGCCTTTCCTTATAATCCAAATAGTGTTATTTTTTAGGGGCTGAAGCAGATTATAGCCGTCATGCCAGACGGCAAAAATAAAGATAACCATTGCAAATTAACAAAGAATACCCAAAGAAAACTTCTCCGGTTTTTTGTACCGGAAGCCACAGCCCATGCAGCCGCTGATATTTTGGGTATCCAACCCGGTTGGGCTGTGTTGTCCTACCGCAAAACCAGCCGGGTGACAGCCTGTCATTTGGCACAGGAAGCCGGCGGGGTTTTCAGAGGCCCCACCGGGCCGGACGGGGGTTATTTCGGCGGTCGGCGCAAGGGCAAACGCGGACGTGCGGCATCTTAAAGCGGCAGGGAAAGGTTGGTACCGCCATTGCAGGGGATAGCGGGAAGGATACGTTATTTCCGGTTATCAAACAGCAAACAACACCTGACGGCATTGTTTATACCGGTAGTAACAGGAACTGTGACGTGCTTGATGCGGGCAGGTTCGCGCATCAGCGCATCAACCGTTCACAGCTTTTCGCATACCGTTAAAACCCTATCGGCGGCATTGGAAATTGTTGGAACCGGGCGAAGCGCGTCTTGCGCAAATACAATGGGGTTGGCCGTAAATCTTGCCCGCTGTCCTTGAAAGGATGCGGGTTCCACTTTAACTTTGGCGTACCGTCCGGGCAGCTTGAAATGCTGCGGCAATGGTGCGGTGTTTGGGGCTAATCTGCGTCAGCCCCATAAATAATAATGGCTTGGATTACTTCAAAGATACTCGTACATTTAATAACTATTTGTCCGAAAAAGAAATGATTAAAAGAGAAAAAATCGGTGATAAAAACATCTGGGTATCCAAAGACCAGAACTCCGCCACACCCAACCAAGAAAATTCTAAATTTTTTCTAGCCTTAGATTATCATGGTAAAAAAAACTATGTCCGTTTTAATCCTTCATCTATCAATTGGATTGAGTGAGAAACAAAGAATTTAAGAAAATCGGCCTATTGGACATTTGGGATGATTTTCCATCCCAAATCCTACTCCCGGCTACTAAAATATCTTCTGACAAATATAATCTCACCCCCTCTTCCCAAGCCCGGGGGCATCAGGTTTTCGTCTTTAATTCAGTGAATTTCCCCTCTATAGCTGTTTTACTAAATAACGGGCACAGAAATATCCAAATGCCGTCACTCCCGCTCAGGCGGGAATGACGGATTTCGGGTTTCAGACGGCATGGGAAAAACTTGTACTCATTTTTAAGTCAAACGGCAATAGCCGGTTCAGAAATACCATGACACCGAACCCGCGGCCGAAGGATGGTATTGGCGGCAGTCTTTTCCGATTAAATGGGCTTTGAAAGGGCCTGTTTGGTTTTACGGCGGATGGTTTTCCCGTTGCAGTGGTGAGCTTGACAGGCCTGCCTGCCGTGGGTGTATCCGTATGCGGGCAGCCCGGGGATGCGGGTTTTGGGGTGGGGAGATACGTGTTACACAAGGGACATTTATATCTTTGCCTGCCGTTTTTACGGCGGTTCTTCACCGGGCTGTTTTGATGGCAAAAAGGACGCTTTTTATAAACATTGGCAAAAAACCGCCAAAAGGCCTGTATGATAAGGCTTCCGGCGGTCCTTTATCATTCCTAATGTCCGATAGGCCAAATTCAAAGTAAAATTTGCCCTCTCAGACAAATGTCGGATACGAGGTATCCGACATTTGTCCCATGTGTTCATTTTTTAAGTGAATCGGCCATATTTAAAGAAACCTTTGTCCCCCCCTTCGGAGTTGAGTGTGGCCCCAAAGTGGTAGCTTCGAAGAACACGTAAACATATCAGACAGACAAGCGTTCGAGAAGCGCAGCGCGAAGGACTATGCCAAAAATTGAGAAGGGGGACAAAAGACTCAAAAAGGCCGTCTGAAAAATAGTTTCAGACGGCCTTCAAATAATATCTTAGATTAATGTTCCAAACTGTTGGTATCCATATAAACCGCGACTTCCGTTTTGTCTTCCGGCAACACCAAATTCAAAATCACCGCCATAATACCGCCAGCAGAAATCGAATTTTGGAACAACACTGGTAGGTTTTTAAACACTTCCGGCTCAAACGCCACGCCCAAACCGATGCCGACCGAGGTTGCCGCAATCACGGCTTCACGGCGGCGAATGCCGTTACTGACCAAAATGCGCACACCGGCAATGGCAATCAAGCCAAACATCAACACCATCGCACCGCCCAATACCGGACTCGGAATCGTGGTAAACGCGCGGCCAATCACGGGGAACAAGCCCAGCAAAATCAAAATCGCGGCAATGTATTTGCCCACATGGCGCGAGGCCACGCCAGTCATTTGAATCACACCGTTGTTTTGTGCAAACGTGGTTAATGGCAACGAACCCAAAGCCGTAGCAATCACCGATACCAAGCCGTCCGCCAACACGCCGCCGCGCAGGCGTTCGCCGTATTCAGCACCTTCAATCGGTTTGCCCGATACCATCGCCGTGGCAGTCAAATCGCCCACCGCTTCAAACACGCTCAACAAATAAATCGCACCGGCCACAACAAACGCGTGCCAATCAAAAGCAAAACCATATTTAAACGGCACAGGAATGGTAATCAGCGGCAGGTTTTGCAGCGCGGAAAAGTCCACTTTGCCCAAAAACAGCGCCACGATATAGCCGGCAATCAAGCCTACGGCAATACCGCTCATCCGCAGCAGCGGGTTTTTCATACAGTTAAAAAGTAACACGATAAACAACACCAAAGATGCCAAGCCCAGATTTTCCATCGAGCCGAACGTGCCGTCAGCCTTGGCGCCGAAGCCGCCGCCAAAATCGGTAATGCCGACATGAATCAGGCTCAGTCCAATCAACATCACCACCACACCGCTCACGGTCGGCGTAATCACTTTTTTCAAATAAGGCAGCAGCCACGCGGAAAAACACACCAAAAACGCCCCAACAAACGACACACCAAGCAGCATCGAAATCATCTCGTTTTCCGTCAGGCCGCCTTCTTTCATGCCCGAGCCCAAGGCAATCATCACGGTCACAAACGAAAAGTTGACCGATTGAATCGACAGCATGCCCGAACCCACTGGCCCGAAACGGTTCACCTGCAAATACGTGCCGATACCGGAAGCCACCATCGCCATCGACACCAAATAAGCGGTCATTTCCACCGGCAGATCCAACGCACCACCGACAATCAGCGCAGGCGTAATCATTGGCACAAAAATCGCCAGCAAGTGCGTAATGGCACTCAACAAGGCATTCACAAAAGGTGGTTTGTCTTCCAAACCATACACCAAATCGGGCGATTGAGCCTGTTTGTCCGTCGCGTGCACCACCAGACATATCCTTTAAAGTTGGTAATAAACAGATAATTTTTGTAAGGGCGAAATTATATACAAATTTTGACATTTGGGCAATTTTTCAGACGGCGCGAAGACGTAATCCAAGCGTCGTCGCAAAACTTATTAAGATATTAAGCCGGTTTGGTTTCTGATTGAATCACACCCGGCCGATTGCTGCAGGACGCCTGTCTTCCGGACAACCGCACGCTTAACCTTCATCTCCAGTCAGCATACACAACACAAAGCCGTCTGAAACCATCTTGATTTTTCAGATGGCTTCAGCGCCTTTTTTAAGACTTAACACTTTTTAGCCTTGACACCCACAAACCCAAATTTAACAATCATCTATTTGTTTTTAATAAATTTATTACCAACAAATCTGATTACACCTCCTTTTGTCCGGCTTGCGTCCCATTAAGCAGTGTTTCACACCGGCAACAAAGTAAGCTACAATCGCCGACATAACCGATCTCATCATTATCGAATAAAGGCTTCATTATGTTAAAAGGTAGCTTGGTTGCCCTGATTACCCCGATGAATCAAGACGGCAGCATTAATTTCGAACACCTGCGCAGCCTGATTGACTGGCATATAGGCGAAGGCACTGACGGCATCGTTGCCGTCGGTACCACCGGTGAAAGCGCGACTTTAGACGTTGAAGAACACTTGGCCGTAATTGAAGCCACCGTGAAACACGTCAACAAACGCGTTCCCGTGATTGCGGGCACTGGCGCCAACAACACCGCCGAAGCGATTGCTTTGTCGAAAGCTGCCGAAAAAGTCGGTGCCGATTACAGCTTGTCTGTTGTTCCTTATTACAACAAACCTTCCCAAGAAGGCATCTACCAACATTTCAAAGCCATTGCCGAAGCCACATCTCTCCCGATGATTGTGTATAACGTACCGGGGCGCACCGTAGTGAACATGACCAATGAAACCATTCTGCGTTTGGCCGAAATCCCTAACATCGTCGGCGTAAAAGAAGCCAGCGGCGACATCGGCCGCGATATTGAGCTGATTAACAACGCACCGGAAAACTTCACCGTATTCTCGGGCGACGATCCGACCGGTATGGCCTTTATGCTGTCGGGGGGGCACGGTGTGATTACCGTAGCCGCCAACGTGGCACCTAAATTATTTGCCGAGATGTGCCGCGCCTCATTGGCCGGTGACATTGCGGCGGCACGCCAACTCAACAACCAACTGATTCCAATCTACAATACCTTGTTCTGCGAGCCAAGTCCTGCCGCACCGAAATGGGCCGCCGCCGCATTGGGCAAATGCGACGCCTACGTCCGCCTGCCCTTAGTAGCGCTGACCGAAAACGGCCAAGCCAAAGTACGCCGCGCATTAGAAACAGCCAAACTGATTTAACCTCACAGGAAACCGAGATGACTTACCTCAAACCGATAGCCGTGGCTGTCGCCCTGATTAGCCTGACCGCCTGCTCCAGCGACAAAAAAGAGCAACCAAAGCTGGATTACCAAAGCCAAACACGCAAAATCGTGAATTTGGAAGTACCGCCTGATTTGACCAATCCGAATCAAGGAAATCTGTATAACCTGCCTGCGGGCAGCGGCGCCGTGCGTGCGACCGAACTCGACAACCGCCGCAGCCGCGCCCAAGCCGCGCAGCAACCGGCCAACCAGGCCGTATTACAATCGGTTAAAGGTGTAAGCTTGGAACGCGACGGCAGCCAGCGCTGGGTTGTGGTTGACGGCAAACAGCCTGCCGAATTATGGCCGCTTTTGAAAGCCTTCTGGCAGGAAAACGGCTTCGACATCAAATCCGAAGAGCCTGCCATCGGCCAAATGGAAACCGAATGGGCAGAAAACCGCGCCAAAATCCCACAAGACACATTGCGCCGCTTGTTTGAAAAAGTCGGTTTGGGCGGCGTTTATTCAACCAGCGAACGTGATAAATTTATCATCCGCGTTGAAAAAGGTAAAAACAGCACGACTGACGTCTTCTTCGCCCACAAAGGTATGGAAGAAGTTTACGGCGACAAAAACAAAGACACCACCATATGGCAGCCGCGCCCTAACGACCCGAATTTAGAAGCCGCCTTCCTGGCACGCTTCATGCAATATTTGGGCATGGATGAAAAACAGGCTGAAAACGCCTTAGGCCAAAGCGTTGCCCCTCGCGCCAACACCGGCGACTTAGCCAAAATAGAAGGCCAAACCCTACTGCTCAACGGCGATTACGAACGCAACTGGCGCCGCACCGCGCTGGCACTTGACCGCATAGGTTTGACCGTTTTGGGTCAAAACGCCGAACGCCACGCCTTCTTGGTGCAACAAGCGCCGACTGAAAGCGAAGCCGTGAAAAACCAAAAACCGGGCATGTTTAGCCGCTGGTTTGGCAAAGGAAAAAAAGCCGAAACCCAACAAGTGCAGCCCCCCGAACTGATTGTTTACGTTGAACCGGCCAATAACGGTGTACGCATCAGTCTACTCAACAAAGACGGCAGCAGCTATAAAGGCAGCGATGCCTCTACCCTGATCGGCCGTCTGCATTCGGAATTGCGTTAAACGCAGCTGCCTTAAACATTTCAAACCGTTTTAACATTCTGATTCAAAATCGGTTTTATTTATCTACAAGGCCGTCTGAAACACAAATTGTTTCAGATGGCCTTCTCTATCCGCTATAATATAATACGGCATTTTATTATGGGGCAAACCGACCCATGAACCAACGCCGAGCCTACCTGTTCTGCATCATCTTCTTGACTCTGCTGTTTATGGCCTTGGTGCTGTTGGGCAGCTATCTGCTTTCCATCGGCAACAAACAATTTGCCGTCGCGGCCTTTTTATTTACATTTGCCGCCATCTTCTGCCAAATCGCCAGTTTGGCACTCTATTTACGCTTAAAAACCAAAGTGCAGTATACGCAGATGCAGGCGCAAGACAACCAAGGAAAGCCTCATGTTTGACAAAATCGTTTTGGCTAGCGGCAACGCAGGCAAACTCAAAGAATTTTCCCGTCTGTTTGCCGAACGAAACATCGAAATCCTGCCTCAATCACAATTTGGCATGTCCGAATGTCCCGAGCCGTATTCCACCTTCGTCGAAAACGCACTCGCAAAAGCCCGTCACGCCGCCAAATATAGCGGTTTGCCAGCATTGGCCGACGACAGCGGTATCTGCGCCAATGCCTTAGGCGGTGCACCGGGTGTTTTGTCCGCCCGCTATGCCGGAGCTGACCCGAAATCCGATACCGCAAACAACGCCAAACTTTCCGCCGACTTGGCCGATAAAGCCGATAAAAGCTGCTATTATGTGTGTGTATTGGTATTCTTGCGCCACGAACATGACCCGCAGCCGATTATCTCCGAAGGCATTTGGCGAGGCCAATGGCAGCAACAAGCCTCAGGCAGCAACGGTTTCGGCTACGACCCGCATTTTTTCCTGCCGGAGCACGTCTGCACCGCCGCCGAACTCACACCTGAAGTCAAAAACGCCGTCAGCCACCGTGGTTCAGCTTTACAAAAATTGCTCAAAAAAATCCAAGCAGCAATGTAACCCATTCAAACAGGCCATCTAAACACCATTCAGACGGAATTACACACAACCCCACCATGACCTTGATTACCTTCAATCAAGCAGGACAGCTCACTGTTCTGCCGCCTTTATCGCTCTATATCCACATTCCGTGGTGCATAAAAAAATGTCCGTATTGTGATTTCAATTCGCATAATATTTCACGTTACCAACCGCTTGCAACCATTACACCCGCACAAACCACGCCTACCGGCTTACCTGAAGATGCTTATGTCGATGCCTTGCTGACCGATTTGCAAACCGAATTGCCCAATATCTGGGGGCGGCCGGTGGAAACCATTTTCTTCGGTGGCGGCACACCCAGCCTGTTCGGCGCACAAGCCGTCGACCGGCTGTTGAGCGGCATACGTTCGCTGGTGCGATTGCAACCAAATGCGGAAATCACGCTCGAAGCCAATCCCGGCACCTTTGAAATCGAAAAATTTCAAGGTTTTAAAGACGCTGGGATCACACGCCTTTCTATCGGCGTGCAGAGCTTCAACGACGATATGCTCATGCGTTTAGGGCGCGTGCACAACAGCCATGAAGCCTTAGCCGCCATCGATACTGCCTTGAATTTATTTGAGAAAGTCAATATCGATTTAATGTATGCGCTGCCCAATCAAACCGTTCGGACAGCCTTAGACGATGTCAACACCGCCATCGCCAGTGGCGCCGGCCACATCAGCGCGTATCATTTAACGATGGAACCGAACACCGCTTTCGGCCACACACCGCCTCCGGGGTTGCCGGCTGATGAAAATGCTTTAGATATTGAAGACGCCGTGCATGCCGCGTTGGCGCAGGCCGGTTTTAGCCATTACGAAACCTCCGCCTTTGCCCGAGCCGGTATGCAGTGCCGCCATAACCTCAATTATTGGCAGTTCGGCGACTACGTAGGCATCGGTGCAGGCGCACACGGCAAAATTTCCTACGCCGACCGCATTGAGCGCACTACCCGCCGCCGCCATCCCAACGATTACCTTGCCGCCATGCACAGCCGGCCGGCCGACAGCATCGAGCGTAAAACCATTCAGCGCGACGATTTGGCGTTTGAATTCATGATGAATGCCCTGCGCCTGACCAACGGCGTGCATGCCGCCATGTTGCAAGAGCGTACCGGCATTCCAATTGCGCATATCATGCAGCAAATCGAAACCGCGTGCCATAAAGGTTTGTTGGAGCCCGATCCAACTATGTTTAAACCCACCGAACAAGGCCGCTCGTTTCTGAATGATTTATTGCAATGTTTTTTATAGGTCATTGATAAACAGGATAAAGACCGTCTGAAAATTAACACCCAATCACTTTCAGACGGCCTTAAAGCAAACCATGCCGTCTGAAACTCAGTCAAATGTGCCTGCCAACTTCCTAAGCTGCATGAAATTTTGTATCATAATACCCCCATTCCAACTGTTTTTTTTCAGGAGAACCATCATGGCGAAAACCATCATTCACACCGACAACGCCCCTGCCGCCATCGGCGCATACAGCCAAGCCGTACGCGTAGGTGACACGGTTTACATGAGCGGCCAAATCCCACTCGACCCTGCCACCATGCAAGTGGTCGGCGACGGCGATTTCCGTGCCGAAGCAATACAGGTCTTCAAAAACCTGCAAGCAGTGGCTGAAGCGGCCGGCGGTTCGTTAAACGACATCGTCAAAATCAATGCCTATCTTACCGACTTGGGCAACTTCGCCATTTTCAACGAAGTGATGGCCGAATTCATCCCCGCCCCGTTCCCGGCCCGCGCTGCCGTCGGCATTGCCGACCTGCCCAAAGGCGTACAGGTCGAGGCCGAAGCAGTTTTGGTATTAAACGCTTAAATTATTAATTTTAAAAAAATTCATTTTAAAAACAAAGGCCGTCTGAAACGGCCTCAAGCAATATGTTGGAACCAATAAATAACGGGTACATGGCAGGCAGGCAGACAGTACGGACCGGTTCTGCTGCCATCGGTGTCTGACAACATCATTCTCTTTGAGCGAAGGAAAGCCGACCGTACCCGTTTTTAGTGATTCCATGATATTTTATGCTTTCAGACGGCTTGTGCAGTTACCAGGCCGTCTGAAAGCACCATCAGGAGTCAGAATCAAAATGGCGCATTATGCAATCGGCGATATCCAAGGCTGCTATGACGAGCTAGCAGGGTTACTGAAAAAAATCGACTTCAACCACGGCACCGACACTCTTTGGCTCACCGGCGACATCGTCAACCGCGGACCCAAATCCTTAGAATCGCTACAATTTGCCATACAGCATCCCGACAGCGTCCAAATCATTCTCGGCAACCACGATTTCCACCTGCTTGCAGTCGGCTACGGCTACGGCACCACCAAACGCAGCGACACCATCACCCCGATTCTGAACCATCCTGACAGCCGTAAAATGCTCGACTGGCTGCGCCACCAACCCTTAATGATTCGTAATGAAACACACGTCATGGTGCATGCCGGTATTCTGCCGCAATGGTGTATCAGTCAAGCCGAAGAATTGGCGCGTGAAGCCGAAGCCGAATTGCAAGGCAGCAAATACGAAAAATTCTTCGCCAAAATGTACGGCAACACGCCGATTGCGTGGGACAAAAACTTGAGCGGTTACAGCCGGTTGCGCTTTATCGTCAACGTATTCAGCCGAATGCGCGCACTGACTTATCAAAACGAACTCGATTTCGATTTCAAAGCCACGCTCGACAAAATGCCGGTTTACCTTTGCCCTTGGTTCCGCGCCCGCAACCGCCAAAACCTCAGCCACAAAATCATTTTCGGTCATTGGTCGTCACTCGGCTACATGAACACCGACGGCATCATCTCACTCGATACCGGCGCATTATGGGGCGGCAAACTCACCGCCATCGACCTCGACACCGAAGCCGTCACTCAAATTCCCGCTATCAACGGCTTGGATTGGCGTACCGCTTTGAAATAAAGACAGTAACTGGAAAGACCGTCTGAAACTTATAATCAATTTAGTTGGGAATGAGACAAGGCAGCCCACTGCAGACAGTACAGATATAGTAGGGTAAGGCAGGCTAACACCGTATATTTGACTATACTTTCAGACGGCCTTAATTGTTGTCTAAATTGTTGCCTATCCAAAATCAAATATTTTCCCTTAACTCATTCATCCTGGCGCTCCTTTATTTTACCGACATCTCCAACCAGACTAAATTAAAATATAACCATATGAATTATATTAATTTATTATTATTTCATGTCCTATTCCGTTCGCCTTTTTATGTTACATTTTGAAAAAACTATAGATTTACTCTAATTTTTGATTTTTTTAGAGTATAATTCCTAACAATCAATATACAAACGAAACTATCCTGATATTAACCAGTCCTGTAACAGGTAACAGGAGTACGCTACTTTGAATTTGAGGGGAATAAATATTATGCAGACCCCTATTAAAACCAAGATACTACTATTTGCATCTTCTTTAGTTGTTGGCTCTTGTTCTAATTTCATTAGTGATTACTGGAATGGATATTATATAAAGAAAGAGCCATATACCGAGGAGGAAAAATTAATTTTTGAACAAAGAAGAAAGTTAAAGGAAGTAAAAAGAGAAAAAGCAGATGATATATGTAAAAGGGAAGTTTATTCCCCAGAGGAGAATATGTACGACGTATGGGTAAGAAATGGTAGAACCTATGAAGATGTTTTATCGTCAATGTATGAGAGAACAAGGTGTTTATTTATGATAAAAATACTTCTACATAAAATTCAGATAGCTTACGATATAATTATCTCAATAGGTATTATATCCTCAACACTATTGATGATCACGATATTAAAATTAAAAAAGACACACTGACACACATCGCAGCATTCGATCCAATCCCCTACCTGAGGCTATTTTCATGTCACACTCTTTCGATCCATTGGTTATCCGCGGCAAATCATTGATTCCCATCGTTCAAGGCGGCATGGGCGTGGGTATTTCAGCATCCAAATTATCCAGCGCGGTTGCCCGTGAAAACGGTATCGGTACCATTGCCAGCGTGGATTTGCGCCATCTGCACGAAGATTTGCTGGAAAAATCAAAAACCAACCCGACCGAAGAAAAATACACCAAACTCAACTGCATCGCGCTTGACCGCGAAATTCAAAAAGCCAAAAACAGTGCCGCAGGAAACGGCATAATTGCCGTGAATGTGATGAAGGCGGTAAAAGATCATGCTGCTTATGTGCGCCAAGCTTGCGAATCGGGTGCGGATGCAATTGTAATGGGCGCAGGACTGCCCTTGGATTTGCCCGAAATGACCGAAGGCTATCACAAAGATGTGGCTTTGTTCCCGATTCTGTCCGAATCGCGCGGCATCAATATCGTGTTGAAACGCTGGACGAAAAAAGGCATTTTGCCCGATGCAGTTGTGATTGAGCATCCGGCCCACGCCGCCGGACACTTGGGTGCGGCAACGGTGGCCGGTGTCAATGATGAAAAATTCGAGTTCAAACGCGTCATTGAAGAAACCTTGGAAGTTTTTAAAAATCTCGGTTTGGAAAGCGAAAAAATCCCGTTGGTGTTGGCCGGCGGTATGGCAAATTTTGAAAAAATCACTACCGCGCTGAAAACATGGGGTGCAAATGCCGTGCAAATCGGCACTGCATTTGCCGTCACCCGAGAAGGCGATGCACACATCAATTTCAAAAAAACCCTAGCCGGTGCGGACACTGAGCAAGTCGTTGAATTTATGTCGGTTGCCGGTTTGCCTGCCCGCGGGGTGCGCACCAAATTTTTAGACAATTACATCAAACGCGAAGCCAAACTGCAATCAGCAGCCAAAGCCGACCCTCGCCGTTGCACACAAGGTTTGAACTGCCTGACCAGCTGCGGTTTGCGCGACGGATTGGAAAAAGCCGGCCAATTCTGCATCGACATCCAACTCTCAGCCGCATTCCGTGGCGAAGTCGATAAAGGCCTGTTTTTCCGTGGCAAAGACCCGTTGCCGTTCGGCAACGCTATGCGCACGGTACAGGAAACCATTCATTATTTGTTAAACGGTTTTATACCCGTGGCAACAAAATAAAATCTTATCCAACCCAACCCTTGCAAAACCTCTGATTTGATTACCATTTGAAGCGTCAGCATCGCAGAATACGCAGACATATCATGAAGACAGGCCCGTATTCGAGAAGCACGGCACGAAAAAATGTACTGAATATAGCGATTTTGCAAAGGTCTCAGGTGTCGGAAAAGGCTAGGTTGTTGGCACTTTTTATGCAAAAACAGCTTTCGTTTTGGCCGAAACAATTGTTTTGGGATTTTTAAATATGAGGCTGTATAGATTAGCTTTAAATACCACACCAAAACAGCAAGACTTTAAGCTGCCCTTTTGGTGCGCCAAAGTTAAAACGAAATTCACATTCCTTCAGGAATAAAGGGAAAGGTTTCCGTTCTATTTCCGTAGAATGCGCTTTACCTGATTCCGGAAATTTTCAATACCATCAATGTGGTTTTGACGGCCTGCAAAAAGCCCTGAACGATTGATTCGATGATAAGCCAACACATTACAGCTTTTATAACCGTCCGTACAAACAATGCTGTCAGACATGGTTTTCCGTTTAATAACAGGCAGTGACGTATCTTTCCCGGTGTTTTCTGCAACAACGGTAATAAACCTTACCCTGCCGTTTCAAAATACCGGATACGGAGCGGCTTTACCCGCTGCTTTCGCGATCCCGTTTGCCTTTACACTGAACGCCGGAATACCGCCCATCCAGCCCGACGGAGCCATCAAAAACTTTATCTGCTTGAAGCGTTAAATGGCAGGCAACAACCTGACGGGTTTTATGGTAAACAGCGCTGCTGCATTGGGGTGGATATCCAATAAACCGGCAGCCGGACGGGCAGTATAACTCCGGGTACAAAAACCCAAGTTGTTTTTTTTGTATTTTTTCAGATAATTTACAGTATGTTATCTTCATTTTCGAATGAGTAACATAACTGCCAATCCAATACAGCCCCTAAATTACGCACAGATATTGAAGCCTGTCCCGGGGCGTATCTTCGGAAGAGTAAAACGCTTTGATTGTACCGAGGCTTCTATCCACCGGGCACTCAAGTAATGGGCAGTCGGCAGAAAAAAACACTGAGGCACCAGAAGAACCGTCCTGAACGCAGGCAGCACTTTATCCGTCTCTTGCACCGTTTCAAATCAAGAAAACAAAATATTGCCTTCCCGGATGAAAGTAGTTTTAGAAAGAGTTGGTTACGGGCATACGGTTATTCGGACAAAGATGTTATGACGGTCACGGCCGGCAGGGATGCCATCAAACCAATGCAATCGGGACATTGCATCACAAAAAGAGGGGTAAGTAGCAAAAAAAGGTGATAAAAATCGCTGAAAGCCTTATTCTGTAAGGTTTTTAGAGGTTCAATACCCGTGGCGGCAAAAAATGCCCTTTTTACAGATCAAAACAATTGAGAAAAAGCAGTCGTCAAAATGGCCGCTGTCAATGCAAAAGCTGTCATAGGCATTTTGACGGCGGCAAACGGCTGAATAACGCTGACCTTTGGCAGGCTTATACATGCGGCAAACAAACCGCCGCGCAGCTTGCCAAACACCACCGCCGCAGTCGTCAAACCACCAGCCGGCGTTTGCATCAAACTGCGGCCCCAAGCTGTCCGGCAAGTTTGTTTTACCGCGCCGGATAAAGTCAATGTCATCACGGATACGGCCTATTTTGGTGGCTTGAAGGAGAACTGAGTGTTCATCAGGGGATGAAAAAGAGTATAAGACAATGTTTATCAATGATTATTTCTCTAAAAAATAGGGAAAAACCGCCTTTTTTGTTACTTATCCCCAAAAAGCCGTTTGCGGCCAGGTTATTCGGCAGCAGTATGACCTGTAGTTTTTTAGCTGTTGGTTCAAAACGTTACTTATCCCAAACCGACCGGAAAAGCGCGTCATCATGATGGATAGCTTTAGCTTTCTGTCATCAGTTTAACTGCTTCCGATACTGTACGTCTAACCGGTGACAGCATCCAAACCGTTAATAACCTATAGCTGTTTGTCTTAATTTTGACTATATATTTATCGATACCGCTGTTGTTGCGAATATGCTTCAGTCTACTTTTTCTCAATATCATTTAAGTCATAGCAATAAAGTGGCAACCAAAGAACAGTATACCCACTATTCCCAATTGCCGTTACTGTGCCACTGCCTTTATGGAACGTCGTATTATCATATTTGCCTGATTTTTTTGTTCAGAAAGTTTGCTGAACTTTAGGTATCTTTTTTTGTTGGGCATATCAAAAGATTATCATGCTTGTTTATGATTTTGTTTCCTAAGCTCCTTACAAAAAATGGTATTTATGAGCAACACTACAGAATATCATCACGCACGCAAACGACAGGTAAAAAAATGCACACATTCAATCAAATGTGTGCCAAGTCTACAAAGGAGAAATAGAGGAGAAACTATTAACTGGCTACTCGAACCAGCTAATGGAGACAATTATGCCAAACTCAGCCGTAAAGCACAAGTATTTTTCTTGTAAAATTTCTTAATTGTATCATTCATATACTTTAAATGTAGTTTGGTTTCAGACGGCCTGTTTCATTATCATCATAAGCAATAAGAATGATAATTTGATGAACATCAATAACGAAAAAAAAAAAAAACGCGCATATCTTTTCGGATATGCGCCAAGTCTACAAAGGAGAAATAGAGGAGAAAAATCAAGCTGCATCAAGCAACTCAACGGGACGTATTGTGCGCTTTTCTTTTTCGTCCGTCAATATCTTTGACTAAAAAAATTGCGGTTTATATCAAAAAAGACATTATCGGATATTTTCACCTATTTTATTTTCTATTTAAATCAAAAAAGAAAAATAATAGAGAAAAAATATTTTTATTCGCATTTAAACTTTCAGATGACCTATTCCTGCTTTAATTTCTGTTGCAAATTTTCTGCAGCTTCCATCCGTTCTCGGTGGCTGAGATCGGGCAAATGCGTATTCAGCGACGACCATTTCCATTGCGAACGCGCTTTATTTAATTCGGACGGCAATCTGTGTGGCTGCCAAGGGGTTTGGCCGCTTTGCAACGCCACCTGCGATTGTGCCGCATGGCCGCGTTTTTGTAAGGCATTTAACAAATCCAAAGCACGCGCGGCCAGTAAAGTTAAGGTTTCCGGATCGATGTGTAAGGTTTGTTTGCCGGAAATTTTATCGGAAATATCCTGCACATTCGGCAACACGCCGCCCAAAATACCGCCGATGGCCGTGCCTAAACCGAGCGAACCACCCAGCGTGGCAATATCGATACCGAAACCGATTAATGCACCGGTAGCGGCACCTGTGCCGGTGCGGATGCCGTATTGCACCAGCAAATCGCTGTCAAACGGATCTTGGCGGAAGGCTTTCAATGCCCAATCACCGCTTTCGATGTCGTTTTGGTAAAAGCGGTAAAGCCGAAACAATTGCTGCTGCATTTTGCGCTCTAATTGGCGCACTTCAGCCTGCATGGTTTGCAAAGCCGGTTCGGGATTTTCGTTTTCGTCGAGTTCCTGTTTGTAAGCGGCTACATCAAGCAGAAAATCAGCAATCTCACGGCGGGCGTCGTCATCTAATTTTTGCCATTCACGGCGGCGCATGCCGATTAAGCAGTCGAGAATATCGCGCTCAGGCAGCATAGTGGCCAAATTGTCCCATAAGCGGATTTCTCCTTCAAAATCAAAGGCAACCGTATCAAACCCGCTGTACACATGCAACGTGCGCCGCGCCAGCATGGTGACCCATTCGGCCAAATCCTGTCCATCGATAAAATTGAATACCGGCATCACCGGTTTGGCGCACCACGACAACACGGTTAATTCGTCTTTATATTTGTTCAATACCGGCTCGCGTGCATCCGCCACATACAGTGCCATATCGCTTTGTAACAATTGGCGCAATACTTTGGCTTCCTGATTGAAATCACCGGCGGCAGCAGGGCTGCTGAGAAACTGCTGCAAGCGTTCAATGCCGTCCGAACGCGACGGCGTATTGGCTTCCAACCAATCCAACACGCCGCCTGCATCTTCCAAGCCGGGCGTGTCATATAAATACACCAACGTATCGGTGCCATCTGAAATGGCGGCCTGTTCGACATGACGTGTTGTGGACGGCGCATTTTTGATTTCGCCGAACATGCTGTCGCGCAACAAGGTTCGCAGCAACGAAGTTTTGCCGGTGTTGGTGTGACCGACCACAGCCAGAGATAAAGGTTTATTAGTCATGATATTTCAAATCGGTAGTCGGATGAGAACCCCGACCAACTGAAGTATTTAAGAAGTCTACCGAATCACAGCCAAACTATCTGCCAAATTTAGTGAAATATGCCGGTAGGCCAACTTACAAACATCGCTGCAGCGCTCAAAAAAATCAGTTTGGCGAGTTACCATTTCAACTTTTTGATCGTTTTTTATATGCCGCCCCAAAATTTTGAGTGGTCGTTACGATACCGAAATCACCGCTGACTTTGCAATCCAAATGGGTAATTTCCGCGCCACACTGTTTGAGCTTGTTAAACTGTTCGTCAAATTCGGCCTGAACAGCATCATATCCCTGCAAATGACGAGAAGTAATATCAAACCAATTCACATCTTCTGCCCAATGGTTTCATGATTTCATCGGCGGTTTGCGCAGCCGCCATTTCTTTGGCCACATCAATCAGAATCTGTTGGTCTGCGGTGTAAGTCATTTTTGTCATCTTTAATACGCCTATTTAAACATAAATCAAATGGAAAACTTCTGCTTTCAGACAGCCTCACGCTGCATACGCTGTGTTTGCGCCCATTGAGGCGGATTCAGCCAAGCAATATTACGTTCGGCTAGTGCCTCCTGCCAATACCGCAACACAGCTGCCATGCCGTCTGAAACCTGGTTTTCTACCAATAACTGCACTACCGCCCCGCCCTTTGCTGCTTCTGCCAGCGAGGTAATCTGGCGCAACGCGCCACGGTCGGGCATGGTATGCGCACGTACACCGATGAGCAATTGCGCTGATTGCTGTTGCAATTCGTTTACCAAAGTATGCACGGTATCGCGGCTTTCAGCCACGCCTTTGTCCAACCAGTCTTGACCGAGTGTATGGATAAACCATGAATCATCCGGCCATTGCATTTCCAACATCACCGCCCATTTCGGCCCATCGCTGATGCTGATTTTTGGCGGCACGGTTGCGACGGTTTCGCTTTGTGTGTCGGCATCGATGATTTTTGTCTGCCATTGCTGAATGATTTTTTGGTAATACGGTTTATCCAGCGGCAACGGCGTTCGGCTGATTTTGAGCATAATTTTGCAGGCCGCCCATGCGGTAAAACGCGGTAAAATGCCGTAGCACACAATGCTGCCGACTAATAGACCCGACCACGCACGCGCATCATCAGTATTACTGTTCAGACGGCCTTGCAACACTGCATCGGCATCGGGCACGGGAAAACCGACTTTAGACGGCAGCCATCCTAACCATTCGATAGCTTTGACTGAAGCGGCATTGGTCAACAAGGTACTTTCCCAGTTGAATGTGTATTGCCGCACCAGCAACAGCATCAACACAGAAACCAACATGCCGAGCAAAGTAGCCAGCCATAAACTGTGTGACGTCCGTCCGATCAGCCAGCGCGTTGACGGCCACTTCCATTCTTCGGTGTACAAGCGTAACAGTGCCTGGTTCACCGGATCTTTGCCGCGCATCCACGTCATCGGATGGCTGATGATATTACCGAATTTAAAATGGAAAGCCACCGACACCAACCAAACCAGCAGCATCACCGTATTCATACCCAACACGCCGGCCAAAATCAGAAAAAAATTCAGATCTTGTTTGTCCATCAAAATATAAGTACCGGAAAAGCCGCCGGCAAACATCAGCGACACGCCGACAATCCACAACCAAAAAGCCGCGTTTTTAGTGTATTCCAGCACATCTTGTAACTGATGATTACGATCGATCATTTCTGAGCGGCGCAATATTTTCCCTTCAGGCTGCCCATCGACATGACACAGCGATTCGGTGACCTGAGCCGGATCGGCAGGAAAAATATAATCCCGCTCTTCCAAAATGCGTACCAATTCGGCAAGTTTGTGTTTCGGATTAAGCATAACAATAAAGGCCGTCTGAAAAATAATCCAATTTTAACATAGCTTTTCAGACGGCCTGAGCCCTTTGCAAAATAAGGCATTAAGTCATGCAAAAAATAATTACTTTATTCATTAATAAATGCAGACAAATTTGATTTTCAGCCCTTCTGAAACCATTTAAGTCATTCTTAATTTTTTTGGGGGCTGACGCAGATTAGCCCCAAACACCACACCATTTCCGCAGCATTTCAAGCTGCCCGGACGGTGCGCCGAAGTCAAAGTGGAACCCGCATTCTTTCAAGAACAGCGGGAAAGGTTTACGGCCAACCCCTTTGTATTTGCGCAAGACGCACTTCGCCCGGTTCCAACAATTTCCAATGCCGCCGATAGGGTTTTGACGGTCTGCAAAAGGCTGTGAACGGTTGAGCGGCGACGCGCGAACCTGCCCCGCATCAAGCACGCCACAGCCCCTGTCACTACCGGTATAAACAATGCTGTCAGGTGTTGTTTGCTGTTTGACAACCGGAAATAACGTATCCTTCCCGTTATCCCCCGCAACGGCGGTACCGACCTTTCCCTGCCGCTTTAAGATGCCGGATACCGCCGCTTTCCCTGCTGCCGCGCGTCCGCGTTTACCTTTACGCCGACCGCCGAAACAACCCCCGTCCGGCCCGGTAAGGCCTCTGAAAACCCCGCCTGCTTCCTGCGCCAAATGACAGGCAGTCACCCGGCTGGTTTTGCGGTAGGACAACATAGCCCAACCGGGCTGGATACCCAAAATATCAGCGGCTGCACGAGCCATTACTTCCGGTATAAAAAACCGGAGAAGTTCTCTTTTTATATTCTTTGTTAATTTGCAATGGTTATCTTCATTTTTGCCGTCTGACATGACTGCTAATCTATTTCAGCCCCTTTAAAAAATTTTCAGGACAAATTTTAATCATTCAAAATCTAGCAATATTTACAAAAATTCAAATTAACTTTATGGAAATTATCTTGTAACTCAATGTTGCCGCCACTATACTAAAAACATATCAAACGAACACGCAAAGGAGCGTAATAATGAAAAAACATGATTATGAAACTCGAAAAGAAGCTCTATTGAAAGATATTCGTGAAGTAATGAATGATGTAGAAGATTTATACAATGCAGGCGCCGAAGCGACTACTGACGAAGCCAAGGAAGTCAAAGCAAAATTACAGGAAAAATTGGATGCGGCTAAAGAACGTCTGAGTAAATTTGAAGCCGAAGCGGTCGATCGTTTCCGCCATCATGCCGAACAAGCGCGTGACAAATACGCTGAATTTGAAGCTGGGGCGAGCGAGCGTTTTAAAGAAGGCAAGAAACGTTTGGCAGAGTTTGAAGCTCAAGCCGGTGAGTGTGTCAAACATCACGCTCAGCAAGCTGATGAAGCAGTACGTGATAAACCTTATTATGCAATGGGTTTTGCCGCATTAGCCGGTTTGGTGGTCGGTGTATTGCTGAACCGTCGCTGATAGCGGATGAATAGGCCGTCTGAAAAAGGTTTCAGACGGCCTTTCTATTTTAAGCGTTTGGAAACAGTATGAAGTTGAGAAAGGGAAAAGAGATGAATCTCAAAGAGAATATCCGACATGCCAAATTATTATTCAATCAAGGTATCGATTTATTGATGTTGCGTCTGCAATTATTGAACCTTGATTTGGCGGAGCAGGCAGGTAATGCCGTGCGCAGTGTGATTTGGTTGGCAATTTCAGCAATATTGCTGTTGGTGGCATTGATTAGTTTGCTATTCGGTTTAAACCGTATATTGACCGACCAACAGGCCATTTGGATATTTTTCGGCATAACCTGCTCAAGCTTTTTGGTGATTATCATCGCTTGTACGCGCATTATCGGCAGCTGGAAAGGCCAAAATAACCGTATCGGCAATACATTAAAAGACATTCAAGCTGATATTGCATATCTGCGCGGTCAAATCAACGAAGAATAAAAAAGGATCATCCCAATGAACCAACAACAAAAAGAAACCCGAGAATTACTGGAATTGGAAATCAAACTGGCTCGTTTGAAAGTGACTGCTTCCTATTTGAAACAGCGCAAGCTCAAAGAAACCCAAGCGCAGAAATCGGCTGAAAATGAAGCCATGCTTTACCGCCTAGCCGATTTAGGCAGCAGATTTGCAGCCTTGTCAACCGGGATACTGGTCAAAACCCCCTATTTGCCGCTGCCCAAAGTTTATCGCTATGGCGCAATATTGGCTTTGTTTGCTTTGCAGGCTTGGCAAAATCACTTAAAGCAAAGCCAAAATAAATAAAAATTTTATCGTTTTAAAAAAGATTGTTTTAAAAGAGAAAATTTATTAAGATGTCAAGGTTGGCTTAACCATATTTTTGAAAAGGGAAATTCACCATGCAAAAACCTATTCTCGCACTAGCCTGCGCTGCATTCTCCTGCGGCGCATATGCCGATGTGATCTTGTACGGTCAAATCAAAAGCAGCATCAGCACCAGTCAAGTTAAAATCAAAGGCGATGCCGACCCTGAAAAAAGTGCTATCTCAACCCCAAAATCACGACAGCGAAGAACCCCTGTCGGTGATGCCGGTACTGAAAAAAGTGCCATCTCAACCCGCATCAATGACAATACTTCGCGTATCGGTTTCAAGGGCAAAGAAAAATTGAGCGATGATTTAACCGCCATTTGGCAATTGGAGCAGCGCGCGTCGATTTTGGGCCAAAGCAACAGCAGAAAATGGGGCAACCGTGATTCGTTTATCGGCTTGGAAGGTAAGCTAGGTAAGCTGCGCGCCGGTAATCTGAGCAACATGCTCAATGAAATGGATACCATCGATACATGGATGTACAGCAACAGTGCCACAGGTTTGGGCGTATTTACCCGAACCGGTTCGCGCAACGTATCGGTTCGTTATGACAGCCCGGCATTTTCAGGTTTCCAGTTTAATGCGCAATATTCACCCCGCGACAACCAAAATCCGGAAGACAAATACACCCATGCCGAGTCAGGCCGCGACCAATACACCGCCGGTGTGAGCTATATCAATCCTGAGTTTTTCGCCAAAGTAGCTTACAATCTGCGCAAAAACCGTGTCGGCACGAAAGATGGCCGAATTGTCCGCTTGGAAACTGTCTATAATGCCAATAATGTATTTTTAGGCTTCGGCGCGCAATACGCCAAAGCCAATGAAAGTGCCAACACTTATCTGGCCAATTTCACCGACGGCTTCAATACTTACAACGGCCGCGACATCACAAAAGATGCAGGCAAAGCAGAAGCCGTTAAAGTGATTGATGTCGCCGTTACCGCAGGCTACAACTTCGGTAACTGGCGTCCGTATATTACCTACGCCCACGGCTGGCCGGCAAAAGGCGTGGACAGCGGTGAAAAACTGGTGGATAAATTCGACCAAGTCGTTGTCGGCGGCGATTACCGCTTCAGCAAACGTACATCAGCACGTGGACAGGTTGGCTACATGCGCTTAGGCAGTCGAACGCGTCTGACTGCCACTGAGAAAGGTAAAGTGGAACAAGCAGCTGCTTCATTGGGTTTGCACCACCGCTTCTGAAGAATTGAGCATGAAAAAACCTGCCTGAGATTCGGGCAGGTTTTCTGCATTGCTGTATCCGCAGAAACCATTGAAAATTTAACCAACTTCCGACCGTCATTATCGGGTCGCCGCTTTATAATGGATGCTGTTTTGTTGGTTCGGTCTGGGTTTTATAAAGTTTTCAGGCTGTCTGAACTATCCCTGACGGGCCGGATTCACTTGTGTTTCCGAAAGTTGTTCGATAATGGCACATTCGGGGTTGTCATTGCCTTGGCAACAGTCGTGCCATGATTGCAAAGTATGGATCATGCTCTGCAGGCGGGTAATTTTTTCCTGCAGCACGGCGATATGTTCGCCCACCAATTGCTTGACTTGCGCACTGGTGCGTTGCGGGTTGTTTTTCAGATTCAATAAAATTTGAATTTGCGCCAATGAAAAATCCACATCACGCGCATGTTTGATAAACATCAGCGTGTCCAAATCTTTTTCCTGATATTGGCGGTAACCCGATTCGCTGCGTCCGACGGCCGGAATCAGACCGATTTTTTCATAATCGCGAATCATTTTGCTGCTCAAGCCCGAGCGTTTGGCGATTTCGCTGATGTTCATCACAATATGTCCTCAGAATGTTCAAACCTTAGGAGGAGGCTGTCTGAAATAATGATAATGCTGATTCCGCATCATTTCAGGCGGCCTTTTATGCTTTATTTGCCGTTATCCGTCATGCTTGGTTTATGGCGGCCGGCGCGTTGCTGCAGGCGCTCAATCAAATCTTCAACCGTATTCGGCGCACCGTCCACGCAAAATGCGTTAAAGATTACGCTGCGCAATTCATCGTTGCGGCTTATGGCGCCGCCCATTGGTTTCCAGTCGGCGTTACGCGGTTTAATCCAACGGTTGTTGACCGGATCGCCGTAACCAAAAACTTTATAGGAAGAATGCTTGTTACCTGCGTAATTGAAGCTGGAGCGTGCGCAGAAAATTCCTTCGGCGGTGAGGTTGTCGTAGCCTTGTGAAGACTGTGTATTCAAAATATAGCGGATGCTGGTGTCGGGCGAAGGCATGATTTGCAGGCTGCTCAATAAAATTTTCGGCCGTTTGGCATAGGTTTCGCTGATATAAATATCAAACCAATCGCCTGATTTGGTGTCAGGCAGGGCAGGCAAGCCGGCTTCGGCCTCTTTAAATTCGCGGGCGGTTTTTTCTTCGGCGCTTTCTTGATAGCGGCTGTTGACCAAAGTATCTTTGTCGCTGCCCGGGAGGGCAAAAGCGGAAGTGGTGGCCAAGGCTGTAACCAGCAAACTGATACGGCGCATAATGCTCTCCAAGAGAAAATATTCCGTATTTTAGGGTTTCAAAAGCGCAGGCGCAAGCAAGTCAGGTATAATTAACCTAATATTTAACCGATTAAACGCAAACCATCATGACACAGACCTTAGACGTAACCGGCTTGAAATGCCCGATGCCGATTTTGCGCGCCAAAAAAGCACTGGCGCCAATGCAAACCGATGAAGTGCTGACGGTATTGGCCACCGACCCAGGCGCACCGGGTGATTTTGAAGCCTTCTGCCGCCAAACCGGCCATGTTTTATTGGAATCGACTGAAAACGAAGGCGTGTTTACCTTAGTGGTCAAACACAAATAGGCCGTCTGAAATGCAGAAAACCTTATTGTGTGCAACGGCATTGATGTTGGCGGCTTGCAGAGGAGAAGACGTGTCGTCCGAGCAAAAAGAAGAGCGGGCGCAAGAGACGGTGAAGTTGTTTGCCGAATCATGTGTAGCGCTTCGTGGCGAACCGGCCCGGGTTGCCGCTTGGGCAAGTGCACAAAATGCACAAGCTATGACGGAAGGCGATGTCAAAAAATTGCCTTTCGGCATGATGGAACTCGACTGGAACGCCGCTTGGAAACTTGAGAAAAACCAAGCGGCCTATTATCTTAGTCTTGCGCCGAAAAGTTGCAGCATCAAAACCGAAAAAGCCGATGAAAATATGGTTCGCCAACAATTCATGCAATTGGTTGAACAAACACCGCAAGGCATGAATCAGGAATTGCGTTCCGAAAAATCCACCCAATCGCCGTTTCCCTTCCGCCAGCTTTCTTATGCATGGCGCGAATCAGGCAGCCCTGAAGAATGGGTGCTGACGGCTAATACTTCGGTGTCGGAACAATTGCCCGCACAGGCCGCGCTGTATTTTACCCATCAGATTTACCGTTCCAGACCTGTATTGAATCCAACGGACTGATTTTCAGACAGCCTGCTGATTGATGCCGTCTGAAACCGATTGAAATACCCAAAGGAAAACCACCATGCAAACCCTGACCATTATCCAGCCGGACGACATGCATTTGCACCTGCGTGACGGTGATGCGCTCAAAGCCGTTGCCCCCTACACCGCCCGCCAAATGGGGCGCGCCGTGATTATGCCCAATCTCAAACCGCCGGTGGTCAGCGTGGCTGATGCCTTGGCCTATAAGCAGCGTATTTTGACCGCCTTGCCGGAAGGCAGTACTTTCGAGCCATTGATGACGCTGTATCTCACCGACAAATCCACACCGGAATTGGTGCGCGAAGCCAAAGCCGCCGGTATTGTCGCCTTCAAACTTTACCCGGCCGGCGCGACCACCAATTCCGATTCCGGCGTGACCGATTTGTTCCGGCTGATTCCTGTGTTGCAGGAAATGGCCGCGCAAGATATGCGTTTTTTGGTGCACGGCGAAGTAACTGATGCCGAAATCGATATTTTCGACCGCGAAGCCGCCTTCATCGAGCATGTGATGAAACCCGTTTTGCAGCAGGTTCCTGATTTGAAAGTGGTGTTTGAACACATCACCACCGCCGATGCCGCCCGATTGGTGCTGGAAGCAGGCGACAACGTGGCCGCCAGCGTTACCCCGCAACATTTGCTGCTCAACCGCAACGACTTACTGGTCGGTGGCGTGCAGCCTCACCATTTCTGCCTGCCTGTGTTGAAACGCGAAACCCACCGCCAAGCCTTAGTTGCAGCCGTTACCGGCGACAAAGCGTATAAATTCTTCTTGGGTACCGATTCCGCACCGCACGCCAAATCCGCCAAAGAAAACGCCTGTGGCTGTGCCGGTATGTTCAGCGCCATGACCGCCATCGAGCTTTACGCCGAAGTGTTTGAAAATGCCGGCGCACTCGATAAACTCGAAGCCTTCGCTTCGAAAAACGGCGCACGTTTCTACGGCTTGCCAGAAAACAGCCACACCATTACGTTGGTGAGACAAGAGCAAACCGTTCCCGCAAACGTGCCTTACGGTAATGAGGTTTTGGTGCCGATGCGTGCAGGCCAAACTGTGGCTTGGTCGGTACGATATTGATTGATACACAAAAAAATCTTGGCAACATTTGTACATTTTAAAAAATTTATAATCCGTCATTTCCCTATAGGTGGGAATCCAGCATGTTAATTGCGTATTTTTCTTGAAACAGATAAGCTTGGATTCCCGCCTATGGGGGAATGACGAACATAGGTTTTTAGTTTGTTTAACTTTGCAAGATAGTAAAAAAATGCCGTCTGGAATTTAGTCAGACGGCATTTTTTATGCGCTAAACAATCAACCGCGTTTCGGATCATCCGGGCGCAATTGCACGGCCAAACGGTCAAGAATGCCGTTAACGAATTTGTAACCGTCGGTGCCGCCGAAGGTTTTAGTGACTTCAATCGCTTCGTTAATGATGACCGGATACGGGGTTTCCGGCATGGCGGATAATTCGTGGCAGGCCATCAGCAATACGGCACGCTCAATCGGGCTTAAGTCTTTTTCGTCGCGGTCAAGCAGGGGGTGGATGCATTCCATGTATTTTTCGGCATTGTTTTTAGTGCCGAAGAATAATTTGGTGAACAATTCTTGGTCTGCTTTTTCAAATTCGGGCAGGTCTTGAATGTTTTCAGCCACTTCAGGTGCAGCGGTGTTGTTAATGTTGGATTGGTACAAGGCTTGTACCGCAAGCTCGCGGGCGCGGCGGCGTGGTGTTTTCATGGGGATGTCCTTATAAAAGCTTTCAGACGGCCTTATTCATGATAGGCCGTCTGAAACAAAGCGTGAGGATTATTCTTCGTCTTCTTCTGCATCGAATTGGTTTTCGAGTAAACGGTTAACCAAATTGGCCATTTCCACCGCGACTTTGGCGGCATCGGAAGCTTTTTCTTCAATGCGTGCAACGGCTTGTTCGTCGTTTTCGGTGGTCAGGATGGCATTGGCAATCGGGATGTTGTAATCCAAGCCGACACGGGTCACGCCTGCACCGGATTCGTTCGACACCAATTCAAAATGGTAGGTTTCGCCGCGAATGACCACGCCGATAGCAATCAGGGCGTCGAAATTTTCGGAAGAAGCGAGATTCATCAAGGCAACCGGCACTTCCAGTGCGCCCGGTACGGTAGCAATGGTGATGTTGTCGTCAGCCACCCCCAATTCTTGCAGAGTACGGCAGCAGACTTTCAGCATTCCGCTGCCGATTTCATTCGTAAAACGCGCTTGTACAATGCCGATGCGCAGTTGCTTGCCGTTTAAAACGGGTTCGATAATGTTCATGTTTAATCCTTTAAAAGTGGTTTCGGACGGTATGATGTAAAGGCCGTCTGAACAATTAATCTTTAGGCTGCCAATCAGCAACGGCTTGAAATTTGCCGTCTTCGTTCAACTCCCATGCGCTGCCTTGCGGCTCGGTAAGCAGGGCGAAGATATCGGGGTTGTTTTTGGTAATGTCTGGCATGCTGCACACGCTGAAATTATCCGGATTGTCGGTGTATTCGTCGCTTTCTTCGCCGGTAAAGAAACGCCAGCCGCTGTCGTTTTCAAAAACCGGTTCTTCGCGGTATAAAAAGCCCACCGGCCGACCTTCTTCGGTTACGGTTTTGGCGGCGATGCAGCGGTCGAGTGCGGTTTGCAGGGCTTGGGTAAAAATATTCATAAGGGTTTGCTTTTCCATGATATGGAGGGGATTTTACACGATTCGGCTCTTTTTCGCACTCGCTATCGCCCATGAAATTCGGGGATTAATGATACAATAGGCCGTCTGAAAACCAATCAGCCTTAAAGTGTTTGCATATTTTTAGCAGAGTATGGAAACCCGTTCGGGCTGCGTAAAAGGAAACCGATGAAATCCGATGTATTGAAGCAGCAGGCGCACCATAGAATCCAACGGCATTTGGGTTATAAGTTCAGCCGTATCGAATTATTGCAGCAAGCCTTGACCCACCGAAGTTTCAGCGCGAAACACAACGAGCGTTTCGAGTTTGTCGGCGATGCGGTTTTGAATTACACCATCGCCAAAATGTTGTTTGACGCATTCCCCAAATTAGCCGAAGGGGAATTGTCACGCTTGCGTGCCAATTTGGTGAATGAAGGCGTATTGGCAGAAATTGCGTTAGAAATGAATGTCGGTGACGGTTTGTATTTAGGTACGGGCGAACTCAAAAGCGGCGGTTTCAGACGGCCTTCCATCTTGGCCGATGCCATGGAAGCCATGTTCGCCGCCGTGAGTTTTGATGCCGATTTTGCCACGGCGGAAAAAGTGGTGCGCCATTTGTTTTCCGAACGTGTGAAATGTATCGATTTCAAAAATCAGGGCAAAGACAACAAAACCTCGCTGCAAGAAGCCCTGCAAGCCCGCCGTTTGGCCTTGCCGAAATACCGCATCGAAGCGCAAATCGGTTCGGCTAATGACAGCCAATTTGTGATTGCCTGCGATTTGGGCGAACTCGGTTTTATCTGCAAAGCGCAAGGCTCCAGCCGCAAAGCCGCCGAGCAGGAAGCCGCTGCCGAAGCTTTGGAATGGTTGGAGCAGCACTATCCCATGAAGCGCAAAAAATAAGAAGGGGGGAACCGTATGAAATTTTTGATGATTATCGGCGTGTTGGTAGTCGTGACCATGACAGCGTATGCCGCTTATTTATGGCTGAAAGTGTACCGCCAAAACCAACAAACCAAACAAGCCCAAGACAAACGCCGTCGCAAACTGGCGCAAAGTATAGACCTGATTGCCATGGTAATGGCGCAGGGGCAATGCAATTTATCCGAAGGCGTGTTGCGGCTCAAACCTTTGGCCGAATCCGCCGGATTGGATTTCAGCTTATACCGGCCATGAATAAGCTGCATGATGTGGTCGCCGGTATGCCAGTTTCGGCCGAACGCCGGCAACTTAAGCGTAGCGAACGCATGAAATTAGACTTAATCCGCGAAAGCAGTGAAGCCGGTTTGGAAACCGAGATTGTGGCCGAAGCCGTTAATATGCGCCGGGCTGTACAAGTGTGGCTGCCAAAGCAGACAAAGTGCTCATAATTGAAGCTCGTTTGTTTTCAGACGGCCTTCCTCTTCGGAACTAATAAGAACTAATAAATATTTCAGACGGCTTGTTTTAATGAACAGGCCGTCTGAAAATAAAAAATATGAAAGACAGACATGGACATTGAAACCTTCTTAAACAACAAATCCCAACGCAGCGAAGGCTACCGTTGCGGCTTCGTGGCCATCGTCGGCCGGCCGAACGTAGGTAAATCCACGCTGATGAACCATTTAATCGGTCAAAAAATCAGTATTACCAGCAAAAAAGCCCAAACCACACGTAACTGTGTAACCGGTATTTATACCGACGACACCGCGCAATTTGTGTTCGTCGATACCCCCGGTTTCCAAGTCAACCACCGCAATGCCCTAAACGACCGCCTGAATCAAAACGTCACCGAAGCCTTGAGCGGTGTGGATGTGGTGGTTTTTGTGATGGAAGCCATGCGCTTTACCGATGCTGATCGTGTGGTATTGAAACAACTGCCGAAACACACGCCCGTGTTACTGGTAGTCAACAAAATCGATAAAGCCAAAGCCAAAGACAAATACGCGCTCGAAGCTTTTGTGAATGAAGTGAAAGCCGAATTTAAATTTGCCGGACACGAAGCCGTCAGCGCCAAACACGGCTTGCGTATTGCCAACCTTTTAGAGCAGCTCAAGCCTTACCTGCCCGAGAGCATACCCATGTATCCGGAAAACATGGTTACCGACAAATCCAGCCGCTTCCTAGCCATGGAAATCGTGCGCGAAAAATTGTTCCGTTACTTAGGCGAAGAATTGCCTTATGCCATGAATGTGGAAGTGGAACAATTCGAGGAAGAAAAAAGCGGCCTTTACCGCATCTACATCGCCGTGTTGGTCGATAAAGACAGCCAAAAAGCCATTCTCATCGGCAAAGGCGGCGAACGCCTGAAAAAAATTTCCACAGAAGCCCGTTTGGACATGGAAAAACTGTTTGATACCAAAGTGTTCTTAAAAGTGTGGGTCAAAGCGAAATCCGGCTGGGCAGACGATATCCGCTTTTTACGTGAATTGGGGTTGTAAGATTGACAGAATAAAGCTGTCTGGACAGCTTTATGGTTAATGCTTCGGATGCGGAAAACGGTGCTTTGCCGATGGACAACGGCACTGTAATCACGCAAAGTGAAGCCGATGACTTGCTGCCTGACAAGGTAAAAGACATGAAAAATTAAATCGCGGAAACGGTGAAAAAGCCGGATGACGGTTATTTTTTGCAGGATAAAGAATGATGTTGATTACGGGTTAAGAAGAATCACGCTAATGGGTGATTCCGTTCAATACTCACGGCGGTTGCGGTGTGGGCAGCGGTTTTGACAATGTCCGCCGCTATGCCAAAAACGCCTGTGTGTTGCAAGGTTTGTCATTGAAAGACGGCATTGAGCGTGACAGGGGGTTTATGATAAGGTTTCCGGCGGTTTTTATCATCCCTAATGTCCGATAGGCCTGATTTTCAAAAGCAATTTCCTTATATTGATGTACATGTGGTCGCCAGCAACCGCAAGGCGGATTTGATTGCTGATGGTTTTGACGTGGTGGTGCGTGTGGTTGGGTGCATTCATCCCAAATTTAGTAATCAAACTTGGGACTAGCGCTGCTGTTAAAAAGATGTTGAAATTGGGCTACGAAATTGGTATCAGGATAACAAATTATCGACTGTTTAAATTCAGCTCGTGTAAATTACCGTTCTAAGATTGAGATTGCATTGTTAGGCCTTTAAGGCGTTAAAGGTGTTGGCTCATAAACCAACACCTTTTCACATTAGAAAAAATCCAGCAATGCCACAATTACAGCAAAAAATAAAGACCATCAGCCTGTCGGTATAGGGCAAATGGCCGCGTTTGTTATCCCAAACAGATGTGGGTGAATCCACTTGTCACCGTATCAGTCACTGTACGCATTTTGTAGGACGGCAAAACCACATTAACGGGATGGAAAACTTTTGGAACCGGGCAAAGCGCATGCTACGGAAATAGAATGGAATTGACCGGAAATCTTTTCCATTATTCCGGAAAGAATGTGGGTTTCGTTTTAACTGTGGTACACCAAAAGAACAACTGAAAATTTTGCGAATTTTGGTGTGATATTTGGGGCTAATCTACGCCAGCTCCTAAAATAATAAAGCAAAATGCGGTTTTAACGTGTTTTATCACTATATGCCCTTTCTTATTCATTGGGAAATGCCGTTGAAACATTTTCAGACGGCATTTAAAATATATCAGCAATTAGCCGTGCAAAGCACGTTTGTCAACAGTCAATGCCGCTTCATGCAATACTTCCGACAAGGTCGGATGCGCATGTATGATGCGGGCGATGTCTTCACTGCTGGCCGAGAATTCCAAGCTAGTCACGCCTTCAGATACCAATTCGCTGACTACCGGGCCAATCATGTGCACGCCCAAAATGCGGTCTGTTTTTGCACAAGCCAACACTTTGATGATGCCTTTGGCTTTTCCCATGGCCAATGCACGGCCGTTGGCGCCAAAGCCTGAAGTGCCTTTTTTATATTCAACGCCTTCGGCTTTCAGCTGCTCTTCAGTTTTACCCACCCAAGCAATTTCAGGATCAGTGTAAATCACGAACGGTACGCTGTTGAAGTCGATATACGGTTTCTGACCTGCAATGCGTTCAACCACGGCGACACCTTCATCGCTGGCTTTGTGTGCCAACATCGGGCCGCGAACCACATCACCAATTGCCCAAACATTCGGCAAGTTGGTTTTGCAATCACCATCTACTTTGATGAAACCGCGTTCGTCTTTTTCCAAGCCTACTGCTTCGACATTCAAACCGTTGGTGTTTGGAATCCGGCCGATGGCTACAATCAATTTATCAAATGTTTCAGATTTGGCTTCGTCTTTAGCGGTTTTGTATTGAACAGTTACCCTTTTTTCGGCTTTAATCTCACTGATTTTCACACCCAATTGGATTTCCAAACCTTGTTCTTTAGTGAAGAATTTGAACGCTTCTTTAGCAATTTGCTGGTCGGCAGCAGCCAAGAAAGTCGGTGCAGCTTCCAAAATGGTTACTTCCGAACCCAAGCGCTTCCATACCGAACCCATTTCCAAGCCGATTACGCCGGAACCGATAACACCCAATTTAGCCGGTATTTCAGTCAGGTTCAATGCACCTTCGTTGTCCAACACATTCATATTATCGATGGGAATCTGTGGCAGCGGACGTGGTACAGAACCGGTCGCGACAATCACGTGCTTGGTTTCAACAACAATTTTTTCGCCTTTATTATCCACTTCGATTTGATACAAATCGCCGTTTTTGCCTTTGAAAGAACCCAAGCCGAACAAGCTGTCAACTTTATTCTTTTGGAACAGGAATTTCACGCCACCAGTCAATTTATTAACTATACCGTCTTTGCGTTCTATCATTTTAGCGGTATCAAATTTGATGTCGCCCAAGGTAATACCGTGTTCAGCAAAATCGTGTTGTGCCGCATGGAAATGCTCTGAAGATTGCAACAAGGCTTTTGATGGGATACAACCTACGTTCAAGCAAGTACCGCCCAAAGCAGGCGCATCACCTGCTTTATTAACGCCTGCATCAATACAGGCAGTTTTGAAACCCAATTGTGCAGCGCGTATGGCAGCAACATAACCGCCAGGACCCGCACCGATAACTACTACATCATATTGTGGCATTTGAAATCCTTTGTCCTTCAAAAAGAATGTGTTGACAAGAAGTGATGCCTAGCGTTTAAGGCGGCATGAATAAGGGCTAAATTCCTTCACTTCTGTGCGTGTGATGTTGTTGTAAACGCGAATGGTCGCATTCGGGTAAGTTTGGCATAACGATTGGCGCGCCATTTGAATGCCCGCTTTATTGCTGTCCAGCGCAAATTTTTTATTCAATTGCTGCCCTTGTGCATTATAAGCGTTTACCGAATATTCCTTACCGGATAAAGCCGAACAGGCTGACAAAATGCCTACAATCAGAAAAATAACCGTTTTTTTCATGTTTCATACTCTTCAACACGCTTTCAGACGGCCTTTAAGGCCGTCTGAACATATTACAGATCTAACAACAGACGAGCTGGGTCTTCTAAGGCATCTTTAATGGACACCAAAGTCAAGACCGCTTCGCGACCATCAATAATACGGTGGTCGTAAGACAGCGCCAGATACATCATCGGACGAACTACTACTTGGCCATTTTCAACCATGGCACGCTCTTTAGTAGCGTGCATGCCCAAGATGGCAGATTGTGGGGGGTTGATGATTGGAGTAGACATCATCGAACCAAAAGTACCACCATTGGTGATACTGAATGTACCCCCGGTCAAATCGTCCAGAGAAATTTTGCCGTCTTTGGCTTTAACTGCATAATCAACAATGGCTTTTTCAATGTCGGCAATGCTCATTTGATCCGCATCACGCAAGATTGGCACAACCAAACCGCGCGGGCTGCCGATGGCGATACCGATATCAAAGAAACCGTGGTAAACGATGTCATTGCCGTCAACAGAAGCGTTCACAACCGGGTATTTCTTCAACGCAGCTACAGCGGCTTTAACGAAGAAAGACATAAAGCCTAATTTAATGCCGTGTTCTTTTTCGAATTTGTCTTTATATTTCGCACGTAAATCCATGATGGGTTTCATGTTGACTTCGTTGAAGGTAGTCAAGATGGCGTTTTCTTGCTGGGAAGCCAATAAGCGCTCTGCCACACGTGCGCGCAAGCGGCTCATTGGAACGCGTTGCTCAGGACGTGCACCGGCAGGAACAGGCGCGCTTGCCGCCGCAGGCTTGCGAGCAGAAGCATTTTGCACGTCTTCTTTCAAGACACGGCCGTCACGCCCCGAACCTCGAACCGAATTCACATCCACGCCTTTTTCAGCAGCCAACTTGGCAGCAGCAGGCATAGCAGGTGCGCCGGTTTGCGCATCGGCAGCAGGTACAGCAACTTCTTTTGCTTCGGCAGCTTCAGCGGCAGGTTGCGCTACAGCTGCTTCAGTATTAATACGCGCTAATACTTGATCGGCTTCAACGGTTTCACCGTCGCCGACAATGATTTCAGCCAACACGCCGGCTTGAGGAGAAGGTACTTCCAAAACCACCTTGTCGGTTTCGATTTCAATCAAAATTTCGTCGCGGGTCACAGCTTCGCCGACTTGTTTTTTCCATTCCAACAAGGTACCTTCCGATACGCTTTCAGACAACATTGGCACTTTTACTTCAATAATCATTTTAGTCTCCGGTTGGCCGTTTTTCAGACGGCCTGTGATGTGTCTTATCCTGCGGCCTAATGAACCGTAGGCATTTCTCTCTTCAATTAGCCAGTCAATGCGTCTTCAACTAATTGCTTCAATTGGGCAACGTGTTTGCTCATGTAGCCTACTGCCGGTGATGCGCTGCTTGGCCGGCCGGCGTAAGACAGTTTTTGCTCTTCGCTGATGACTGTTTCCAAACGGTGGCGGATTTGGTAGAACGCACCCTGGTTTTTCGGCTCTTCCTGCGCCCAAACCACTTGTTTGGCATTCAAATATTTCGCCAATTCCGCTTTGACTTCATCGTAAGGGAAAGGATACAACTGTTCCACGCGGATAATGGCGACTTCGTCTTCCAGCTTACGCTCTGCACGGCCTGAAGCCAAATCGTAATAAACCTGACCGGCACACAGAACCACGCGTTTCACGCTTTCATCACTGCTGCGTTCGACTGTATCGGCAATCATCGGACAGAAACGCGAACCTTCCGTGAAATCAGACAACGGACTCATGGCATCCTTAAAGCGTAACAGGCGTTTCGACATGAAAATCACCAAAGGCTTGCGATAAGAGCGCAATACCTGACGTTGCAGTAAGTGGAACATTTGCGAGGCTCGGGACGGCATCACAATCTGCATATTGTTTTCAGAACACAATTGCAACCAACGCTCCAACCGTGCTGAAGAGTGCTCAGGACCTTGACCGTCATAACCGTGCGGCAGAATGGTGGTCAAGCCGCACAAACGGCCCCATTTCGTTTCACCTGATGACAAGAATTGGTCAATCACAACTTGTGCGCCGTTGGCAAAATCACCGAATTGCGCTTCCCAAATAGTTAATTTATCCGGAGCGGAACACGCAAAGCCATATTCATAAGCCATCACTGCTTCTTCGTTCAAGATAGAGTCAATCACCAAGAAATCGGCAGAACCTTCACCCATATTGCGCAATGGTACATAAGCACCATCGTCCCATTTTTCACGCTTTTGATCGTGAATCACTGCGTGACGGTGTGAGAACGTACCGCGGCCTGAGTCTTCGCCGGAAATACGTACGCCTGCACCTTTGGTGACCAAGTTGGCATAAGCAATGGTTTCGGCCATACCCCAGTCAACCGGCTGTTTACCGGCAGCCATAGCTTTACGCGCTTCATTTACGCGTTTGGCATTAGCATGCAGGGTGTAATTTTCCGGAATATTGGCAAATTTATCTGCCAAACGTTGAATATCGGCAGCCGGCAGGCCAGTATCGACATCTTCACGCCAATCTTTGCCTTGGTATTTACTCCAATCAATGCTGGTGCGTTGGAAATTGCTCAGTGTGGTTTGCTCAACATGTTCGCCTTTATCCAAAGCGTCACGATAAGCTTGTACCAAAGTGTCAGCTTCGGTTTCGGTAATCACGTTTTCCGCAATTAATTTCCCAACATACATGGCACGAGTTCCCGGACGTTGGGCAACTTTTTTGTACATCATCGGTTGGGTCAAAGTCGGATCATCGCCTTCGTTGTGACCCCATTTACGGTAACAAACTACATCGACAACAATGTCTTTTTTGAAGGTTTTTCGGTAATCCAAAGCTGCTTGGATAGCAAAGCACACACGTTCCGGATCATCGCCGTTAACGTGGATTACCGGCGCAGAAACCATTTTCGCCACATCGGTACAATACACGGTCGACCGGGTATCGCGGGTATCGGAAGTGGTAAAACCGATTTGGTTATTGATAACAATGTGAACCGTACCACCGGTTGTATAACCACGTGTCTGCGATAAGTTGAATGTTGCTTGGTTCACACCCAAACCGATGAACGCAGAATCACCGTGAATCAATACCGGCAAAACTTTCTCTTGACCGTTTTTACCCAAACGCTCTTGTTTTGCACGGGCCGAACCTTCTACCACAGGATTCACAATTTCCAAGTGTGACGGGTTAAAAGCCAATGAAACATGCATAGGGCCGTTTGGGGTGGCAATGTCGGAACTGAAACCCATGTGGTATTTCACGTCACCACCCGGATGTTTGATTTCAGCACGACCTTCGAATTCGGCAAACAAATCACCCGGCCTTTTGCCCAAAGTGTTCACTAAAACATTCAGACGGCCACGGTGTGCCATACCGATGATGACTTCTTCAACACCATCTTTACCTGCATTTTGAATCAAATAATTCAAGCCTGCGATGACGCTTTCCCCACCTTCGACACCAAAACGTTTTTGACCGACATATTTGGTATGCAGGTAACGCTCTAAGGTTTCGGCGGCAGTCAATTGTTTCAATAAGTAATGCTTCTGCTCTTTGGTGTAGCGCGGTGTAGAGAGAACGCTTTCAAAGTAATTGCGAATCCAACGGCGTTCTTCCGTTCCCGGAATATACATATATTCTACCGCCAAATGACCGCAATAGGTTTGTTTCAGGTTTTGGACAATCTCAGACAAAGCCATTTTTTCTTGGCCGTCGAAATCGCCTTCACCCATGCTGAATTTCACAGCCATATCAGCATCAGTCAGACCATGGAATTTAGGATCAAGTGCTTCCAAGTATTTGGCAGGCATACGTTTCAGCGGATCCAATTGAGCCGCACCAACCCCTTGAATACGGTAAGCAGAAATCAAGCGCAGCACGCCAACTTGTTTTTTCAACATGGCTTCATCAACACTACCTGCAATAGCGGCTGTTGCCTTCGTCTTAGCCAAATTGGCAAATGATTCACGAATCGGCGCATGCGGAACATCTACATCAGCTGCACCCGGCAGCTTGGTCAAATCAGTAAAGTATTGTTTCCACTTATCTTCTACTGAGTTTGGATTAACCAAAAAAGCTTCGTATAACTCCTCAATATAAGGAGCATTTGAACCAAACAGATAAGAGAAGTTGAGTTTTTCGTCCATCATGGCGTGCGCTCTTTTCTTTAAGATATAAATAAAGGGTAGAATTTTGTGCTACTTTAACGGAGTTCAGGCCGTCTGAAGATGACACTTTATTCTACCCTATTCCGAACTAAATTGCCTGTAGATATTTTGTCTTAACTTAATGAAACTAATCAATCGGACTTTTTGTCAATCGGACTTTTTGGTCTTCCAAAATATAAATCGACAATTTATTAACAAACTCATTAACGCCCATCAACCGATACGAAATCACGGCGGGCTTCGCCAGTATACAATTGACGCGGACGGCCGATTTTCAGTGACGGATCGCCGATCATTTCATGCCAATGAGAAATCCAACCTACGCTGCGTGCCAAGGCGAAGATGACGGTAAACATCTCAGTCGGAATACCCAATGCCGACAATACAATACCTGAATAGAAGTCGACATTCGGATACAGTTTACGCTCAACAAAGAACGGGTCTTTCAATGCAATCTGTTCCAATTCCATGGCCAGTTTGAATTTAGGGCTGTCCTCAAGACCCAATTCTTTCAATACTTCGTAACAGGTTTCACGCATAATATTGGCGCGCGGATCTATGTTGCGGTAAACACGGTGGCCAAAACCCATCAAACGGTATTTGCGCTGTTTCACGCCTTCAATATAGGCTTCTACATTGGAAACATCACCGATTTCGTCAAGCATATTCAATACGGCTTCGTTTGCACCGCCATGGGACGCACCCCACAAGCAGGCAATACCGGCTGCAATACACGCAAACGGGTTTGCGCCTGAAGAACCGGCCAAGCGAACGGTAGAAGTTGATGCATTTTGCTCGTGGTCAGCGTGCAGAATGAAGATACGGTCTAATGCACGCGCCAATACCGGATTCGGCTTGTATTCTTCACAAGGCGTGGCAAACATCATATGCAGGAAATTTTCCGTATAAGTCAGGTTGTTTTTCGGGTAATTAAACGGCAAACCGTTGGAATAACGATAACACATTGCCGCAATCGTCGGAATTTTGGAAATCAACCGATAGATGGCGATTTCACGGTGTTTCGTATCAGTAATGTCCAGGCTGTCTTGGTAGAATGCAGACAATGCGCCCACCACACCCACCATCATCGCCATCGGATGCGCATCCCGACGGAAACCTCGGAAGAACCAAGTCAATTGCTCATGAACCATAGTGTGGTGGCTGACAATACCGGTAAATTCTTTTTTCTGTTCCGCATTTGGCAATTCACCGTAAATCAGCAAATAGCAGACTTCCAAATAATCGGATTCCGCTGCCAATTGTTCAATTGGATAGCCGCGGTAGTAAAGCAATCCTTTTTCACCGTCAATATAGGTAATTTTAGACTCACAGCTTGCAGTCGATACAAAACCCGGGTCATAAGAGAACAAACCGGTATTTTTGGTTAATGTGCGAATATCGATAACATCATGGCCTAATGCTGCTTCCAATACCGGCAATTCCAAAATCTCTTGGTTTGGGGTGTTGAGTTTTACTGTTTTAGACATCCTCTGCTCCTTTGTAAAATGGGGCTTTTATACAGCACGGTCTTTCATTCAGACGGCCTATGGACACTTATTTCCATGCATTTCGTACATTGCGTACTGTGTTCATTTTATGCCTGTCTGATTCTATCAAGCAATCGAATCAGATGGGTTTTTTCGGTTTGCGTATAACCGTTAACCAAAGCTAACAAGTCTTGATCTTGGAATTCAAGAATCTCGACAAATGCGGTCAATTCCTCATCATTTAATTGCTCAAATTCTCTTTCCATAAACCGGCCGAGAACCAAATCAAGCTCTAACAATCCCCGGCGGGCTTGAAAACGGATTTTGCGTTTTGCTGTATCGTCAAATACCATCATCATTAAACTGCTCGTTTCAACATGACTTCTTTAATCTTGCCGATTACACGGGTAGGATTCAAGTATTTCGGGCAAACGTCAACACAGTTCATAATGGTATGACAACGGAACAAGCGATATGGATCATTCAGATCATCCAAACGTTCGTTGGTAATAGTATCGCGGCTGTCGGCAATAAAGCGGTAAGCATTCAGCAAACCAGACGGGCCGACGAATTTATCGGGGTTCCACCAGAACGAAGGACATGCGGTCGAACAACATGCGCATAAAATACATTCGTATAAACCGTCCAATTCTTTACGGTCTTCTTGACTTTGCAGACGCTCTTTATCTGAATCAACCGGCGTATCATTCACCACATAAGGTTTAATTGAATGATATTGTTTGAAAAATTGGGTCATGTCCACAATCAGGTCGCGAATAACCGGCAAACCGGGCAATGGACGGATTTTAATCGGTTGTTTCAGGCCACGAATATCGGTCAGACAAGCCAAACCGTTTTTACCGTTGATGTTCATACCGTCCGAACCGCAAATACCCTCTCGGCAAGAACGGCGAAACGATAAGGTATCGTCTTGTGCTTTCAGCTTAACCAATGCATCCAATAATTTCACGTCGGTCGGTTCGATTTCCAACTCATATTCCTGCATATAAGGTTTCGCATCAACATCAGGGTTGTAACGGTAAACTTCGAAATTTACTTTTTCCATGAGAAGTGTTCCTTTTCTCACGAACGGTTTGATGAATGGTTATAGGATTTCAAACCGTCGGTGTAGGGTTATTTGTTCTGATATTTTCAGACGGCCTTTGTATACACAGGCCGTCTGAAACCTGATATATTAATAAACACGTTTGGCCGGTTCAATATAATCGACGGTCAATGGTTTGGTATGTACCGGTTTATAGCTCAATGTATTGCTCAATGAATGATACAGGGTATGTTTCATCCAATTTTCATCATCACGCTCAGGATGGTCGTCTGAGGCATGCGCACCACGCGATTCCTTACGCGCTTCGGCAGAAACCAAGGTTGCTTTCGCTACTTCAATCAAGTTATCCAATTCCAAAGCCTCAATACGCGCGGTATTCCAAACTTTGCTTTTGTCTTTGATTTCAGTGCGTTTTACGCGCTCGGCGACGTCCAAGATTTCTTTCACGCCTTTGCTCAAGATTTCATCGGTACGGAATACCCCTGCATGAAGCTGGACAGAACGCTGCAAATCACGACGCAATTCATCAACATCCTCACCATCTGTTTGATTATCCAAACGATCCAAGCGCTGGGCAGTCAATTGACCGGCATTTTCCGGCAATGCTTTCCAGTCTTCTTGCACCTTTATGAAGTCAATCATGCTGTCGCCGGCCGCTTTGCCGAATACCACCAAGTCAAGCAATGAGTTGGTACCCAAACGGTTGGCTCCGTGTACGGACGCACACGCACATTCACCGGCCGCATACAAGCCTTTAACCACTGACTCGTACTCGTTACCTTTCGGGACAATCACTTCGCCATGGTAATTTGTCGGAATACCACCCATCATATAGTGGGTTGTCGGCACAACAGGAATCGGATCTTTAATCGGATCAATACCGGCAAACTGAATAGAAATCTCACGGATACCTGGTAGTTTTTCCATAATTTTTTCAGCACCGATGTGGTCGATTTTCAGCAAGACATGGTCTTTGTTTTTACCGCAACCGCGACCTTCGTAAATTTCCATTGCCATGGCACGGGACACCACATCACGCGAAGCCAAGTCTTTTACGGTCGGCGCATAACGCTCCATGAAACGTTCGCCGTTAGCATTCAGCAAAATGCCGCCTTCACCTCGCACACCCTCGGTAATCAATACACCGGCACCGGCCACACCTGTCGGGTGGAATTGCCAGAATTCCATGTCCTCCAACGGAATACCCGCCCGCGCACAAATGCCCAAGCCGTCACCAGTATTCATGTAGGCATTAGTTGAAGAAGCATAAATACGACCACCGCCACCAGTTGCAAACATTACGGCTTTTGCGTGGAAAATATAAACATCACCGGTTTCCATTTCCATCGCAGTCACACCAACTACATCGCCATCCTCGTCACGAATCAGGTCTAATGCCGTCCATTCCACAAAGAATTGGGTATTGGCACGCACATTTTGTTGATACAAGGTATGCAGCATGGCATGGCCGGTACGGTCAGCAACCGCACAAGCACGTTCTACCGCCCGTTTACCGTGTTCGGCAGTATGACCGCCGAACGGACGTTGATAAATTTTACCACTTTCTACGCGGTCAAAAGGCATACCCATGTGTTCCAATTCGATAACTGCTTCCGGTGCCGCACGGCACATAAATTCGATAGCATCTTGATCCCCCAACCAGTCAGAACCTTTAACGGTATCATACATATGCCAATCCCAACGGTCTTCCTGTACATTACCCAAAGAAGCAGAAATACCGCCTTGCGCCGCAACAGTATGAGAACGGGTCGGAAACACTTTAGACAATACGGCACAATTCAAACCGGATTTAGACAATTGCAGGGCAGCACGCAGACCTGCGCCACCGCCACCAACAATAACGGCATCAAACTTTCGAACAGGGAAACTCATACTTACTCCCAAATAACTTTAACCGAATACACCAAGCAGCCAACCAACCAAACAACGGTAGCCACTTGCAAGAACAAACGCAGACCAAACGGTTTAATGTAGTCCATCCACAAATCACGGATACCTACCCACGCATGCAGGAACAAGGCGATGAAGCTGACCTGAGTAAACAGCTTCACCCAAGTCTGGTTGAAAAACGTCTGCCATGCTACGTATTCTTTCGGCAATGCCAGTAAGAATACAATCAACACAACCGTATAAATCAGCATAATAACAGCAGTAGCACGCTGCATCGCCCAATCTTTCAAACCGTAGTGGGCTCCGGTTAATTTACGATCTACCATAACAAGGCTCCAATCACTACAGTCAATACCAAAGCTGCAACAAAAACGAGTTTGGCAGTATTACGGGCCGTATTCAATTCCAAACCTTTATGAGCATCCAACAACAGGAAGCGGATACCGGCCAAACTGTGATGCAGATACGCCCACAACAAGCCAATCAACGGCAGCTTTACCAAAGGCTTGGAAACAAATGAGTGATAGGCTTCAAAATCGGATTGCTGGCTTAATGTGCCGGACAACAAATAAAGCAATACCGGCAAGGCAATAAATAAGGCAACACCGCTGATGCGGTGTAAAATAGAAACAATCCCTGGTATCGGCAAACGGATATTAGGGATTTCTAGAAAGACAGGACGTGGTTTGACGGACATGGTCTGTTCCTCTGAATTTATTTTTTTTTCTCAAAATCGGGTAGCGTAAAACTACAATGAATTACACTTGCCATAATTTACATGGTTTAGCAGCATTTGAATAGTCTAATTTGTAAACAATCTGATAAATTTTTACAAAAAATGAGATAAGATGATTTTATCGTATTTCTTTTTAACTACGCCTTTCGCCTGATAATTGATAATATCCGACAGCAATGCCAATCCAACAGGAAACATTCAATTTACCTGAATTTATTTAAAAATAGGGACTGAAGTAGATTATCAGTCATGTCAGACGGCAAAAATAAAGATAACCATTGTAAATTAACAAAGAATACCCAAAGAAAACTCCTCCGGTTTTTCGTACCGGAAGCCACCGCCCGTGCAGCCGCTGATATTTTGGGTATCCAACCCGGTTGGGCTATGTTGTCCTACCGCAAAACCCGCCAAGCGGCTGTCTGTCATTTGGCGCAGGCAACCGGCGGGGTTTTCAGAGGCCCTACCGGGCCGGACGGGGGTTGTTTCGGCGGTCGGCGTAAGGGTAAACGCGGCCGTGTGGCAGCAGGGAAAGCGGCTGTATCCGGCACCTTAAAGCGGCAGGGAAAGGTTGGTACCGCCGTTGCGGGGGATAACGGGAAGGATGCCTTATTTCCGGTTGTCAAACAGCAAACAACACCTGACGGCATTGTTTATACCGGTAGTGACAGGGGCTGTGGCGTGCTTGATGCGGGGCAGGTTCGCGCGTCGCCGCTCAACCGTTCACAGCCTTTTGCAGACCGTCAAAACCCTATCGGCGGCATTGGAAATTGTTGGAACCGGGCGAAGTGCGTCTTGCGCAAATACAATGGGGTTGGCCGTAAACCTTTCCCGCTGTTCTTGAAAGAATGCAGGTTCCGCTTTGACTTCGGCACACCGTCCGGACAGCTTGAAATGCTGCGGGAATGGTGTGGTGTTTGGGGTTAATCTGCGTCGGCCCCTTAAATATTAAAAATGCACCATTTGCACGGTGCATTTTTTTGTTGCTCAATTTCTCTTTACCCCAATCGCGAGATACTCTTTCTGAAAGTATTATAAAAGACCGAGATCTTTGCAAAACCTCAGATTTTAGTACAGTTCAAAGCAACAGCATCGCAGAGCACGCGGACGACATATTGCGAAGACAGGTCGGCGTTCAAGAAGCGCATTGCGAAGAAATATGCTAAAGATAGCAATTTTGCAAAGGTTTCAAGGCCGTTCAAACGGCCTTTTTAATTTATTTAAGATAATCGACCCAAGCTGCTGACTACCCCATTTGCGCCTGAAGCCAGCGATAAACGGTACAACACATCTTGCGGCATATCACTGTGCCACAAGCTGGAAATATCCGCAATTACCGGCAGATGGGTGACTCTACGCACACGCACAATGGCATCAACATCCAAGCGGTATGTGTGTTCCGACTCAAAGCTTAACGTACCTGCTTCGCCTAAGATAATATGATGGTTGCCGCGCAAAGCAATATGTTCGGCAGCAACAAGCCAATCACCGACACGGTGATGCTTGTCTTTGCACAACACCACCGGCGTATTCAGACGGCCTACTTCATCTTGCAAAGCGCGGTTGCTCATCAATTCACCGCCCAAATACAGAATATCCGCCTGAGTTACCAGAGCTGCTTCGATTTGGCGCACATCTCGAATCCGCACCAATACCGGCTTGCCTAATTCATGGATGCGTTCGATTTTCTGCCGCATGGCATCGATTTGGGCTTTTTCGCTGCTGTTGTCCACATCGGCATACGGTCCGGCCGACATAAAAAAAGGATCGATAAACACTGCATCGGCATCTGGTTTGAAACCGACGGCAATGTCCAGCATTTTTTCGCCGCCGAACACCACGCCGCGAACGGTAATCTGACTGTCTTGCTGCCGTACTTCACGGCTGATGATTTTCCAATCGTTCAACACCCGAATCGCCCGTTCCACTTCCGGCAGGCGTTCCAATTCATTCGGATGAAACACACGTTCATCGCCGACCGCACCGATAATGGTACGCTCCTCGCCTTGAGAAACATGTTCCTGCAGACCGCGACTGCGAATGCATTCAATCACACGCGCCACCGCCTCGGCCGAAGCCTGCTTCTGCATCACAATAATCATTTTGCGCTCCCTGATATTGAGAATCTGATATTAACATAATTCGACTTTTCAGACGGCCTGAATATAGTGAAATCACTAAAAAACCAAATCAATCCAAAGCAAATAAAAGAACAAAGAATCAACACAATCCAGCCGCCACACCTTCCACAGCCGTTTGACCCAAACCCGCATCTTTTCAATCAGATTCAAATCTGGGCTGTAGGGAGGCAGCCTGAAGATGGTATGCCCGATGCCCCCGATTGCCTTCCCTTTTTATAAAACGCCGCATTATCCATAACAACCACGCTTTTGGACTATAGATGTTCAACCATCATACTATCTATCTTTAAATCTTTAAACCTAACTATCTATCTTTAAATCTAAAATCCATAAAAGCAAATATAGAGACCCTTACCGCCTGACAAGTGCAACGTTCCACCAACAGAAAAAGGCAGTATGCGGTAGCATACTGCCTTTCCCGACAACAAAAATCGCAACATAGGACACACAACTGACCGCAAGGCAACGCCTGTATTTCCGGACACGACCGCAAGCAACTCCCCAGCCAAACCGCACAAACCATCCTCCGCCGCCAGCCGCAAAATCAAAACAGAACATACCGTTACCGACAGGCACAGCAACACAGCGGCGCCGGAAACGGATGTGCCGCATTGCCCCGATATTTCCATGCCGTGATCTGATGGTATAGGGTCAGCAATCGATTACATCGCGCAAAAGAACCTTTTACAGCACCGGCAGCGGTACGGCCAGGCAAAATGGCGGCATACCGCCCTCTCGAAAAATCATCAATGGCAACAAACAGGCAATCTCTTGGGGCGGTAGCTTTTTGATTCTGCAATCAAGGCAGCCGTTTGGTGTCGGAGTGCGCCGTTTCGCCCGGATAAGGTTTTTGCCTGTTTTTTGAGTGTTTCTTCGATGGGCTTCCCAACTTTAGCCAAACGTTTCATGCCATACTTGGCTTGTTTGAAACGGTTGCCGGTACTGTTTTGCGGTGTCGGCAGTTGCCATCGTGCCGCCGTAAGGATACGGTAAATGGTTGCTTTGCTGACTTGACATTGCCGGGCCGGCGAAGTAACGGTGGTTTTATCCTGCGCGCTGATGTGGGGTGAGCTGGGTGTTTTTGTGGGTGTTCATTTCAGTATTGTCTTTCCAATACGGTAAACAACGCCGGCTTTTCTTACAGCTCAGGTCATCTGAAATATCTGTTTCAGACGGCTTTTTCTTTCTTTGCTATAATCGTTCTCCCCAATCCAACACTTTCCCATCATGCAAAACGTTCTCGTGCTCCAACACGCCGATTTCTCGCGCTGCGATTTAAGCATGTTACACGGTCTCAACTTAAGTCCACCGCAACACACAGCACACAGCCTGCGTTTTCCCGTAGCTGCAGATTTCACCCTGCCTGCCACTGTCAAAACCAAGCTTGACTGCCAAGAAATCGATGCCGCCGTCTTGCCTGATATGGCTTTTAGCGATTTTGGGCTAATTGTCAGCGACATGGATTCTACCCTAATTACCATCGAATGCATTGATGAAATTGCCGCCGGAGCCGGTGTGAAAGCACAAGTAGCCGAAATCACCAATCGCGCTATGCGAGGCGAACTGGATTTTGAGCAATCCCTGCGCAGTCGCGTGGCTTTACTCAAAGGCTTGGACGAACAATTTTTACACGATGTGTACGAACATATCTTACAGCTGTCACCAGGTGCAGAATATTTATTGGACGAATGCAAAAAACACCATATCCGATTTTTGCTTATTTCCGGCGGATTTACTTTCTTTACCGAACGTTTACAGCAGCGTTTCGGCTTTGAATACCAGTTTGCCAACGTTTTAGAACGCATCGACGGCAAACTTACCGGAAAGGTATTGGGGAATATCGTCGATGCGCAAAGAAAACAGGATTTGTTAAACAAATACCGGGCCAAACTAAGCTTAACTGCCGCGCAAACCTTAGCAATAGGTGACGGCGCAAACGACATTCCGATGCTGGAAGCCTCCGGCATTGGCATTGCCTACCGCGCAAAACCCAAAGCACAAGCCCATGCCGATGCCTGCATTAACTTCGGCGGATTAGAACGCATTCGGGGCTGGTTCCGATAATTACCTTCTCCAACAAACAAAAGGCCGTCTGAAACTTCAGACGGCCTTTTGTTTGTGCCCTCATTTTGTCTGTGTCACCCATTTTCGAGCAGAAAAGCACGTATGCAAAGCGATAATCAAAGAAGGCAGTTTTACACCCTGCGCCGGTAAAACCGGCCGACGCGGCAAGGTCAGACACCTTGCGCGCATTTTCAACGCAGCAGATGGGTTTTTATGCAGAAAAGATGCCACATGATGAAATGCACGCCCTAATCCACCATGATTTAACACAATCAGTTTTTCATTGACTGAACCGGCGCAGGAATGCGTCCACCACGGTTAACGAACACTTCGCAAGAGCCGTCTTTGACCGGCATAATCGGCGCATAGCCCAGCAGGCCGCCGAATTCGACGCTTTCGCCCACGCCTTTTCCGGTTACCGGAATGATGCGCACAGCAGTAGTTTTGCTGTTGATCATGCCGATGGCGGCTTCGTCGGCAATGATGCCGCAAATGGTGTGTGCCGGTGTATCGCCCGGCACGGCAATCATATCGAGGCCGACCGAACATACTGCGGTCATGGCTTCAAGTTTATCCAAAGTCAACACGCCTGCTTCAGCGGCGGCAATCATACCCTCATCTTCGGAAATCGGAATAAACGCACCGCTCAAGCCACCGACGGCGCTGGAAGCCATCATACCGCCTTTTTTGACCGCATCATTCAATAATGCCAAGGCAGCGGTGGTACCGTGTGTACCGCATACGCTCAAACCCATTGCTTCGAGAATGCGGGCAACGGAGTCACCGACTGCAGGTGTGGGGGCCAAGGACAAATCCAAGATATCGAACGGTATATTTAGCATTTTTGAGGCTTCGTGACCAATCAATTCGCCCACGCGGGTGATTTTGAATGCGGTTTTTTTCACCACTTCGGCCACTTCAGTCAAGGTGGTGGCGTTAGAATTCTCCAAAGCGGCTTTCACTACGCCCGGGCCAGAAACCCCGACATTGATAATCGCATCCGCTTCGCCCGAGCCGTGAAACGCACCTGCCATAAACGGATTGTCCTCTACCGCATTGCAGAACACCACGATTTTGGCGCAGCCGAAACCTTCCGGCGTAATCTCGGCGGTACATCTGATGGTTTCGCCTGCCAGTTTGACCGCATCCATATTGATACCAGCGCGGGTGGAGCCGATGTTGATGGAAGCACACACGATGTTGGTAGTTTTCATCGCCTCGGGAATCGAGCGGATTAACACTTCGTCCGACGGCGACATGCCTTTTTGCACCAAGGCAGAGAAACCGCCGATAAACGACACGCCGATAGCTTTGGCGGCTTTATCCAAAGTCTGCGCCACGGTGACATACGAATCGGCTTTGGTGGCGGCTGCAATTTGGGCGATGGGTGTCACGGAAATACGCTGATTCACAATCGGTACGCCGTATTTTGCCGACAAATGCTTGGCCGTGGCCACCAAGTCTTTGCCGACCGTGGTAATTTTGTTGTAAATATTTTGGTTTAATTCATCAATATCGCTGCTGATGCAATCGTGCAAATCGATGCCGATGGTGATGGTACGCACGTCAAAATTCTGGTCAGCGACCATTTTGACGGTTTCTAAAATTTCGTTGGACTGAATGCTCATGTTCACGCCTCCCGGTTAAATGCGGTGCATGGCTTGGAAGATTTCTTCGTTTTGCATACGGATGTCGAGCGCGAGATTTTTACTTTCTTCGGCAAACAAATCCAACATTTCCTGACGCGATTTCGGGCATTTGGCGGTATTGACCAAAATAATCATGGTAAAGAAATCATCCATCAGCTGCTGGCTGATGTTGAGGATATTGAGTTGGTTCTCAGCCAAAATTTTAGAAACATCGTAAACAATACCGACGCGGTCTTTACCGATAACAGTGATGACGGAATTGCTCATTGTAGGGATTCCTTTAGTGGGATTGGAAAAAACAGGTCAAAAAATTATAGCATTTTTTCAGACGGCGTTTAGGTTAAATTGTTAACGATATTTGGACTGATTTGCGTAATAGTAAGGAAATGAGAAAGATAGTGTATAGCACCGTCAAATAGATTTACATTTCTTGATATTGCAAAAACGCGCACCCTGATTTATTCAGGGCGTTTTGTTTAATATTAAACAGATTTCTGTTTTTGTTTTCTATTTATTTTTCAGTAAATTAAAAATCTATAGGGAATTGGCCATTAACTTTTTATTTATACCTTT
>NZ_PXYY01000080.1 GCF_003013245.1 Neisseria iguanae
TGCCGAAATTCCACCGGTTGCCTGCGGGCGGCAGGTTCTTTGGCCGCGGACTTTGGCTTTATAATCCCGACAAACCCATAATGCACCAGACTTTTTTTGTTCCGCGACAATACGGCAGCAGCGGCCTTTGTGTTGGCGGCATACTTCACCCATAGCCGTTTTGGCCGCAGCATCGGGATCGGGTTAATGGAAACTGTTGTTGGGGATGCCGGCACTGTATGGCAGATATTTCAGCGGGCGTCCCGCTCCCGGCTTTTGAACGGTCCGGCAGGCTTCGGCGGCGACCCTTCCTTTCCGTTGGGCGCTTTCATGTGCTTTAGGCAGCGGTTCTGCGCACGCATATGGCGCTGCCTGTTTTTTTCCTGTGGGGCTTAGGGGTTTGCCTGCGGTTTTTGCAGTGCGGCGGTGCCGACAGGCGGCTATCCGCTGGCGCAGGTGTGTGCGTGAGGCTTTGAAGCGCGCTGCCGGCTGTGCACTTGGTGATAATGGGGTAGGTCCCGGTATTTGAAGTCCGGTGTATATTCAGACAGTAAGAAAACTGAAGAAAACCGCACCTTTTTAGTTGGAAGGGGTGCCTGACTTTTGGGGTGCAGTTTATGTTTCAGACGGTCTTTTTCACTTTGTTAACATTTGATAAAGCAGTTGATTAAAATATGATAAGAAACAAACTTCAAGCCAACCTTTATCATTCTAGAGTGTGTCCTCATTTTGTCTGCGTCGCCGATTTTCGAGCAGAAAAGCGCGTATACAAGGCGATACTCAAAGAAAATAGTTTTTTTATATATTGCGCCGGTAAAACCGGCCGGTACGGCAAGGTCGGACACCTTGCGCGCATGTCCAAAGCAGCAGATGGGTTTTTATGCCGGAAAGATGTCGTATGATGAAATGAGGATACACCTTAATGGTTATCGCGGCCTGAGGAATGCGTATGTTGGGGCCATCTGAAAAAATCATGAACATCGGCAGACGGGTAAATCATCAATGTTTGCGCACAAATTCTCAAAACCGGCGCAAATTATGTTATAAATGAACCTTTCACAATCCTCTAAACAAACGGAGCAATAAGAATGGAATTGGTATTTATCCGCCACGGACAAAGCGAATGGAATGCGAAAAACCTGTTCACCGGCTGGCGTGATGTTAAATTGAGCGAGCAAGGTTTGGCTGAAGCTGCTGTTGCCGGTCAGAAACTGAAAGAAAAAGGCTATGAATTCGACATCGCCTTCACTTCAGTGCTGACCCGTGCCATCAAAACCTGCAACATTGTGTTGGAGGAAAGCGGCCAACTGTTTGTCCCGCAAATTAAAACTTGGCGGTTGAACGAGCGCCACTACGGCCGATTGCAAGGCTTGGACAAAAAACAAACCGCTGAAAAATACGGTGACGAGCAAGTGCACATCTGGCGTCGAAGCTACGATACTTTGCCGCCACTGTTGGACAAAGACGACGAATTTTCAGCGCATAACGACCGCCGCTACGCCCACCTGCCGGCTGATGTGGTGCCGGATGGGGAAAATTTGAAAGTGACGCTGGAGCGCGTATTGCCGTTTTGGGAAGACCAAATCGCGCCGGCTATTTTGAGCGGCAAACGCGTATTGGTGGCGGCACACGGTAACTCATTGCGCGCTTTGGCCAAACACATCGAAGGCATTTCCGACGATGATATTATGGCTTTGGAAATCCCAACCGGTCAGCCACTGGTGTACAAATTGGATGAAAATTTGAAAGTAATTGAGAAATTCTATCTGTAAGGGTTTGAGTTTATCGGTTTGATGAAAAGGCCGTCTGAAAACGAACTTATCGTTTTCAGACGGCCTTTTCGTATGTGAGTTGGGTAGTTTGGATAAAACCTAATATTTCATTCTTTACCAGATTTAAAAAAAAGTTTGTGGTGCAAGGCTTTTAGCTGATTTCAATATTCAGATACTCAAAATGCCTCAAACAATCTATATGCATCATTATCGGGCTTAGCCCGGTAATCTGGTCATTGAAATTCAGAATCTTATGCCGGACGCCAAGGGATTTTTTACTGATCATCCGAAAATCAACTGGATTTTATAGATAAATTTCTCAAACCGAACGACTGGATTATCGGGTCAATTTTGATAATGACGACTTGTATTTTGTCGGGTTTTACAAAATCTCCTTGCTGCACAGTTGGAATTTTTCAGACAGCAGTGCGCCTGCATGGAGTAAGCGTAGCAGGCTTGCGTAGTTAATGACGGATGGGAATCCTGAATACTTTTTGAGTTTTGCAAAGGTTTCAGCCTTCATTTACGGCAACATCGGCCGCTTTTCCGTCAGGTAACGCCAATAGCGTTGCGGCATCATCTGCCGGTGTTGGCGCAGGTTGATACGCGAAGTAATGGTGGTGCTTATGAAATAGCGTTGCCACAGTTTCTGACAATGCCGTTCGCATTCAGACAGGGCGGTATGTCCGCGGGAAACGTCCAAATCACGGATTTGATGCACCGCCGTTTTGTCGAAATACACGCCGTAACTGCGGCTGACATCGAAAATCAGCCATTGCTGGTTGGCATAGCGATTGCGGAAAAAACACGTAATCAGTGGCAAGATGTCAAATTGCGGCTCGATACGGGCGATATAAATCGGATCGGGTTTGCCATGCACATGATATTCTTCAAAGCGGACAAAGGCTTCCATGTGGTGCTTTTCGCGGCAGACGGTTTTTCCCCATTGCGCCCACTACATCACGCCGGGGTGGCCGTAGTCGCTGTGAATATTCGGGCGGTCGGGCTGCGCCAAAGTCAAGCGGCCGATGCGCAAGAAGGTGTCGGGCATGTCTTTGTCGTTGATTAGAAAACCGTAAATCAGCGTTTGAATGCTACGCTTGCCCAATTAATTGTCGCTGCAAACGGCCGAGCACGCGGGCGGCATGTTCGGGGCAGCTGGTGACAGTAACAGTGTGGCCGAACAAATCGCTGTCGTTCGGGTCGGCGGTGATGTGTACGCAATCGGGCGGATATTTGCCCGCATACACGGTAAACACCGCGCTAAGCAGGCCGTCGAAGCTGCCGTCGTAGAGTAAGTGTATTGGTCAAGTGTGGTCATGATGGTGTCGTGCAAATGTCTCAGACCGTCTGAAAACTTATAGCAAAGGGCGTATGGCTTTCAGGCCTGTTATTTTTATCCGAACAAATCGCCCTGCACCGCATCGCTTTGCATGAATTTCGAGCGGGTCTGCTGCAACAGCAGGCTGCGCAGATTCGGGTTGTCGATTAAAGCAGCGTAGCGGTTGGGTTCGGGTAGGGTGATGAAATAGCGCGCGCGGTTGAGGGCGATGCCCATTTTCACTAACTGTGCCGGAGTCAGCATGCGGAACCGACGCGCCTGCACGATTCGTTTGGCCGATTTCACGCCGATACCCGGCACGCGTAAAATCATTTCCGGCGGCGCATGCTGCAAGGCTACCGGAAAATAAGCGCGGTGGCGCAGCGCCCATGCCAGTTTGGGGTCGAAATCCAAGTTGAGAAAAGGCTGTCTATGTCGCCAAGCACATTGCCAGGCACATAAACAGCTGGCGGCTCGAAGACAAAGGCTGCCGCCTGATTTGCACCACCATAGACAAAAAAAGCCTTTATGGTTTGAATCAAGCGCACTAATGTCTGTTAGCCAGGTATGTTTGCACGACCTGCCTCGGTGCGGATTTTACAGCAAAAAAATAGTGGCCAAGCCCAGGAAAATCAGGAAACCGCCCGAGTCGGTCACAGCGGTAATCAGCACCGAGCTGCCCAGTGCAGGGTCGCGGCCGGCTTTGTCGAGCAACACCGGAATCAATACGCCCACCGTTGCAGCCAAGAGCAGGTTTAGGGTCATGGCGGCGACCATCACCAAGCCGATGCCAAAATTGTCGTACAATACCCACGCAATCAAGCCCATCACACTGCCCCACAACACGCCGTTGACCAGTGCCACGCCGACTTCTTTTTTCAACAGTTTGCTGGCCTGAATGCCGGTAATCTGGCCGACTGCCATCGCGCGCACAATCATGGTAATCGTTTGGTTGCCCGAGTTGCCGCCGATGCCGGCCACAATCGGCATTAACGCAGCCAATGCGACGATTTTTTCAATACTGCCTTCAAACGCGCCAATCACGCGGCTGGCGAGAAAGGCGGTGCAGAGGTTGATGGCAAGCCACATCCAGCGGTTTTTCACCGAATCCAAAATCGGCGCAAACAAGTCTTCTTCTTCCTGCAAACCGGCCATGTTCAACATGTCGGCTTCGGATTCTTCGCGGATTACGTCAACGATTTCGTCAATGGTGATACGGCCGATGAGCTTTTTGTTTACATCGATAACGGGCGCGGTTACCAAGTCGTAGCGCTCAAACGCCTGCGCCGCTTCTTCAACGTTGTCGTCAGGGCGGAAGCGCACCACATCGGTGGCCATCACGTTTTCGACCAGTTCTTCCGGATCGGCCACCAACAGGCTGCGGATGGGCAGTACGCCTTTGAGAATGTCGTTTTGATCCACCACGAAAATTTTGTCGGTATGATCCGGTAGGCTTTCAAAGCGGCGCAGGTAACGCAGTACCACTTCGCAGGCAACATCGGCGCGGATGCTGACCAGCTCGAAGTCCATAATCGCGCCGACTTGGTCGTCTTCATACGACATTGCTGCCTGAACCTGCGCGCGCTCTTCTTCGTCACGTGTTTGCAGGGCCTCATAGACGACTTGGTGCGGCAAATCGTCGGCCAGCTCGGCCAATTCATCGGCATCCAAATCATCGATGGCGGCAAGCAGCTCGTCTTTGTCCATCGATTCAATCAGTGTTTCGCGGACGGAATCGGATACTTCCAGCAAGATTTCGCCGTCGTCTTCAGGCGCGACCAGAAGCCAGACGATGTTACGCTCGCGCTGAGGCAGCGATTCGAGCACGTCGGCGACATCGGCAGTGTGCAGCTCGCTTAGTAAGACGGTCAGCTCGGTGAATTTGACGCGTAAGGCTTCGTCTTCAATCGGTATGCCGGCTTCGATTTGCGGAAAGGCGGGTTCGAGAATCTCACACAGTGCGTGGATGTGGTCGAAATCGGCGGCAATGCGCTCGACATCGCTTCCGCCGGCATCGGCTGCTTCGTGGATTTTGTGTTCTGGTTTGTGGCTCATAAATGCTCCGCCCGCCGTGCGGTAGAGCATTCGGCAGGATTATTGATGGGTGTTGCGGATGGTGTCTTTGGTCAATAAACTACTGGGAAGGTCCATGACGGGTAAGCCTGCTCGAGGCAAGAGTGATAAGCGGGACTATTATACACTTTTGGGGTGTGGTTTACTATTCTTTACACCAAGGTTGCAACAATGAGGCCGTCTGAAAGCGGAGCTTTTTTCACGGCCTTTGTCGATATTGTGCATCACGCTTCTTTCATTTCTAAAACGCTCAAGCCCGACAAATCAGCAAAGCCGCGGTCGCGCACGATTTGGCAGAAGTTGTCGAGATAGCTTTTGTCTGCGTTTTCGGTGCGCATGGCGGCATACAGTTCGCTGTGCAGGCCGTCTGAAGTGATTTCGCACGAAGTGACATAGTCTTTTTCCAAATACGGCATTACCGTCCAATAAGGCAGGGCGGCAATTCCGCGGCGGCTGGCAACCAGTTGGATGATGGCGATGGTTAGTTCGCTGTGCCTGCGTGGCGGATTGATGCCTTTGGGTTGTAACACTTTTTTCACTAAATCGAGCATGTCGTCAGGAACAGGGTAGGTAATCAGCGTTTCGTCGGTAAAGTCTTCCGCCTCCCAAACGGGTTTGTTCGCCAACGGATGGTCTTTAGCGCAAATGCCGGCCATTTCGTAAGAAAACAGCGGGAAATAAGTGATGCCCGGTTGCGGTTCGGCTTCGGAAACGATGGCCACATCGGCCCGGTGTTGCAGCAGCAAGCCCACAGGATCGACGTGAAAACCGGAAACAATATCCAATTCCACCTGAGGCCACAACAGACGAAATTCGCCCATTGCCGGCATCAGCCAGTCAAAACAGGTGTGGCATTCCACCGCCACACGCAGCTCGCCCGCTTCGCCTTCGATAATCTGTGCCAAATCGCGTTCGGCAGTGGCGACTTTCGGCATCAGTTCGCGTGCCAGTTGCAGCAGGCGTTGGCCGGCCGGGGTGAAGCGCAAAGGGGTGGATTTTCGCTCGAACAGCGGCGTGTTGTAATAGTTTTCCAAAGCACGGATTTGGTGCGACAAGGCAGATTGAGTCAGGAAAATGCGTTTGGCCGCCAAGGAAACGCTGCCGGTTTCTTCCAATGCCAGCAGTGTTTTTAAGTGTCGCAGTTCAATAATCGAATCCATGGACGTTTCCGTTCAGACTGCCTTAGCCGTAAAATGTGAATATTAAAATAATTCATGTTGGCGTGCAAACCATTAATAATCGGCCATACGGATGAGAACGGCTATTTGCGTGTAATAATCGGGGAAGGAGGGTATTTTCAGATAAAATGCACCACTTTAAGAGAATTTCAGAGAAAAGGAACATCAACATGGCGACACGTCAGGAAATATTGGATTGGTGCCGCGACAGTTTGCAAGTGAACATGTTTAAAGACTATGCGCCCAATGGTTTGCAGGTCGAAGGACGTGAAACGGTCAACAGGCTTGCGACATCGGTTACGGCCAGTAAAGCGGCGATTGATTTTGCGGTTGCCAGAGGCGCGGATATGCTGCTGGTGCATCACGGTATGTTTTGGAAAAGCGAGCCGCTGACCATTACCGGCTGGAAAAAAGAACGTATCGAAACATTATTGCAACACCAAATCAATATGGTCGGTTACCACCTGCCTTTAGACGCGCATCCGGAGTGGGGAAATAACGCACAATTGGCCGCTTTGTTGGATTGGGGCTTGGATTATCAATGCGGCGATCAAAACCTGCTCAATATAGGCCGTCTGAACACACCGCAAACCTTACAGCGGCTTTCAGACAGCATGGCGGATAAATTACAACGCCAGCCGGTTGTCGTGGGTGACATGAATCGGGAAATCAAACGGATTGCCTGGTGTACGGGTGGTGCGCAAGGCTTTTTTCAGACGGCCATTGACGAAGGTGCCGATGCTTATGTGACAGGTGAAATTTCCGAAGCGCAATACCATTTGGCCAATGAATGCGGCGTGGCGTTTATCAGTGCCGGCCACCATGCCACCGAGCGTTACGGCGTGAAAGCGCTGGCCGGAGCGATTGGAGAGGTTTTTGGTGTAGAAGTATGTAGTTTTGACGAACAAAATCCTGCATGAATATTGAGAAATATCACAAAATCTTTACCTTATTTTAAATAATGCTTTGAGTATTACAACAAACTAGTTAAAATTACATTGTTTAATGGCTCGGTATTCCCAAAATTCTTAGGACGACTGAATAATGGATAATCAAGAAATCAATAACGGCCGCCGCCGTTTCCTGACGCTCGCAACCTGTGGCGCAGGCGGGGTGGCTGCCTTAGGTGTGGTAACGCCTTTCGTGGCAAGCTTTTTTCCTTCGGAAAAAGCCAAAGCCGCCGGTGCTGCCATCGAAGTAGATGTCAGCAAAATCGAAGCTGGCCAGCTGATGACTGCCGAATGGCAGGGCAAACCGATTTGGATCATCAACCGCACAGAACGGCAGTTGAGCGACCTGAAAACGTTAGACAGTCAATTGGCCGACCCGTATTCGGAGGCGGAACAACAGCCTGAATACGCGAAAAACGCAACCCGTTCGATCAAGCCGAACATCATGGTTGCCATCGGTATCTGTACCCACTTGGGTTGCTCTCCGACTTACCGTCCCGACATCGCACCTGCCGACTTGGGTGCGGATTGGAAAGGCGGCTTCTTCTGTCCTTGCCACGGTTCGAAATTCGATATTGCAGGCCGTGTGTACAAAGGTGTTCCTGCACCGACCAATTTGGTCGTACCACCTTATAAATATCTGAGCGATACGGCCATTTTGGTAGGCGGAGACTAATAATAAGGAACTGAAACTATGGCAAACCAAACCAATGACAAAACAAAAGCATTGTTAGGCTGGGTAGATGCTCGTTTTCCACTGACTAAAATGTGGAATGAGCACTTGGCTCAGTATTATGCTCCTAAAAACTTCAACTTCTGGTATTACTTCGGTTCGTTGGCCTTGCTGGTTCTGGTGATTCAAATCGTCAGCGGCATTTTCCTGACCATGAACTACAAACCCGACGGTAACCTGAATGCTTATCACCTGCCTGCTGCCTTTACCGCAGTAGAATATATCATGCGCGACGTGTCGGGCGGCTGGGTTATCCGCTACATGCACTCTACCGGCGCATCATTTTTCTTCATCGTCGTTTACCTGCACATGTTCCGCGGCCTGATTTACGGTTCGTACAAAAAACCGCGCGAATTGGTTTGGGTATTTGGTTCGTTGATTTTCCTGGCCTTGATGGCGGAAGCCTTTATGGGCTACCTGCTGCCTTGGGGTCAGATGTCGTTCTGGGGGGCGCAGGTGATTATTAACCTGTTTGCCGCCATTCCTGTCATCGGCCCTGACTTGTCTACTTGGATTCGCGGCGACTTCAACGTATCCGACGTAACCTTGAACCGTTTCTTCGCTCTGCACGTGATTGCTGTGCCATTAGTATTGATCGGTTTGGTTGTCGCACACGTGATTGCCTTGCACGAAGTAGGCTCCAATAATCCCGACGGCGTGGAAATTAAGAAGCTGAAAGATGAAAACGGCGTACCTTTGGACGGTATTCCTTTCCATCCGTACTACACTGTGAAAGACATCTTGGGCGTGGTGGTATTCCTGATTGTCTTCTGTGCCGTGATGTTCTTCGCACCAGAAGGCGGCGGTTATTTCTTGGAAGCACCGAACTTTGATGCAGCCAACCCGCTGAAAACGCCGGCACATATTGCTCCGGTATGGTATTTCACGCCGTTCTACGCGATTTTGCGTGCGATTCCGTCATTCTTGGGTACTCAGGTTTGGGGGGTAATCGGTATGGGTGCCGCTGTTGTATTGATTGCGCTGCTGCCTTGGTTGGATAAAGGGGAAGTGAAATCCATCCGTTACCGTGGCCCGATTTTCAAAATTGCCGTTGTAGTGTTTGTGATTTCGTTCATTGGTTTGGGTATTCTGGGCGCATTGGTGGCGACCGATACCCGTACTTTAGTGGCGCGTATCTTGTCGGTTGTTTATTTCTCCTTCTTCTTGGGTATGCCGTTCTATACCAAACTGGATAAAGACAGACCGATTCCGGAACGTGTAACCATGAGTACGGCCAAACAAAAAGTTATGTTCTTTATTTACGCAGCAATTACCCTGGTTGGCTCGTATCTGTTTGCAGTAAATATCTAAATTGAGGGCAGCGAAAATGAAACAAACACTTAAAAACTGGTTTGCTGCCTTATTGTTGGCAGTACCGATGGGTGCGGCGATGGCCGCAGGCGATCATGCAGTTTACGAAAAAGTCGATATTGACTTGCGTGATCAAGTCAGCCTCCAACGCGGTGCGCAGATTTTCACCAACTACTGCTTGTCTTGCCACTCGGCTACAGGTATGCGTTTCAACCGTTTGAAGGACATCGGTTTGACTGATGATGAAATCAAGAAAAACCTGATGTTCACCACCGATAACGTGGGTGAGGTGATGTTGTCTGCCATGCATCCGAAAGATGCGGAAAAATGGTTCGGCGCAGCACCGCCGGATTTAACCCTGATTGCACGTTCGCGTGGTGCGGATTACCTGTATGCCTACATGCGTGGCTTCTACAAGGATCCGACCCGTCCTAACGGTTGGAACAACACCGTATTCGACAAAGTCGGCATGCCGCATCCTTTGTGGGAGCAACAAGGCGTAAAAGCTGTTGAATTGGACGATAAAGGCCAACCGGTTTGGGTAGAGAACGAGCATGGCGTGAAAGAGCCGAAACTCTACTGGCAGTCAACCGGCCTGCATTCCCGTCGCCTACCAAATGGCAAAGTCATCGAGAAAGAGTATGACGATTATACGCGCGATTTGGTTAATTTCTTGGTGTACATGGGTGAACCGGCGCAATTGCAACGCCATCGCACTGGCTACATCGTGATGATTTTCCTGTTTGCAGTGATGCTGCCTTTAGCATACTTCCTGAAGAAAGAGTTCTGGAAAGACGTTCATTAAGAAGTATAAAAAGCAAGCCGTCAGGCTTGCTTTTTATGTATTCAGGGAAATGTATTTTTGAGAAATAATCAATAAAAATAAAGCATTAACTCAATTTTCTGGCTTTAAATCATGCAACCGTATATAATCAAGCCATTAACTTCATATATAGGCCGTCTGAAAGACGGTACGCGATAGGAGCCAAACGCTATGATGACTTTATATTCAGGCATTACCTGCCCGTTTAGTCAGCGCTGCCGTTTCGTGTTGTACGAAAAAGGCATGGATTTTGAAATCAAAGATGTCGATATTTTTAACAAGCCGGAAGATTTGGCGGTGATGAATCCGTACAACCAAGTGCCGGTATTGGTAGAACGTGATTTGATTTTGTATGAATCAAACATCATCAACGAATACATTGACGAGCGATTCCCTCATCCGCAATTAATGCCGGGTGATCCCGTGATGCGCGGTCGTGGCCGTTTGGTTTTGCACCGCATGGAAAAAGAGCTGTTCAGCTTGGTGCAGATTTTGGAAAATTCAGAAACCAGCAATAAAGATCAAGTCAAAGCGCGCGAAGCAATCGGTAACGGCTTAACCTTGTTGGCACCTTCTTTCTCTAAAAACAAATACATCTTAGGGGATGAATTTTCGATGATTGATGTTGCTTTGTCGCCTTTGTTGTGGCGCTTAGATTACTACGATATCAAACTGGGTAAAACCGCTGCGCCGTTATTGAAATACGCCGAGCGTATTTTCCAACGCGAAGCCTTTATCGAAGCCTTAACACCGGCTGAAAAAGCTATGCGCCGTTAATCAGTTATTCTAAGGAGGATAGATGACTGCCAGTACCAAACCTTATTTAATCCGTGCTTTATATGAATGGTGTTTGGATAACAACCAAACACCGCATATTGTTGCGTGGGTTAACGAACATACCCGTGTGCCGATGCAATATGTGCGAGAAAACGAGATTGTTTTAAACATCGGCCAAACCGCCAGCCATAATCTGAATATTGATAACGAATGGGTCAATTTTTCTGCCCGTTTCGGTGGCGTTGCGCACGATATTTGGATTCCAGTCGGTCACATCGTCAGCATTTTCGGCAGGGAAAGTGGTGAGGGTATGGGTTTTGAAGTGGAACCTTATGCGCCTGATGAAGCCAATAAAACAACCGAGCAAAAGCCTGTAGCTGATGCAGAAACAGAAACCAAACCGAAAAAAGGTTTGAAACTGGTAAAATGAAGTATCGTGAAATCACTAAAAACTGTTACGACTTCGGCTTCCCCAGCCCAAAGGGAATGATTTTGTAAGCCGACGGAGCAGTGAACCGGTTCCGTACTGTTTGTACCGTCTGTGGCAAGCAAGCCGCTTACACCAATTTTTTATTGATTCTGCTTATGGCTTCCTTCAAAAATAGCATAAAAGGCCGTCTGAAAAATTTCAGACGGCCTTTTATGCTATTTATAGTCAAAGAAAATTAAATTCAGCACAATACCACATATGGCATACTCAAAAGACTACCGGCAAATGATACTGAACAAACTTGCAGCAGGTGCTTCCTATCGGGTCTGGCCGGTGGGTACAACATCAGCAAAGCCACCATACAAAACCAGAAAAAACGGCTGGAGAAAAAAAGTTGTTACCACACGCAAGTCAAAAATAAGCATGGAAAAATTACGGCAGGACGTCGGACAAGTATCCCGACCACTTCCAACGTGGGCAGACTGTGCGCTTTAACTGCACCCAACGGGCAATCCGCATAGCACTCAAACGGCTCAAACTGTCTCAAAAA
>NZ_PXYY01000081.1 GCF_003013245.1 Neisseria iguanae
GACTGCAGGTTGCAGTCGAGGGGAAAACCAAATGCGTCGTTATCCGCAAAACCGCCGGCTTCAAAGCACAAGATGTTGCCCGAGTGGCGGATCAGGCTCTGAAACCGTTCAAAAGCGTTATCCAAACCATCACGTTGGATAACGGCAAAGCGTTTTACCGGCACGGGAGCTTTGTCAAAGTACCGGCCATGCAAACCTGACTTCTGCCGTCTCTACCCTTTCCGGGAAAGGGTTGGCGGCGCATACCAACGGACTGATCCGGCCATCCTTCCCGAAGGGGACGGATTTTAGAAAATTGGGCGGCAAACAGGTTAAGGCGGTTGGGGCTGCCCTCAACCGCCGACCGGGGAAAATACGGGATTATGAGATACCGGCCGATTTGTTTTTAGCGGCTCCTGCCGCCGGCATTTGAGTGTTGCACTGGAAATGCGAATGTAAGGCTGTTTGAAAACGGTCGGACGGATTCGTTCAAAGCGTTTTCAGACGGCCTTTTCCGTTTCGTGCTTAATGATTGCCACACACGCGGCAATCAGGGTCTTTGTCGAATTCAAACTTCTGCCAATCACCCGATAATCCGTCGTACACACGCAGGCAGCCGTGTTGGGTGGTGCCGCTGCCTATGAGGATTTTTAGGGCTTCGGCGGCTTGGCTGGTGCCTATGATGCCGACCAAAGGAGCGAATACGCCGAACAGGGCACAGGCGCCGTCGCTGGCGGAACTGCCGTCAAACAGGCAGGCGTAGCAGGGTGAACCGGCCAAGTCGGGGCGGTACACGGCAAGCTGGCCTTCAAAACGCACGGCCGCACCGGAAACCAAAGGGGTGCGTGTGGCGACGCTGGCGCAGTTGACGGCTTGGCGCGTGGCGAAATTGTCGCAGCAATCCAAGATAATATCGGCTTGTCGCAGAAATCCGGTCAAACGCGCTTCATCGATCGCTTCTGTGATGGCGGTGATTTCTACCGCGCGATTAATGGCGTTCAGACGTCCTGCCATCGCTTCGGCTTTGCTGCGGCCGATGTCCGCTTCTGTGAACATGATTTGGCGTTGCAAGTTGCTGTCGTCGATGGTGTCGGAATCGGCGATGGTCAGGCGGCCGATGCCGGCGGCAGCCAGATATGGCAGCGCAGCCGCACCGAGTCCGCCGCAGCCGACCACCACGGCATGAGATTGCAGCAGCTTTTCTTGACCTTCGATGCCGATTTCGTCTAAGAGAATGTGGCGGCTGAAGCGTAGGAGTTGGGAATCGTTCATGTTGTCGGTTCAGGCCGTCTGAAAAAGATAATGTGTTTTTCAGATGGCCTTTTCAAATAAAAAAATCTGCAGGATTATAAATCAATCGTGCAGGCTGCGCAGAATTTGAAACAAGCGGATTTTACGGCTGTTTAGGGTGTGTTCTCATTTCATCCTGTGACCTCTTTCCGGCATAAAAAACACGCCTGCTGCGTTGAAAATGCGCGCAAGGCGTCTGACTTTGCTGTGCTTTCGCCTGGTATCCGTGCTTTTCTGTCCGAAAATGTACAACGCAGGCGAAATGAAGACATGCCTTAATAGTCTATGTTTTCAAAGTCGTTATTAAACAAAAAGTTGCCGCTTTTACCGCCGGTTTTTTCTTCCAGATGAATCTGGGTGATGGTCATGCTTTTATCGACCGCTTTCATCATATCGTAGATGGTCAAAAGCGCGATGTTGACGCCGGCCAGCGCTTCCATTTCGACCCCGGTTTGGCTTTCGGTGGCGGCGGTAACGGAGGCTTTGACGCGTGCCAGTTCGACATCTACATTGAAATCCACGCGTACATGGGCCAATGAAATAGGGTGGCACAATGGAATCAGAAAGCCGGTTTGCTTGGCAGCCTGAATAGCAGCCACACGTGCCACGCCCAATACGTCGCCTTTTTGCGCGGCATTGTCGGCTAAAATGCCGATGGCTTGCGGGCTCATGTTAATCACACCGCTGGCGCGGGCAGTGCGGGCAGTGGAGGTTTTGCCGGAAATATCCACCATATGGGCTTCGTTGTTTTCGTTTAAGTGGGTGAGATCTAACATTGTCGTTTCCTGAAATGTGCCGGCCAAAGCCGGTTTGTTTATCAATGTGTGAATGGTTGCATTTTAAGCTATTTTTCGCCTTCGGAATAGGGTTTAAGCAGATTGGATAATACGGCAGGCTGTCTGAAAATTTTGCAATTACCGGCATATTAATAATGAAACAAACAGAACTTTGTTGAAAAATAAACAGGTGTATGGCTTATGATGGACGGCATTATTATCATTGTAGCGGTTTTGTTTAAGCTGCTATACAATGGAATCGTTCAAGCTTGAAATAAAGAGAGAAAAATATGCAGCTCCATATTCTGAATAACCCGAAAGACGCGGCGCTGGCCGCCGATGCCGAGTTTTTGAAACAATGCCTGTTTAACCTGTTGCACCAAGAAGCATCGCCGTTGGTGGTGGAAATCGTCAGGCAGTTGTCCGTGTCCGACGATACCGGTGCGTTGATTGAGAAAGTTTTACCGCAGCTGGACGAACAGCAGGCGCACGATTTGACCTTGGCTTGCGGTTTATTCGCCCAGATTTTAAACATTGCGGAAGACGTGCATCACGAACGCCGCCGGCAAGTGCACGAAGATGCCGGCCACAACACCGCCGCCGGCAGCTTGGCTGAGACCGTGCGCAAGCTGCGTGCCAATAAAGTCGACGGCAAAACGGTGCAACAACAATTAAACGAAACCAATGTCACTGCCGTTTTGACCGCCCACCCGACCGAAGTGCAACGCCAATCGGTTTTGCGTTTCAACCGCCGCATCCGCGCTTTGTTACCGCAGCGCGAACGTTGTACTAATGCCGAAGCTTTGGCTGATTTGCGCCGCGACATCGAAACCATTTTGCTGGGCTTGTGGCAAACCAGCGAAACGCGCCAATACAAATTGAGCGTGAATGACGAAATCAACAACGGCGTCAACATTTTCCCGATGAGTTTTTTTGAAGCCTTACCGAAACTCTACCGCGGTATGGAACGCGATTTTCAGACGGCCTATCCGGATGTGGGTGTGCCGGATATCCTGAAAATCGGCGGCTGGATTGGCGGCGACCGAGACGGCAATCCGTTTGTGACCGCTGAAACCCTGCGCCATGCTTTCACCCGCCATGCCGATGCAGTGTTCCGCTGTTATCGTGGCGAATTGAACGAGCTGTATCACGAGTTGCCCTTGTCGACCCGCCGTGTGAAAGTGAATGATGATGTGATGGCCATGTCGGACGAATCCCCCGACGAAGAAATCGCCCGTTTGGAAGAGCCTTACCGCCGCGCGATTGCCTACATCATGGCGCGCGTAATGGGCAAAGCACGTTCGCTGGGCTTGGGGATGGGCTGCCGTTTCGGTTTTGGCGAACCCTATGCCGATGCGCAGGGATTCATTGCCGATTTGCAAAAGCTGCAACGCTCTTTGCGCGACAACGGCAGCACCTTGATGGCCGAAGGCCGCTTGGCCGATTTAATCCGCATTGCTTCGGTGTGCGGCTTCAACATGATGCCGCTGGATTTGCGCCAACATGCCGAGAAACACGGTGATGTGGTGGCAGAATTGTTCCGGCATGCCGGTTTGGAAGATTATGCCAATTTGTCGGAAGAAGAAAAGCAAACCGTGTTGCTGCGCGAATTACAGTACCAACGGCCGCTGTATAGCCCGTTTGTTACTTACAGCGAACATGCGCGCCGCGAATTGGCGGTTTTTACCGAAGCGCGCAAAATCAAAGATGAATTCGGCGAGCAGGCGATTACCCAAAGTATTATTTCCAACTGCGAGCAGCCGAGCGATTTGTTGGCGCTGGCTTTGCTGCTGAAAGAATGCGGCTTGTTACTGATTGAAAACGGCAAACCGATCAGCCGTATGAATATTGTGCCGCTGTTTGAAACCATTGAAGCCTTAGAAAATGCGTGTCCGGTGATGGACAGAATGTTCGGCTTGGAATGGTATCACGGGCTGATCAGGAGCCGTGACAATATCCAAGAAATCATGCTGGGCTATTCCGATTCCAATAAAGACGGCGGCTATGTGACCAGCTCGTGGTGTCTGTATCAGGCAGAATTGGGCTTAGTGGATTTGTTTAAGAAATACGATGTGCGCATGCGCCTGTTCCACGGCCGCGGCGGTAGCGTCGGCCGCGGCGGCGGCCCGTCTTACCAAGCGATTTTGGCGCAGCCTGCCGGTTCGGTGGCCGGTCAAATCCGCATTACCGAGCAGGGTGAAGTGATTACCGCCAAATATGCCGATCCAAGCAATGCCCGCCGCAATCTGGAAACCTTGGTCGCCGCAACTTTGGAAGCGACTTTGCTGCCTGACCAAAAAGACCCGGACCCGAAACTCATGCAGGCCTTGTCGGACATTTCCTTCAAGTATTACCGCGAGCTGATTACACACGAAGATTTCATCGATTATTTCCTGCAAACCAGTCCGATTCAGGAAATCGCCACGCTGAATTTGGGCAGCCGTCCAGCCAGCCGTAAAACCTTGGCGCGTATTCAGGATTTTCGTGCGATTCCGTGGGTATTCTCATGGATGCAAAACCGCCTGATGCTGCCGGCTTGGTACGGTTTCGGCAGTGCGGTAGAAACCTTGTGCCAGCAGGATCCGGCCAATATGGTTGCGATGCAGAATCACGCCAAACAAAACCCGTTCTTCCAAGCCATGCTGTCGAACATGGAACAGGTGATGGCCAAAACCGACATTACCTTGGCGGAAGACTATGCCGAGTTGAGCGAAACGCCGGAAAAAGCCGCAGTAATTTTCCAAATGATTAAAGCCGAATACCTGAAGAGCCGCAAAGCCTTGCTGGATATTCTGCAAACCACAGAGCTTTTGAGCGGCAACCGAAGCCTCGCGCGCTCGCTGGCCTTGCGAATTCCGTATCTCAATGCCTTGAACGGCTTGCAAGTCGCCATGCTGCGACGTTTACGTCAAAACCCGAAAGACAGCCATGCTTTGCTGATGGTACATTTGACCATTAACGGCGTGGCGCAGGGGTTGCGTAATACGGGTTAAGGTTCAATCCAAAGAAAGGCTGTCCGAACGGGTAGATACGGAATCGAAGATTGGCACAGGTTTGCTTGGGTCAGTCTGAGTTTTGCTAAGGTTTAACGGCTTGTCTCACAGTGTGAATATAACCTTAAAAGGCCGTCTGAAAAGTGGGTGGATTGGGGTGAAAAAACAGCAATATTTTAAAAAGTCTGTCTGAAAAACTGAAGCACAAATACGGACTCTGCTTCTTTCAGACGGCCTTGTGACATCACAGCCTTAAGGCCGGTAATATGTTGCCGAACCCGGCCCCACCGGCCAGCCCAATACGAATACCCACACGTAGAATAAAATCATCCAGCCGATGGCAAAGGCAATCGAGTAGGGTAGCATCAGGGAAACCAAGGTGCCTACGCCTGTGTCTTTTTTGTAGCGAATGGCAATCGCTAAGGTCAGGCTGAAAAACGGCATCATCGGCGTGATGATGTTGGTCACAGAATCGCCGATACGGTAGGCCGCCTGAATCATTTCCGGGGCGTAACCTGCCAACATCAGCATTGGCACGAAAATCGGTGCGGTCACTGCCCATTGTGCCGAAGACGAGGCAATCATCAGGTTAATCATGCCGCAGATGATGACGAAGCAGACAAACAGCAAGCCGCCGCTTAAGCCGATTTCTTTTAAAAATTCCGAACCTTTTACCGCCAAAATCGGGCCGAGGTTGCTCCAGCCGAAGTAGGCGACGAATTGCGACACGAAGAAAATCAGCGTCAGGTAAACCGCCATCGAGGACATGGCGCTGACCATGCCTTCTACCACGTCGGAAGTGGTTTTCAAGGTGCCGGCCACTTTGCCGTAAGCCAAGCCGGAGAGTGCGAAGAACACAAAAATCAGCGCGACAATGCCCGACATTAACGGCGAATTCATCAAATCACCCGTTTCCGGGTTGCGTAGCGGCGCACCTTCTGGCAGGCTGGCGGCGGCAATCAAACCGAGTAATACCAAAATGGTGGCAAATGCTGCCCACAACCCTTTTTTCTCTTGTGCGTCCAATTGTTCAATGCTCATGCCTTCCGCGCTACTGCCACCTTCAGATTTGTCGTATGCGCCCAAACGCGGCTCGATTAATTTATCGGTAATCAGAAAACCGAGGCCGGAAACTAAGAAGGTGCTGGCGGCCATGAAAGACCAGTTGGCTTGCGCACCGACGAGGTAATCCGGTGCGATCAGTTGAGCGGAAGATTGGGTAATGCCCGATAAAATCGGATCGACCGTACCGATTAACAAGTTGGCGCTATAACCACCCGACACGCCGGAAAACGCAGCGGCGATACCGGCCAGAGGATGGCGGCCGAGCGAGTAGAACACCGTCGCTGCCAAGGGGATAATGACCACATAGCCGAGTTCCGCCGCAATATTTGACATCACACCGGCAAACACTACGGCCAAAGTCACCAAGCGTTTCGGCGCATTCAGCACGATGGCGCGCATGGCTGATGAAATCAGGTCGGATTTTTCTGCCACGCCCACGCCGAGTAGTGCCACTAATGCCGTACCCAAAGGTGCGAAGCCGGTGAAGTTACTCACCAAGTGGGTGACGATTTTGGCCAAGCCTTCGCCGTTGAGCAGGTTAATCACACGAATCATGCCGTCTTCCGCGCGCCCTTTCGTGCCTTCAGGGCGTGGGTCAATCACGCTGACATCAAAATATGCACCGACTGCCGATAATACCAGCAGCGCGATAATCAAGGCCAAGAACAGCACTACAGGATTGGGTAGAATATTGCCCAAGCGTTCGATGATGTTGAGAAAACGGTTAATTCTTGTTTGCGGTTTGCTCACTTGCGCCATAACGATTCCCTCTTGAAATAAACAGTCTGTCTATTGTATGTGAAATTCCGTAAATTGCTAAATATCAGAAAGTTATTAATGCGCGCTTTTCGGGTATAAGAAAAAGGCTGTTTGAAATACATTAGCCGAATGCCTTATTCGGTAAGTGTTTCAGACGGCCTTGTATGCTTATTAATTAATTGCGTACAACCAACACATCCGCCTGCGCGTATTCGATGATGTGGCTCGCACACGAACCGTTCATCAAACGCTCGAATGCGTTCCGGCCGGTGGGGCCGGTGATAATCAAATCCACTCCACCTCATGCGACGGAATATCAATGGCGAGCAGGACTTTCAGGTTGCCTTGTCCAACGATGCAAATTCGGTGCAACCGGATTCAACACAGCGTTTGGTATCGCCGCTGACCAATTTTTGAGCCTGATCCTGAATTTTGATTTGCGTACTTTCATGAAATGCTGCGGCACGATAAGATTTGATGTCTTCGACAATATGCACAATCGTCAGGTACGTGCCGTTGCGTTTGGGCGATGGCGGTGGCTTTTTTCAATGCCGCTTCTGCTTGTGGGGAACCATCGATACCGACCAGAATGTTTTATATTCGTTCATACGCCATCTCCTTGGCAAGCATGAAAAGAGGTTTGTCTTGAACTTATTTTTATCATCAGATTCAGATGGCCACCCATTGATTTTAGTCTAGGGCGTGTCTTCATTTCATCATGCGGTATCTTTTCGGCATAAAAACATGCTTACTGCGTTGGAAATATGCGCAAGGCGCCCGACCTTGCTGCGTTTTTTGCTTGGTATCCGCGCTTTTCTGCTCGAAAATGTGCGACGCAGATGAAATGAGGATACGACCTAAATTCGAGCTGATTTTATGATGCAAAATCGGTTTTTCAGAATCAAGGCCGTCTGAAGCATTTGCCAATGATGCAGACTGTACCGGTAGGGTGGTTGGATTCACCATATCGGATTATTCGGTACGTACCACCAAGACATCGGTTTGGGTGTTTTGAACAATATATTCGGACAAGGAACCAACCGGTATACGTTCCAAGGCATTCAAGCCGGTTGTGTCCAACACAATCAGATTGATGTTTTCCTGCGGCGGAATGCCTTCCGATAAAAGTTGTTTCGGGTTACCGGTTTGCAAAATGACATCCATTTCGCCGACACATTGACGCCCTGCATTATCGGTATAACCGTTCAGCATGGTTTTGGCTTCGGTTTCAAGCTGGTTATATATGTTTTACGTCAGCAACGTGGCATGCTGCATAAGTGATTGTTCAAGGATATGCGTAATCACCAAGTGGGAATGGTTGCGCCGCGCGATGTCCACAGCTTTGTGAAAGGCTTTTCTGCTTGGGGCGAACCGTCAATGGCGATAAGAACGTTGCGGTATTCGGGTAACATGATATTGCCCCCTTCAGTTGGTTGGATATTGGGTAAAGTTTCTATTATCTGTCTTTAATTTGAGTAAATTGCCGAGAGTTATCAAGGGCGTAGTGTATTTATAATTATTTTCATGTTTATATTGATTTTAAGTATTTATCAATCGTAATTGAATGCCTGAAACTTAAGCCGTATGGGTGTGCATACGCTGAATTTGAGACAAAAAAAACCATTCATACCAAGGGAGAAGTATGAATGGCCAATACATTGCGGGAAAACGTCGTACTTGCTGTACTGCCTAAAAGGGATAAAAGAGCAGTATTTATCAGCGAGATTTATTTTACCTTTTTTAGTATTAAATGCTGTTAAGAAGTGAAATAATTTTAGTAAATTGTCTAATTTAAACGAATATTAAAATCAGATGAAAGGCTTTATTGGTTCTGCCTGATCCAAGAGCGCCATTTATCGAATAAATCCGGCTCAAGTGCGGCGATGACGGAACGCTTGAAGACATGCTCGCCACTCCAAAACGCATCATTTTCCAACGTACCCAAACAACCGCCGGCTTCCTCAAAAATCAGCGCACCGGCAGCATAATCCCACAATTTCTGCCCGCCATGCACATACACATCATAACGGCCGCAAGCCAGATAACACCAATCCATCGTGCTGCAACCCATGCTGCGGATGGCACCGAACGGGGCGAGCGTATTCATGCGGCTTGACAGTTTGCCTGAGCGCAGGTATTTGATTTCAACGCCGGCGATGGCTTCGTTTAGACGTTTTTCCATCAGGCGCAAGGGCAGACGCGTGCCGTTTAAAAATGCGCCGTTGCCGCGTTCGGCATAAAAACATTCGCCACTGACCGGATTGTAAATCACACCCAATTGCGCACGGCCGTTTTGGATATAGGCCACGGAAATAGCAAAATGGGGCAGACCGTTGATGAAATTATTGGTGCCGTCTATGGGGTCGACCACCCACAAGCCGCTTTCCGAATGCGTGTTCCACAAACGGATTTGTTCCTGTGCGGCCATTTCTTCGCCCATCATCGGGCTGTCAATCACCAGCGGTAAGGTAGCAGCCAGCGCGGATTGCGCCGCCAAATCGGCTTCACTGAGCATGGAGCCGTCGGTTTTGCGGCAGGCAGGGGTGTTGAGAAAGCGTGGCATCACCTCCGTTTGCGCGACGTGACGAATCAGTTTTTGCAATCGGTGTAACAATTTTTGTCCTTAAATATGCGCGAGTCGCTTAAAATACAGTTTACCACGTTGGGAGATGGCTTGAGCCGCGCCAACGCAAGTATCTCGTTTGACCGAATGCGGCTTCCGCCGCTTCGGTTTAACTGCCACATTATATACTTTAATAATCCTAAAAACTATGCCCCGTTTTTATCTTACTGAATCGCTTTCAGCAGGCCAACTCATTGAGTTGCCTGATAATATTGTGCGCCACTTGAATGTTTTGCGCCTGAAACATGAAGAAGGGATTGTGTTATTCAACGGCAACGGCCATGCCTATCCTACCCGATTGATTGATTTGGAAAAACGCCGTGCCCGTGCCGAAGTATTGTGTGAAGAGCGTGTAAACAATGAATCACCACTGCACATCACCCTGATTCAATCCGTTTCCAGCGGCGAACGCATGGACTTCACCCTGCAAAAAAGTGTCGAACTGGGTGTAGGCGAAATTCAGCCCGTGATTAGCGAACGTACTACCGTACGCCTGCAGGGCGAACGTGCCGGGAAAAAAGTCGAACGCTGGCAGGAAATCGTGATCTCCGCGTGCGAACAAAGCGGACGCAATATTGTGCCGAAAGTATTGCCGCTGATTTCCTATCGGCAGGCCTTGCAGCATATGCCGTCTGAAAAAACCAAATTGTTATTGAACCTCAACCGTGCGAAAAAGCTGAATCAAATTCAACCTTCTTCAGACGGCCTGATTTTTATAGTCGGCCCCGAAGGCGGCTGGAGTGCGGCAGAAGAAGAACAAGCCTTTGCCGCCGGTTTCCAGTCTGTCACCTTGGGCCCGCGTGTGTTGCGTACTGAAACTGCTTCACTCGCGGCAATGGCAGCCATGCAGACGCTTTGGGGGGATTTTGTGTAGGGCATAAAATATAAGAAAGATAGTGTATTGCGCCGTCAAATAGATTTACATTTCTTGATATTGCAAAAACGCGCACCCTGATTTATTCAGGACGTTTTGTTTAATATTAAACAGATTTCTGTTTTTGTTTTCTATTTATTTTTCAGTAAATTAAAAATCTAGGGGGAATTGTCCATTAAATTTTCATTTATATCTTTCAAGTTCAAAATCTTGGCTATTGGCTAAAAGCATAAATGCTATTACGGCCAGCTTACGCATGAGTGCGACAAGTATCAGCTTTATGGGTTTTCCTTTGGCTTTCAGACGGCCGTCTGAAAGTTACGTTTCAGGCGGCCTTTTCAGATATTAAATAAAGGGGCTGAAGACTCAGATGGACAGCTTTCTCCTGGGCGGAAAATTTAATCGGAAAGTTTAAGAAGGGTGGTATATTTGTTGCTAAGGCAGCCTTGAAAGCAGTGGTCGCACATATTGCCAAACAGAATGTAGGTGATTTGGCGATGGTTTTCAAAATGCAATGAGTCAGGCTGACGAAGAACAAGTGGCCGAGAGTGTTTCTGGTGCAGCTATTGATGCGCAGAAATATTTGGATAAGTTTTTGAAATTTACTTTTAGATTACCAGAGAAGACGTTGGAGGAAGACAGGAATAATAGGAAACTCAGTTCTATCGCACACTTTGATAATCTTGTAAGTAAAAGTAAGGTATTGAACAATACAGGTCTTAAATTAAATCCGGAAATGCAGATATTTGCTCATGCTTTAATCAAGCATAATGAACTATCATTGCGTGAAGTAGAAACATTTATTCGTTACTTGGAAGTTTATAATACTTTTAGTCACGGGCAGTTAGGAGAAAGATATGTACTGGGGTATCTGTTATTGCGTCTAACAGGTGTATTTATATATGGTTTTAAATCAGATATAAAAGATACGATTCAAAAAAATAAAACTGATGCCAATGAGATTGCGGTACTGTTCAAAAATCTGTGTCAATCCCCTAACCCCCCATAAAGGAGAAGACACATGACCAAACCCGCATTTGATTTCGAAACCGCACTCAGGCAACTTCAGTCCGGACAGGCACTGACCGGTAAAGACGGCCCCCTTACCCCACCCATCAAACAACCGGCCAAGGCCGCATTGGAAGCCGAAACCGGACAATACCTCGAACAAAAGCAGTTGCAGCCCGGCCGGCGTAACGGCCACAGCAAAAAAACCGTCAAAACCGGTTCCGGCAGTT
>NZ_PXYY01000082.1:0-284 GCF_003013245.1 Neisseria iguanae
CTTGTTTCTACCTTCTTTTTCAGAAAATCGACCACATCATTTCAATATATCCGACAAAGCATCATCTTCAACTGCTGCGACGCTGTAGTGTTCTTCCGCCCATCCGCCCAAATCAATTAGCTTGCAACGTTGGCTGCAAAACGGGCGGTATTGGCTTTCATTACTCCAGATGACCGGGGTTTGGCAGGTTGGACATTTGACGATGGTGGTGTGCTCATGCATTTTCAGACGGCCTTAAGTATAGGGAAACTTCGCGTTGTTTACACAACAGATTGGGCAGTGAA
>NZ_PXYY01000082.1:294-11553 GCF_003013245.1 Neisseria iguanae
TTGATTAGGGTTTTGCAAAGGGCTCAGGCTGTTTGCATTGGTAATCATCGGGATATTGTCCGACATTTTGGCGTCGTGCTTCGTCATTGATCTTGGTGGGCTGGCGTGCTGTATCACCTTTAGGTTCGGGGTTTCCGTACCATCCGGAAACAGTCTCTTTGCTGATCTTGATACCGCTCTATAACGGCTTATCATTTTTCACTGTTGTCGATGTCATTGAAGACTTTTTGGCGGCATTGGGTGGGGTATGTTATGGGAATTTAAGAAGGCTCGGTTTTGGGGTGATTTTACTATGGCTGATTAAATGAATCATGACGATATGGGATAGGTCGGATTCTTGAATCCGACATTTGTTTAAAAGGGAAAAAACCGTTTAAATTCAAAGCAAAGTTTGCCTTTCGGGGAAATCTCGGATACGAGGTATCCGATCTGCCCTGTGTGTTCATTTTTAAGTGAATAAGCGATAGGAAAAGGCCAGGTTATTTACATTTTTTATGCGAAACAGCTTTTGTTTTGCCGTAATGATTACTTTAGGATTTTTGAGTATTATCAAGAATCGTACGGATTCGTTCTATTTTCGGCATTTCTGAATGATCCGCAATAATCTTAAAATGGATTTCCAGGTAAAAAAACGAAGAGTGTAAACAACGTTGGAATTGCCATAAATAAGGCCGTTTGAAAACATTCTGTTTGCAATGAGATCATGTTTAGACGGTCTTGTCATTAATCGGAAGATTAGCGGCTGTACATTGCCCACAAATCGTCTTGCAGGCTGACCAATGGTTCGCCTTTTTCGGCTTGAACACGGATATATGAGCCGTCAGGCTGCATTTCCCATGCTTTGGTGTTGTCTTCCAATGCCAGCGTCAAACCTTCGTGAATCACGCGTGCTTTGAGTGCTGGATGGAGAATCGGCGTGGCGACTTCAATACGGCGGAAGAAGTTGCGTCCCATCCAGTCGGCGCTGGAAATATAGGTATTTTCTTCGCCGCTGTTGTAGAAATAGAAAATGCGTGAGTGTTCGAGCTGGCGGCCGATGATGGAACGGACGCGGATATTGTCTGACAAGCCTTTTACGCCCGGACGCAGGGTACACATGCCGCGCACAATCAGGTCGGTTTGCACGCCTGCAGTGCTGGCTGCATATAAGGCCTCGATGACTGTCGGTTCAATCAAGGAATTCATTTTGGCGATGATTTTGGCCGGTTTGCCTGCTCGGGCGTTTTCTGTTTCCTGCCGAATGCGGTTGATTATCATCGGATGCAGCGTAAACGGGCTTTGGTACAGTTTGTTCAGTCGCACAGGCTTGCCTAAGCCGGTGATTTCCATGAATAAGGTATTTACATCGGCGGTGATGGCCGTATCATCAGTGATTAAACCGAAATCGGTGTAGATGCGCGATGTGCCTTGGTGGTAGTTGCCTGTACCCAAGTGGGTGTAGCTTTTCAGACGGCCTTCTTCACGGCGGATAACCAAAGCCATTTTGGCGTGAACTTTGTAACCGAATACACCGTACACCACGTGTGCGCCGACGTTTTCCAGTTGCTGTGCCCAGCTTACATTGTTGGCTTCATCGAAACGCGCCATCAATTCGACTACTACGGTCACTTGTTTGCCTGCCAAAGCCGCGCGCATCAGGGCTTTGACCAATTCGGAATGGCTGCCGGTGCGGTAAATCGTCATTTTGACGGCCAACACATCCGGGTCGCTGGCCGCTTCTCGAATCATTTGAACCACCGGATCAAACGACTGGTAAGGATGGTGCAATAATATCGGGCCTTGCCTGGCTAAGTCCAAAACAGAACCGGTTTTGCTCAGTTTTTTCAGACGGCCTGTGGTAGGTGGCGGCGTAAATTTTAAATCGGGGCGGTCAACCAAATCAGGCACGGCATTCAGTCGCACCAGATTCACCGGTCCTTCTACTTGATACATCTCCGAAGGTTCCAATTTAAATTGGTCGAGCAGGAAGTGGCAGATGTGCTGCGGACAGGTATCGGCTACTTCCAAACGCACGCCGTCGCCGTATTCGCGGTCGCGCAATTCACTCTGAATAGCGGTGCGCAGGTTTTCCAAATCATCGTCATCGACTGTCAAATCGCTGTCACGCGTCAGGCGGAATTGGTGACAGCCTTTGACTTCCATGCCTAAAAACAGCTTGTGTACATGTGCGTGCAAAATGGACGACAAAAACACGAATCCTTCGTTGCCGTCACAGATTTCAGATGGCATTTTTACCACACGCGGCAGAATCCGTGGCGCTTGTACAATCGCCATACTGGAAGGGCGGCCAAAGGCATCCGTCCCTTCCAATTCCACTGCGAAATTGAGTGATTTGTTCAACACGCGGGGGAACGGATGAGACGGGTCGAGGCCGATGGGTGTCAGAATCGGCATCAGCTCGTTATCGAAATATTCGTTAATCCATTTTTGCTGTCCGGGCGTCCATGTGTGGCGGCGGTAAAAGTGAATGCCTTGTTTGGCCAATTCCGGTTGCAGCACTTCATTAAAGAGCGCGTATTGTTCCTCAATCAGGGCATGCGTTTGAGCAGAAACACCCTCAAGGGTTTCAGACGGCGTTTTGCCGTTGTCAAGCACAATATGCGGACGGATTTTTTGGTCACGTTTCAGCGACGCGACGCGCACTTCGAAAAACTCGTCCAAATTCGACGATACGATACATAAAAAACGCAAACGTTCCAACAGCGGCACGCTTGGGTCTTGCGCTTGTGCCAAGACGCGGCGGTTGAAAGCGAGCAGGCTCAGCTCGCGGCAAAGAATTCGGTTTTGTTCGGGCATAATCTTCCCCCTGTTCGGGCGTTAAAATAAAGTAATCCGTCTAATACTCAGTATAGCGCGTTTTCAGGGCAGTGTAACCGTGGCAGGCCGGGCGTGTCGGTTTACGCTAAAACGGCAACGGGCAGGGATACCCAAGCTTTGTGAATGTTTGATTAACCTTTGTAGAAAAAACAGATTTGAGTGTGGTTAAAAGCGATAGCGTCCAGAGTGTGCAGACATATGACATATTACGAATAGGCCGGATGTTTGAGAAGTGTGGTGCGAAGAAATGTGCCAATATACCGACGTAGGTATTTTGAATGTCGATTTCTACTTCAATGTTTACGTTTTTTGATAGCTTGGGCTTCATGGATCTTTCCTTTTTATTCATGAATGGCGGCGATTTCGGTAAAGTAGGGAACGGCAATAAAACCGATACCTGCCTTGGTATACGAATCTGCCAGTACCAAACTGTCGCGTAAGCGTTTCGGGGCTTCTCGGGTTAGGTTCATTTTTCAACTCCAATCAAAAAGGCACGTCGCCGTCGATGTCGTCCGGCAACGGCTCGGCCTGTGGTTTCGGCAGATGGGGCTTGTACAAAGGGTTCAGGCCGTCTGATATATTGGGGCGGCACAATATTTTCAGACTGCCTCAAGGTAGGTGGACTGGTGATTCGTTCCAGTGCTGAAATTCATTCAAAATAGCGGCAAGACATTATTTTGAGCGCAAACCAAAAGTTTTGCCGTGTCATCCCATCTTTTTCAGACGGCCTGATTTTTACCGATAAGCTGTCTGAAATCTTGATGGGTAAACTGGTGAATACATCCCAAATGTATTGATCAGCAGCCGTATCGGTCGGCTTTACCTGTGGTGGGCTTGGCGCGTCCAGTTCGTTTACAGACCTGGTTGCAGCTGCCGATTTTTACCTTGTGTTCGCCGTTGGCTGCCAATATGAAAACGCTGGCGCAAAAGGCCATTTGAAAGGCGGTTTGTTTTTGTTCCAAAACAACGGCTTTTTGCTATAATGCTCGGTTTAACAACATCTTCGCTTTCCATGGCAACGGCCAAGCCGCAGCGCGGTTGTGTGGTTTAGGGAGGCTGTCAGTGCAACACCACTTTAAAGGATAAAAAATGGGTTTTTTGCAAGGTAAAAAAATTCTGATTACCGGTATGATTTCCGAGCGTTCTATTGCTTACGGCATCGCTAAAGCCTGCCGCGACCAAGGTGCGGAATTGGCGTTTACTTATGTTGTTGACAAATTGGAAGAACGCGTGCGCAAAATGGCTGCCGAATTGGGTTCTGATTTGGTATTCCGTTGCGATGTCAATAACGATGCCGAAGTGGAACAAATATTCGCCGATTTGGGCAAAAGCTGGGACGGCTTGGACGGCTTGGTACACGCCATTGCCTTTGCACCGAAAGAAGCCTTAAACGGCGACTTTCTCGACAGCATCAACCGTGAAGCATTCAATACTGCGCACGAAACCTCTGCGTACAGCCTGCCTGCTTTGGCCAAAGCTGCCCGCCCGATGATGAAAGGCCGCCGTTCCGCCATCGTGGCATTGAGCTACTTGGGTGCCGTGCGTGCGATTCCGAACTACAACGTGATGGGCTTGGCCAAAGCCAGCTTGGAGGCGGCCATCCGCTTTACCGCTTCAGCCGTCGGCCGCGAAGGTATCCGCTGCAACGGCATTTCTGCAGGGCCAATCAAAACCTTGGCCGCTTCCGGTATTGCCGATTTCAACAAATTGTTGAGTCATGTGGCATCGCAAAATCCGCTAGGCCGCAACGTGACCATCGAAGAAGTCGGCAATGCCGCAGCATTTTTGTTGTCGGACTTGGCTTCAGGCATCACCGGCGAAATCACGTATGTCGACGGTGGCTACAGCATCAATGCTTTGAGTGTTGGGGAATAAAATAAAACAGGCCGTCTGAAAGTGGTGAAAAAGTAACACCATCATTTCAGACGGCCTTTATTTCATATGAGTGGCATGTCAACCCTGTTATTTGTAGAGAAAATGCAAAATTTAACTTTTATCAAAAAATATTAACAACTAAAGCGTTATTATCCCTACCTTCGATTTATAATCTAAATTTCTTAACACAGTTTCAGGAGTTTAAATATGTCTATTGCATCAGAATTTAAAGAATTTATCATGCGTGGTAACGTGGTGGATTTGGCAGTCGGTATGGTTGTCGGCACTGCGTTCAGCGGCATTGTCAAATCATTGGTTGACGACGTAATCATGCCGCCTATCGGTATTTTGATCGGCGGTGTGGATTTCTCTAACCTGTTCATCACCTTGAAAGACGGCGTACCGCCCACAGGCGAAGCAGGTTACGCGACTTTGGAAGCTGCAAAAGCAGCAGGCGCGGTAACCCTAAACATTGGTTTGTTCATCAACACCTTGATCAGTTTCCTCATTATTGCCGCTGCTATTTTCTGCGTGGTGAAATTGCTGAATTCAATGAAAAAAGCAGAAGCGCCCGCCGAAGAAGCACCGGCTGAGCCATCTGAAGAAGTATTGCTGTTGCGTGAAATCCGTGATTCTTTGAACAGCAAATAATTATTAGGGCGTGTCCTCATTTCATCATGCGGTACTTTCCGGCATAAAGACCGTCTGCTGCGTTGGAAATGAGTGCAAAGGTGTCCAAACATTGCCGCTACGCTGTTTTTACCGGCGTAGTGTGTAAAAAACCGTTCTCTTTGAGTATCATCTTTTTCCGCTCGAAAATCTGCGGCGCAGACAAAATGCGGACACGCCCTGTTTGATTTCTTAACCTTTATTGAATCCGTTGAGTTTCCTGACGCAAGGCCGACACATTTATTCCAAACAAAGCATTCACATCAGTTTCGTCAAACACATATTTTTCATGACAGAAATCGCAATCAACCGCAATGCTGCCTTGCTCTGTGACCACACTGCTGACTTCTTCACCGCCCAGCATCAGCAGCATATCGCTGACTTTACCGCGCGAGCAGGTGCAAGCGAATTCGATGTTTTCCGGCTCGAAAACGCGTGGCGGGGTTTCGTGGAACAAACGGTATAACACATGTTGCGCGTCCAAACCGGTCAGCTCTGCGACAGTAATCGTTTGTGCCAGCGTGCTCGCATGTTCCCAAGCTGCCGTATCGATCTCTTCTTCCGGCAAGCGTTGTAACAGTAAGCCGCCGACGCTGGTGTCTGAAGCGGCCAAAACGATATGCGTGTCAAGCTGCTCGGAACGTTTCATATAATTCATCAACATTTGCGCAATATCGCCGCCTTCCAAAGGTACAATACCTTGCCACGGCTCAGCATCTTTCGGTTGCAAGGTCAACACGAATACGCTGTTTTCACCCAACAAACCGGTCAGGCTTTCATCATCGGCGATGCCGGCATGTTCATCCCAGCGGGCGGTTGCACGTACGGTTTGCTCAGAAGTGGCTTCCACCACCAACATTTTCAGACGGCCTTGACCTTGTACCTGCACAATCAGCGTGCCGTCGATTTTCAGATTGCTTGACAATAACACCCCGGCGGCCAATAATTCGCCCAAAGCGCGTCTGATGGCGGCAGGGTAGTGTTTTTGTTTCACGATGTGTTGCCAAACCTTTCCCAAGCGGACGTGCAAACCGCGCACCGGCATATCGTCGAAAATAAAGCGCGTGCGGGTATTGTCAGGATGGAGGGCGGCAAGATTGTGTGTCATGATTTTCTCTGTTTGAATTTTGAATAATGAATTACCCGCTATATGGTTGCGCGTGCGGATAAATCAAGGCCGTCTGAAAGCAAACACGTTCAGACGGCTTTTTTGATGATGGCAAAGCGGGGTTAATGCCGTCCGGAACGCCAAATCGACCACATGATCCACAGGCTGTTGGCAAACGCGAACAGGTAGCCGAGAAATCCGATGAATTTCGGGCCGGTTTCTATGCTCATGACGATGGACGAGCCGATAATCAGCGCGGCGGTGACGATGCCCATAGTCAGGCGGTTGGTGGCGCGGTCGATTTGGTGGCTGAGCTGGTCGAAGCGTTTGAAATCGAGGGTGACGCCCATTTGTCCTTTTTGCAGGCGGCGGCTGAGACGGAATAGGTTTTGTGGCAGTTCGTCGGCGGCCTGCAACAGGGTTTGCATGTGCATTTTGCTTTTGCGCAGGATATGTTCGGGCGATGTGCGTTCTTTAAAGGCGGCAAAGACGATGGGTTTGGCGCGTTCAAGCAGCTCGATTTGTCCGTCGAGCCGCTTAACCACGCCTTCAAGCGTAATCAGCGTTTTGAACAGCATCACTAAGTCACCCGGAAGGGTCAGGCCGTGGCGGCGCATGATTTGGGTGATATCATTGATGACTTGGCTGATGCGCAAATCGCGCACAGGGGTGTGTTCGTAGTTGAGCAGCATTTCCAAGACATCGGCACCGAGCAGGTTTTCATCGGGTAAATCGCCTTGCGCCCAGTTGCTCAGCACATATTGCATGGTGAACTGGTCTTTATGGGCGAGCGCGTTGATCAAATCAATGATTTCGCGGCGGCGCGTGCTACTTAAGTGCCCGACCAAGCCGAAATCAATAAAGGTAATGCGGCCGTCTGTATTGATGAAAATATTGCCCGGATGCGGGTCGGCGTGGAAGAAACCTTGTTGCAGAATCATGATGAACAAGATGTCGGTGATTTGCGCAGCCAAGCGGCTACGGACTTCCGGTTCGAGTGTGCCGGTATCGATGTTTTTCAGTAACGTATCACTGATATGTTCCTGAACCAGGATCAGGCGGTTGGACAATTCAGGATAAACTTTCGGCACATGAACCGATTCGTGGTGCTCGAAAGTTTTGCCGAAACGCTGCATATAGCGCAATTCGACCGACAAATCTGTTTCTTTGGCCAAGCTACGTGCGAAATACTGCACCATCTGCACCGGCTGGTATCGGCGCATTTCGGGGATTTCCGATTCAATCAGACTGGCGATGTGGTTGAGAATGCGCAAATCGGCCTGAATCACGGGGTCGATGTCGGGGCGTTTGATTTTCACCGCTACGGTTTCGCCGTTAAGCAACACGGCTTGATGTACTTGGGCGATTGATGCGCTGCCGATAGGATGAGGCCGGATGGATTTGAAAATCTCCCGCACCGGCCTCCCAAGCTGCGATTCAATCAGCTTGTGGATATTGTTGACCGGAATTGGCGCAACATTGCTTTGCAGACGCTCGAATTCTTCAATCCATTCTGCGCCGAAAATATCCACGCGGGTGGACAACACTTGGCCGAGCTTGATAAATGTTGGGCCGAGTTCTTCAAATGCCATGCGGAAACGGCGCGGTGTGCTCAAATAATGGCTGTCGGGGTCGGCTTTTTTTCGGTCGCTCTGATGCGCCAGCTTGATGCGCTGTACAAAGCTGTCCAAACCGTGTTTGGTCAGAATGGTAATAATCTCGCGCATTCGGGAAAGGTCGCGCATTGCCAGCAAGGTGGGAATCATCATCATTTTTCAAATTTATAAAAATTGTTTAAAAACAAAATGTTAACGCAATATAACTGTTACTTTTTTGCCAAGATTCCGATTTTTTAATACAATCAAAAAGATAACATTTAAGATACAGCATAACATAATAAAACAGACAGTATATAGGGCTTGTTGGCCGCAAACGTTTGACCTGAAAAATGCCGGTGCCGTACCGCAAATCAGCGCAAGCCTTCAAGCTTGCCGTGTTTTTTGCCGTGATTCGATATTTTGCAGGTAGAGCGCCAATGCTTAAGGCCGTCTGAACACGTGGAAGTAAGGAATGAACCGTTTCGTAAAACTGACGGCGGTATTGGCTTCGGCCTGTATGCTGTTTTCCGGTATAGGCATAGCGCATGCCGACGATTTGGAAAACATGCTGAGCAACCGGCAGCAGATTCTCAATCAATTTAATCAAGATACCAACCACAATGCCCAAACCCAGCTTATGTCCATCCACGTCAATCCGCCTGCGGTCGAACAATTGGAAGGCAGTGCCGACGAATTAATTAAAAGCGCCATGGGTTTGCTCGGTGTGGCTTACCGCTACGGCGGCACTTCAGCGCGCACCGGCTTTGACTGCAGTGGCTTTATGCAACATATCTTCCGCCGCACCATAGGCTTGAACCTGCCTCGCACCTCTGCCGAGCAAGCCAAAATGGGTGCACACGTCAACCGCAGCGAACTGCAGCCGGGCGATATGGTGTTTTTCCGAACGATGGGACGCGGGCGCATTTCCCACGTCGGTCTCTACATCGGCAATAACCGCTTTATCCATGCACCGCGGACGGGCAAAAACATCGAAATTACCAGCTTGAGCAATAAATACTGGAATTCTAAATACGCCTTCGGCCGTCGTGTGAAGAAAAACGATCCGACACGCTTTTTAAATTAAACAAGGAAATGCAGCAGTATGAGTATGCCTGAAATGCCGAAATGGTACAGCGACGACGGTAAGATTGTGTCATGTACTGAAAAAGTGAAAGTGATGAACGAAAACATGAGCGAGCTGTACCAAATGGCACAAGATGCCTTTGAAGACGCGCTGTTGATGGGATGTGGAGAAGCGCAGTTGCGCGATTATCTGAAAACCCTGATGGAAGGTTTGGAAAACCCTTACCGGTGATTTATCTTCTAAATAAAACAAACGCCATTCGTGAAGAATGCCGTTTGGCGTTTCAGACGGCCTGAGACCGTTGCAAAAAACCCCCTAAAACTCCTCTAAATTTACCATGAAAGAATAAAGAATTTAGAGGAGTTTTCCATGGGCAGCTTCTTCCACCAACAAGCCTAAATCATGATGGCTAAACACATTGACAACGCTCTTTTCATCAAATCCAACCAAGTATTGGCTGCCCGTCGAACAACTATCATTTACCTCCGCTACCGTCCATGTTCAAAGCCATAGTACCCGGTCGGAGGCACCGCCTTTCCGGTCCCGAATCGGAACGTCGTCCGGCTACCTGCTTAGATTTCCATTTCTTCTGCGGCTTCTACGATATTGCCTGACTCGATTAAAGCCTTCATCCTCCGTTTTCGCAACCGGCCGGCACAAAATGGCACTTTATCCCGGCCGGCCGCCCCGGTTAACCGCGGGCTTAAATAGCTTACTGCTTTATTACAAATGAGAATTATATCTTCTTTAAAACAGGAATAACCATATGGAAGCCTTGGTATATTTCGCTATATTTTTAGTATTCGGTGTGATACCCGGATTTCTGATGGGCGTATCATTTTATAGGAAAAGAACGCAGAGAAATAATAAGGAAAGCTCATGATTGCTTTGATTGCCATCGTATTGATTTTTTCTATCTTCGGTAGCATTGGTTTTATCTCGGGATAGGTATTTGCGGCATGGGACAAATGGAGCGGGATTTTAAGTTCGCCGAAAAGGTTTCTGTGATATCTACTCGGGTTGGCGGTGTTGTTTTTGGTTTTGTTCGGCGACGAGATTGTCGGCAAGATGCAGTTTGATGCATTGTGCAGAAAAGCGGAATTTAAGTTATTGGTTGATGAGGCTGAGCTTAAAGATAAAAAATTAATTGCGTATCGTACAGAACGTATAAGGATGCAACATACATGGATACCCACTTGGTCTATCCGTTATACATATAAAGATGCAGTATTAGAAAAAACCTATTTCTTATCAATTTCATATTCTGTTTCCCGCGGTTGGGTAGCAGATATAGTTAGATTAAGGAGTGGTTATCCTTTGGTTTTTACAAATACATTCTGTGACGGTTCTCAATATATGGAGTTACAGAAAAAATATAATTTTTCAGTTGTTGATACAAAATGAGGATAATTGAATGAATGCATTACAAAATACATATATTAATGCGGTATTGTCTGATGCAGTATAAGCAAATCTAAATAATCTAGCAAATAAAACAACTAGAGAAGAATTGGATAAGCGTATGGCTTCTACACAAGCACAATTTATCGACGATAACTTCGAAGTGCTTGCAGTTAAAGAAACCAATGATTGGGTGGGTAGCGGATTTGATGCCGTTATCCGGCGCGGTAAGGAAAACGGCATTGCTGCCGGAAAAATCTTTGTTTCTTTACGCAGCACGGAAGAGGCCGTTCAAAATCCTGTGTCAGCTTGAATTCTGCAACCGGATAATGCCGGCCGGCTGTCAAAACAAACCGCCAACTGCGGGAGCGTCTGCCCCCGGTTTGCAATCGGCATCGTCCATTTCCCCGAAGCCTTACCGATACCGCCATATAAAAGCTTCAACAAGCCGGTTTCATTGGGGAATGCGCCTTGGGTTTTGGCCAGCTTCCGAAACTGGCGGTGTACCGCCTCTGCCAACCGCCAACTGCGGGAGCGTCTGCCCCCGGTTTGCAATCGGCATCGTCCATTTCCCCGAAGCCTTACCGATACCGCCATATAAAAGCTTCAACAAGCCGGTTTCATTGGGGAATGCGCCTTGGGTTTTGGCCAGCTTCCGAAACTGGCGGTGTACCGCCTCTGCCGCATTGGTCGTATAAATCGGTTTG
>NZ_PXYY01000083.1 GCF_003013245.1 Neisseria iguanae
CCGTTATCCCCCACAACGGTGGTACCAACCTTTCCCTGCCGCTTTTTAAGATGCCGGATACCGCCGCTTTCCCTGCTGCCGCGCTTCCGCGTTTACCCTTACGCCGACCGCCGAAATAACCCCCGTCTGGCCCGGTGGGGCCTCTGAAAACCCCGCCGGTTGCCTGCGCCAAATGACAGGCAGCCGCTTGGCGGGTTTTGCGGTAGGCTAACATAGCCCAACCGGGTTGGATACCCAGAATATCAGCGGCTGCACGGGCCATTACTTCCGGTACAAAAAACCGGAGAAGTTTTCTTTGGGCATTCTTTGTTAATTTGCAATGGTTATCTTCATTTTTGCCGTCTGACATGACTGCTAATTTGCTTCAGCCCCTAAAACAAAGTTCGTTCGTTTATGGGCAAAGATTTGATTAAGGTGTTCACCGGACAACGATGTGTGGGCAAAAGCGATCTCTTGTTTCAGATCATGCAAGAAATCAATAAGAGGGAAGACAACGCCGCCATCATCTATGTTAATCAAGAAAATCTTGCCTTTACCCGGCTCAAAACCGACCAAGATTTGAACAATTACATCAAAGTACAGAAAAAGACGAACATCAAATAAATCAGCAACATACATCGTAACCACGATAATCGGTAGCCCAGCTTCGCAACTCAATTGTTTTTTCTTCACCACTAACAAATGTTTTATCAGTATTCGAAGATTTATTGGGTTCCAACTCAACCGACCTAAGTTACAGAAAAGATTTCAGACGGCTTTTTAAAGTTTATTTCAATAACTCAGGAGGAATGCCGCATACTGGAACCGGGTTGATTTTGTGCTGCATGGCTTTGTGCAATCGGGTGTAGATTTTCAAAACTTCGCGCTTGCGGCCGCTGAAATCTTCGGGTTGATGCGTATCGTAAACGCTCATTGCCCATTCGAGTTCGGGGTAGCTCGCACCCATTTGTTCTTCATCGGTGCGCTCGGTGTCCCACAAACCGTCAGTCGGCACGGCTTGCTGAATGGCTTCGATGACATTCAATTCTTTGGCCAGTTGGTAAACTTGGGTTTTGGTCAAATCGGCAATCGGGCTGATATCCACGCCGCCGTCGCCGTATTTGGTGAAAAAGCCCACGCCGAAATCTTCGATTTTGTTGCCGGTACCGGTGACGAGCAGGCCGTGCAGTTGGCCGTAGTAATAAAGCGTGACCATGCGCAAGCGGGAACGGGCGTTGGCCAGTGCGAGCTGCTTGTTGGGGAATTCGGTTTCATCGACTTCAACCGTTTCGGCAAAGGTATCAAACGTCAGGGTCAAGTCTACGGTCATGGCGGTCACGTTGGCGTAGCGTTGCTTCAAATTATCCATGTGCTCGCGTGCGCGGTTGACTTGGTCGGATTTTTGGCGAATCGGCATTTCAATCAACAACACGTTTAGGCCGGTTTTAGCGGCCAATGTGGACACAACGGCAGAATCAATGCCGCCGGAAACGCCGACTACAAAACCTTTGGTGCAGGCTTTTCCGGCATAATTTTTTAACCAATCGACGATGTGGCGGACAACAGCTTGTGCTTGCATAAATAGGCTCCTGGTTGCTGGAAATTAAAATGATAGCCCTATTTTAGGCCGTCTGAAAGCAAATCAGGCAGTTTCTTGAAGATTTTGTTAAAAATAGTTATTTTGTGGCATAGAGAAATGGTTGGAATTGATATAATTGTCAACAAATTTTACCTGATTTACAGGTAAAATCAATTAGTTAATCCATTATTATTTGAGGTAGAAATGAAATTTTTAGACCGTGAGGCTACCATAGCCAAGCCGGGTTTCAACCGATGGTTGGTGCCGCCTGCGGCATTGGCCGTGCATTTGGCCATCGGCCAGATTTATGCGTATTCTGTGTTTAATGCACCGCTGGCTAAGGTAATCGGTATTACCGAATCGGCAGCGGGCGATTGGAAGCTGGCCACGGTCGGCTGGATTTTCAGCATTGCCTTAGCGGTACTGGGGGCATCGGCGGCAATGTTTGGCACATGGATGGAACGTGCCGGCCCGAAAAAAGCTATGTTTGTGGCGGCTTGCTGTTTCAGCTTGGGATTTTTGGTATCGGCGATTGGTGTCAGTACCCACAATTTAGCCTTGCTGTACTTGGGCAACGGCGTGATTGGCGGTATCGGTTTGGGGCTTGGCTATATCGGGCCGGTTTCCACGCTGATGAAATGGTTCCCCGATAAACCGGGCATGGCCACGGGCTTGGCGATTATGGGTTTCGGCGGGGGTGCGATGGTGGCCTCGCCTTTGTCGGTATGGCTGATGGCTTTGTTCAGCAGCGACACTTCAGTGGGCGTGGCACAGACTTTTGTGGTATTGGCGTTTATTTATTTTGCCTTGATGATGTTCGGTGCATTTACCATTCGTGTACCGGCAGCGGATTGGAAGCCGGAAGGCTATGTCGCGCCTAAGGTGAAAACCAAGCTGGTCAGCAGCAATCATGTGAACGTCAACCAAGCAATGAAAACACCGCAATTTTGGCTGTTGTTTTGGGTGCTGTGTCTGAATATTACTGCCGGTATCGGTGTATTGGGGCAAGCTGCGGTGATGATTCAGGAAATGTTTTCCGAAGAATCGGTGGGTAAGCAGGCGGCAATCAGCATGGGCGCGGCAGCAGGTTTTGTCAGCTTGTTGAGCTTATTCAATATGGGCGGACGTTTTTTCTGGTCGAGCATTTCCGATAAAATCGGCCGCAAAAATGTGTACACTATTTTCTTTGTGCTGGGTTCGCTTTTGTATTTTGCCGTGCCGTTGATTGGTACCGGCGGTAACAAAACTTTATTCGTAATTTGTTTTTGCGTGATTATGTCGATGTATGGCGGCGGCTTTGCGGCAATTCCGGCTTACTTGAAAGATTTGTTCGGCACATATCAAGTCGGCGCGATTCACGGTCGGATTTTGTTGGCATGGTCAACCGCCGCCGTGATTGGCCCGGTGTTGGTCAACTACATCCGCCAAAGCCAAATTGACAGTGGAATTCCGGCGGCGCAGGCGTATAGTGTGACAATGTATATTATGGCTGGTTTGCTGTTGGCTGGATTGCTGTGTAATTTATGCGTGAAAGCTGTGCATGAGAAGCACCATGAAACCGACATTCGCAAAGCCGCTTCAAGCAGTAATCCGGATGATGAAACCATGATTTCTGATGCTTATTTGCTGCAAGAAAGCATTAAACGCAGCGGTTTCTCATTGTGGTGGCGTTGGGCGTTGTTGTTGGTTCCGTTGCTTTACGGCATTGTGATGGTGTTTGCGAAATCATTGGATTTGTTCCGCTAACCCGATATTAAAGGCCGTCTGAAACGTTTCAGACGGCCGAGACCTTTGTAGAACTCATTAAACAGTCAGCGTTTCCCAAACGGAATAAAAAAGAGCCACTTTAAAATGGCTCTTTTGCTTGAAACGTGCTGACGGTTTATTGAATCACTGCTTTTTTTGTCGATAAGCTTCGGCTGCTTCACGGTCACGTTTGGTAGCCTGGCGCATCATCCAATAGTTGCCGAGAATCACCAGCGTGCCAATAACAGCAATAAAGATGGTCGCCAATACGTTCATCTGCGGATCCAAGCCGAGTTTAATTTTGGAGAAAACCACCTGCGGCAAGGTAGAAGAACCCGGACCCGACAAGAACGATGTAATCACCAAATCATCAAGCGACAAGGTAATGCCCAGCAGGAAGCCGGAAGCAATCGCAGGAGCAATCAACGGCAGGGTAATCACAAAGAAGATTTTCAGCGGGCGTGCACCTAAGTCCATGGCGGCTTCTTCCAACGACTGATCCAATTCAATCAGGCGCGAACGAATCACCACGGTAATGTAGGCCATACATAAAGTGGTGTGTCCCAAGAAGATGGTAAAGAAACCGCGGTCAAAGTAAAGCGCTTGAAGCCATTCATTGTTTTGCAGGAACATTTGCACCTGAATAATGAGCAGCAACATTGACAAACCGGTAATCACATCGGGCATCACCATCGGTGCGGAAACCATACCGGCAAACAAGGTGTTGCCACGGAAGCGCTTAATACGTGCCATCGCATAGCCGGCCAGCGTGCCGAGTACTACGGCTGCCAATGAAGAAACAATGGCAATGCGCAGCGACAACCAGGTAGCTTCCAGAATGGTACTGTTTTGCATCAGGGCCGAGTACCATTTGGTGGAAAAGCCGCCCCAAACTGTTACCAGTTTGGATTCGTTGAATGAGTAAATGACCAAAACAAACAACGGGATATACAAAAATGCTAATGAGATGAACAGCATCAACTTTAAGAACCAAGATAATTTTTGCTTATGCATTATTTCGATCCTTCTTCAATTTGACGGTTGTCATAATGCTGGTACAGCGCAATCGGAATCACCAGCAGAATCACCATCACCACCGCAACGGCGGAAGCCAAAGGCCAGTTGTTTTGGTCAAAGAATGCCTGCCACAATACTTTACCGATCATCAGGTTTTCAGAGCCGCCGACCAATTCTGGAATCACAAATTCGCCTACTGCCGGGACGAATACCAACATGGAACCTGCGATGATGCCGGTTTTCGACAAGGGCAGGGTAATGGTAAAGAATGATTTAACCGGGCCGGCACCCAAATCCGAAGCGGCTTCCAACAAGCGGCCGTCAAGTTTTACTAATTGCGTGTACAAAGGCAGAATCATAAACGGCAGATAAGCGTAAACCATCACCAGATTTAAGGAAAAGGCATTGTAGAACAAATCCAGCGGCTGGCTGATGATGCTGTTTTTCATCAAAAAGTTGTTGATAATGCCGTTGTGTCCCAACAAACCCATCCATGCGTAAACACGCAGCAGAAACGATGTCCAAAACGGCAGCATAATCGCCAGCAGCAAACCGTTGCGAATCGACGGTTTGGCGCGGGAAATGGCGTAGGCTGTCGGGTAGCCGATGAACAAACAGATGATTGTCGTCGTCAACGCAGTTTTAATCGAAGACCAATAGGTCAGCAAATAAATATTTTCCCCGTTGCTGCTGAACGGATTGAGCAGCTGACCCAATGTTGCTTGGAAATTTTCGAATATATCTGCATAGTTTTGCAAGCTGAGCAGAATATTCAGGCGGCGGAAATCTTCATCGTAAGTGGTGAGCAGTGTAAACGGTGGAATGGCGATTTCCTGCTCGGCAAAACTGATTTTCAGCACAATCGCAAACGGAATCAGAAACAACACAAGCAACCAAAGATACGGAATGCCGATTACGAGGCGCTGTCCCGGTTTGCGGAACAGTTTTTTCTTTAATTGGGTTAAATTCATCGCGGTATTCCTTTTTTATCGGAACAACGGAGTAGGCTGGTTTTCAGGCCAGCTTACATAAACGGTTTCATCCCAAGTCGGCGGAGTGATGTTGCGCACATACCAGTAAGGTGCCGGTACTTGGCTCTTAATCACGCGGCCGTTTGGCAGTTGGATGTGGTAAATGGCAAAGCTGCCCAGGTAGGCGATTTCTTTAACTGTGCCTTGCGCCCAGTTGTAGTTGCCAAAATGTTCGGGTTTGTCTTTATACACATCAATGTCTTCGGGACGGATGCTGACCCACAAATCCTGTTCGGCAGGCCCGCCTAAGCCGTGGTCGATGCGCACATGGTTTTCCAAGCCGTCACATTGGATAATCGCGTAATCGGCATGGTCTTCCACCACAAAACCTTCAAAAATATTGGTTTCTCCGATAAATTCAGCGGTGAAGCGGCTGTTCGGGTAATCGTATACGTCGCTCGGGGTGCCGACCTGCTGCAGTTGTCCGTCGGACATAATCGCCACGCGCGTCGCCATGGTCATGGCTTCTTCTTGGTCGTGCGTCACCATGATGCAGGTTACACCGACTTGTTCAAGCGTATTGACTAATTCCAGCTGGGTCTGCTGGCGCAGTTTTTTATCGAGCGCGCCCAATGGTTCGTCAAGCAACAGGATTTTCGGGCGTTTGGCCAAGCTGCGCGCCAACGCAATACGCTGCTGTTGGCCGCCTGACATCTGATGCGGTTTGCGTTTGGCAAATTTGGCCATCTGCACCAAGCGCAGCATTTCTTCTACGCGTGCATCGATTTCGCCTTTGGGCATTTTGTCCTGCTTCAAACCGAAAGCGATGTTTTGTTCAACCGTCATGTGCGGGAACAAGGCATAGCTTTGGAACATCATGTTAATCGGACGTTCATACGGTGCCAGCTTGGTAATGTCTTGTCCATCCAGAATGATTTTGCCCTGATTCGGGATCTCCATACCCGCCAGCATGCGCAGCAGAGTGGATTTACCGCTGCCCGAGCTGCCCAAAAGGGCGAAAATTTCATGTTGGTAGATATCCAAGTCGATGTTATCGACAGCGTAATTGTCACCAAACTTTTTCACCAAACCTTGGATTTGCAAATAAGGTTTGGCAGAAGACGCAGTGGTTGCGGTCATAATGGCAATACTCCAAAAATTGAAACGAGTACCGGCAAAACGGATTTTTCGATGGGGGATAAAAAGCTGTTTGATTGCTGGAAGGCGTTTTCAGATAATATAAAAAAAGGCCGTCTGAAAAAGCTTGGAGAGCGCACGGGCAGCAGGAAAAGAGAAATAAAGTTTCCAAAAATAAATAACCTGACAGGCCAGCAGACTATTTAATTTTGAAGACGTGAAAAGCCTGTAAATGAACTCAATATTATATTAGCCCAAGCAGGGTTGGGGCAATATTAAATTTTGGTTAATGGTTTACTTTAAGCGGATTTGCTGTGATTCCGTGGCAAAAAAGGGATAGTATGAAACCAGACGAATTTAATCGTATCGAATATTTTCTGCCGTCTGAAACGGTTTTCAGACGGCATTGTTGTATGCGGTAGACTATTTTATTTCAAGCGCAAAGAAAAAGTTGGGTATTTTATTGATTTGATATATCATAAAATTATAATATAAATAATTATTTTAGATTGTTATGAGTATTAAACAATGGCCCGAAGGGGAAAGGCCGCGTGAGAAATTATTGGCGCGGGGCGCGGCGGCATTGAGCGATGCCGAATTATTGGCGATTTTGTTGCGGGTTGGTACGCGCGGCATGAGTGCAGTCGATTTGGCACGGTATCTGCTAAAAGAATTCGGCAGTTTGGGGAAATTAATGAGCGCGGACGCACGGGCATTGGCTGCGCATAAAGGCATGGGGTTGGCCAGCTTTACCCAGTTCGCCGTAGTGAAAGAAATCGGACGGCGCATTTTGAGTGAAGATTTGCAGCAAAACATGACGCTCAGTAATCCTCAATCCGCTGCCGATTATTTGCGCTTAAAATTGGGGTATGAGAAGGTGGAAGTCAGCGTGGCTTTGCTGCTCAACCGGCAAAACCAACTGATTACCGTGCATGAATTATCGCGCGGTACGGTGGCAGAAAATACAGTTTACATTCGTGAAATCGTCAAATTGGCTCTTGAAGGATACGCTGACAGCCTGATTATCGCCCACAATCATCCGGGCGGATATGCAAGGCCGTCTGAAGCAGATATTCAGTTTACAAGCAGGTTGGGGCAGGCTTTAGGTTTGGTGGATATACTGCTGCTGGATCATTTTGTGGTCACCGCACAGGAAGCTTATTCTTTACGACAGGCAGGATTGATGGATTAAGAATGAAGCAAGGCCGTCTGAAAGATTGCATACTTTCAGACGGCCTTGCGATGATTTTTTTTTAAGAGACTTTACTCGTACGCACTGATTTTGTCGGGTAAACCCACTTCATGCGGATTCAAACGCGAGCGTTCTTCCTGTCCCAAACCGATTTGTCTGTGTAAACGGGTCATGTAGGCATTAACATCCAAACAAAGACCGTAAACGCTGCGCTTCCCACAAAGTTTCCGCCAGCATATCCATCATTTCATGTTCAGCACGAACTCGGTCATCATGATAGTGTGCGTGCAATTGCGCATGTATCGTGCGAATACCCGGTGGCTGGTCGATGGCAGCTTGTTCCTGTAATGTATAGGAAAGTGCAGCGACATATACAAAAAAGTATTACTTTCGCTGTCTTCTGGCAGCCAGTTTTTATCCAAATAATTGTTGATTCCGCCAGACAATGTTCGTATTCGGGACGAACTTCAATAATACACAAGGCCTTTTGCTGCAAACCGCCAAGCTGCAGCAGCATAAACGGTGTTGCCAAACATGGACAAAGAAACGGCGCACGTCGTGTGTGTTGGCATCGTACATGTTGGTTTGTCCTATTCAGAAAGTTAAAAGAAAAGGCAGTCTGAAAATTGGTAAGATGTTGCTGAATAATCGACAGGTGTTGTATTCCATAGGATAATAAACCGCCAAAAAGCTAGAATGCAGCCTTTTTACGAGGCTTGTCACAAACGATATTTTCAGACAGCCTGATAAAGATTGGCAAAATCATATACTCTGCGTATAATAAATACTTCCTATTCAGAAAGTTAAAAGAAAAGGCAGTCTGAAAATTGGTAAGATGTTGCTGAATAATCGACAGGTGTTGTATTCCATAGGATAATAAACCGCCAAAAAGCTAGAATGCAGCCTTTTTACGAGGCTTGTCACAAACGATATTTTCAGACAGCCTGATAAAGATTGGCAAAATCATATACTCTGCGTATAATAAATACTTCCTATCTGGGGGCGATCTTGGTTTCGACGGGGGTTGCGAAGCAGATGCGGGCATACCGGGGTCTCAGATTTCCCGTAAAACACTGAATTTAAATAGTCGCAAACGACGAAACTTACGCTTTAGCCGCTTAAGGCTAGCCGTTGCAGCAGTTGGCCGATGGGCTGTGTAGGGTTAAACCTACGGCAACGTCATTTTACATTGGCTGGTTTTCCGTCGGGTTGCTTGGCGGAAAATAAGATTTAAGGTAACTGGCTTCCCGAGAGCCTGTCTGTCGGCGTAAGGGAAGTAAGATTTTAAGTAGGCAAGACTAAGTATGTAGAACGCTTTGTAGAGAGCTTTCGGACGGGGGTTCAATTCCCCCCGCCTCCACCAAACACACTTTTCAGGAATATCTTGAAATACCGTAAACCCCTAAATTTCTTGATTTTAGGGGAAGGTAACGCCTGTGGTATGCAGCAGTTTACCACAAGGCAAAACCACCGCCTAAATATCAGACGGTGGTGCAAGCTAAAGCAAATAGCAAATACCGGCGTTTCCTCTACTGCCACCCGATAACCAAAAAAACCGATTCTGTACAGCTTGGCACGTGTCCGGTTATCAGCCTCTGAGAGAAGCACGCGCCATGCGTGAAGAAAACCGCCGATTGATCGGGGTATAGACCCTAAGCAGCATGAGAAGAACAGCGAGCGAGCCAAGCAGAAAGAAGCGTTAAACACATTTGAGAGCTTTTCTAGGGAATGACACAAACATCGAAGCAATAGGGTGGTACGGAGAGAAGGAGGCATAGCAGGCGCGTATTGCGAGGTCTTGAAAGACACATTTTACCTCTATATCGGTAATATGCCGATGACATAGATTGAACCGCTGGATATTTTATCTGTACTGCGGCGAATTGAATCAGCCGGTAAATATGGCACCGCAAAAAAGGTTTTAGACATAATCAGCCCCGTATATGACTATGCATTTGAAAATGCGCCGTGTTACCTACAACCCCGCCTACAAGCTAAGAGATGAATTAACGCAGGTAGAACAGAAAAGCCACCCGCTAACCTACTATAAAAAACTAGCGGTATTGTTACGCGAAATTAACGCTTGCCGAGGTATGCCGCAAACAAGGGCGTTATTCCGTATTTTGCCTTATATATTCACAAGGCCGTCTGAATTGCGCCTGATGAAGTGGGAAGAAATCGACTTCAAAGCCAAGATATGGACGAAGAGCGGCAAGAATATGAAAAACGGCTTGGATTTTATAATCCCTTTGAACCGCCAAGTATTAGCCATACTGGAAGAAATCAAGCAGGTAACAGGCAGCTATGAATATGTGTTTTTTAATACCAGCTACAAGCAGTCATTAAGTAAAGGCGAAATTAGAAAAGCCCTTGAGCGGTTAGGGTATAAAGACGAACAAATCCCGCATGGTTTCCGCCATGTAGCAGCAAGCACCTATCTGAATGGTACGGGTAAATATCAGCCTGATTGGATTGAAGCGCAATTAGCGCATAAACTGCCAAAGACAAGCAGAGCGAGTTATAACAAGGCTGATTATCTACCAACCGGATAGCCATGATTCAGGAATGGGCGGACTATCTGGACCGTTTGAGAGACGGCCAAGAGTAAAAGCAAACACCTGCTATCAATCAGAGCTGGTGTTTTTTTGTATAAAATAAAACCACTATATAATAAGGGAAGGGATATGTTTTTTAGTGGTTACACTCTCTAAAACCTTTTATCTATAAGGCTTATACTGTAACCCCTCCTCTTTAAAAAAGTGGTTACAGCTGGGTACGCTGGTCACTCTTTTAGAGAAAACAGCGTTTCTAAAATTAGTTAACTATATCTATCATCATGGGTATTCACACAACAATCAGTATTTGCATTGAACTTGCAAAAATCCATATTTTCAGACGGCCTTTAATTCAATCTTGGTAAAATACACACAAATACATAAAAGACATTGACCAGTTATATTTTGTGTGTAAAGTTACACACGTAGCAGACGTGCTATAAAACTGTATAAGAGTGTTGATAAATAGTCATGACATCATTGCACTACTCGAACCGGACGGTTGGTATCTCGTAGCCACAAGGGGAAGTCACAGGAATACAAACACCCTGAAAAACAAAGCTGCGTTACCATGCCACACCATGAAAAGGATTTACCAATCGGTACAGCCAAAAGTATCTTGAAGCAAGCCGGTTTGAAATAGTGCAACAGCAGAGTGGTGACTCGCTGCCACCACTCAATCAGTAGGGGCAATCTCACGCGCCCAAAGCCCGAAAAACAACCGAGAGAAAAAAATGTTTATCCCAGCCGCCATTCACAAAGGTGAACATTCCGCTTACGGCGTAACCATTCCCGACTTACCCGGCTGTTTCAGTTACGGCGACACCGTAGCAGAAGCCATTGCCAACGCCAAAGAAGCCGCCTACTTTCATATAGACGGCCTGATTGAAGACGGATTGTTTAAAGACCTGACACCCAGCAGTATTGAAGACTTGCAACAGCAAGACGATTATCACAACGCTGTTTGGGTAATGGTAGAAATTGATCCAGCTAAAATCAGCCAACAGCAAACCCGCTTTAACGTAAGCGGACCGCAATACCTGCTTGACCGCGTGGACGAATACACCGCCGCCCATGAAACACGCAGCGGATTTTTAGCTAAAGCAGCATTAAACGCCATGAATCAGGCATAACAATAAAACCCGCATAACAGCGGGTTTGAGACCTTTGCAAAACCCTCTTAAACCCCATGCAAAGTAACCATAGTTACCAAATGGCGTAATACGTCCCAAACCCCTAAAATCCTCTAAATTCCCTTTAAGCCGAATTTAGAGGGTTTTCTTCATGA
>NZ_PXYY01000084.1 GCF_003013245.1 Neisseria iguanae
CAGGACGGCAGCCAATGACATCATGGTGCAGAAACTTGGCGGCACCGGCAGCGGTAGGGTCAGGGTAAAACAGCCGCATAAAATTCCCGGGAGCAATCATCAATGGCAAACAACGCTGGCTTTTCTTACAGCTTTATTTGCCGGGCGTGTTGCTGTATCTTTATTCTCAATACAAACATCATAGCTGTCTGAAACTGAAAGGCTTTGAAAAAGTGATGCTGCCGGTGTTGGCCGTATTGGCCGTGTCTGCGGGGCACCGGTTGGTTCGAAGTCTTTCCGTTTGATTTAAGCGAAAACTGCCTGCTTTTTAGGGACAGGCGGAAACCGGATTTTTTGTTTTCCGGCTGCTATGCGATAGAGAAATCAATCAAAACCGGGACAAGGTAGTACGAAAGGCCGTCTGAACGCCTGTTCAGACGGCCTTTTCGCTATTGTCGATCACGCATTTGGCGCCACCGCTTTCACATAATTCAAACCGATAAACTGTTTTTCAGAATCTAGGCCGGTGATGTTGAGCAGCACTTGCGATTTCGGCAGGATGTCAAACGGAATGCCGGCTGCACGCGTGACCAGGGGCAACCCTTCGATGCGCACCAAATCTTCTTTCAATACTGTGGCGGTGAGCGTTTTCGTGCCTTGCTGTTCCAAATACACCAAGCTCCAGTAGGCTTCCATTTGGCGCTGGAAATCGGCGTAAGCCGAGTAGGCGGTGTCGAAATCGCGCAGCGCGGCGAAGAGCTCGGCATCGTTTTTGTGGAACAAGGGTTCGCTGTTTTTATCAATCAGGCTGACGAGCTGTTTTTGGTTGATGTAGTCGGCAGCGCGGCGCAGCGGCGAGGTGAACCAGCCGTAATGCTGCACGCCCATGCCGATGTGCGGTTCGGATTGGGTGCTCATGCGGACTTTTCCGCTCGGCTGCACGCGGAACAAGCCCGGCAAATCGTGGGTATCGAGCATTTCCGCCCAAGTACTGTTGGCCAGAATCATCATTTCGCTCACCAGCGTATCAATCGGCGAACCGCGTTCGCGGCGGGTGACCGATACAATGCCGTCTGAACCGACTTCCACGCTGTAATCGTATTGCGGCACACGGTTTTCTTCGTATTTGCCACGGGCTTTTTGGCGTGCAACGGCAAATTGATAAAACCAAATCAAATCCTGATGGTGGTTGAACATGGCTTCGCAGGTGGCATCCAAGCCGGTTTCGGCGTTGAAATGCGGCTCAATTGCCTGAATACGCAGGTTTTCGGCGATATTGACCGCTTCGGTTTTATTCACCGGTTCGCCGACCAAGTTGAACTCGGCATCGACATCAAAATAAATGCTCACGGCAGGACGGTGGGCGCCTTCGTCGAGGCTGAATGCGGCAATCCAGTTTTCCGGCAACATGGTGATTTTGCCGTCGGGGAAATAGGCCGTGCTCAAGCGGTTCATGATTGTTTTTTCAATCGCGCTGCCCGATTCAATCGCCAACGACGGCGCGGCAATATGAATGCCCACGCGTTTCAAGCCGTTACCCAAATCGGTCAGACTCAAGGCATCGTCCACTTCGGTGGTAGATTCGTCGTCAATCGAAAACGCTGCCACATCGGCTTGCGGCAATTGCGGCAGAGGTGAAACCGCCATATCGGCCAATATTGCGCCCTGTGGGTAATGCTTCATTTCAAACGCATCGAGCAGGTATTGCGGCAGGGAAGCCACTGCACCGGTTTGCTTCGCCAAATCATAAGGCTGCAATTTCAACGCATCCGCTGCCTTGATAAACGCCTTATAGGTCAAGGCTTGCTTGTCGGGCGCATGTAAAATCGTTTTCAAATCCGCTGCGATTTCAGACGGCATGTTTCCCGCCTGCAACGCTTTCGCCCACGCATCAATCTGTGCATCCTGCTGCTTTTTGCGCTCAATCGCCGCCAAAGCTTGTTTCAAGGTTTCTTCCGGCGCGGCTTTAAACACGCCTTTGGCCTTTTTGTAGAAATACATCGGCGCGGCATACAGTGCAATCAGGGTCGCCGCCAATTCAGACTGGCTCGGCGCATGGCCGAAATATTCTTCCGCAATCGCTTCGGCGGAAAACTCGTCTTCACTGCACACTTCCCACAGCAAATCTGTGTCGATTTCCGCCGCTTCCGCCTGCGCTTTTTCCAAAAACGCCGCCATGTCGCCGTTAAACTCGGTAAACACATTATTCGCCTTCACCTTCGTGCGCTTGCCGTGTTGGGTATCGACTTGGTAAGTGGCATCGTTTTTCTGCACAATAGCAGCAACTTTAAACTGGCCGGATTCTTCGTAAAAAATATTCATTTGCTTGATGTTAGGTAAATTTTTAAGGTAGGGATTTTAGCAGAAATCGGAGACGGCCGTCTGAAAACCTATTGACTTGAAATTGGTAAGGTTTGAATGAAAAAGAGTGGAAGTAGCTTTCAAGTAACGAAATGTTTGTTTACTTTTGCCTGATGAAAAGGATGTTGGACGTTATTTGCCCGAATTCTAATTGGGATGAACGTTTTCCACAATTATGTTACGAATTTCCAAATGTTGAAAACAGTGCGGTTGATTTGGTTCAGTTCGGTATGAAAGTCGAACCGAAAACATGGGATTTATGGCTGAACAAATAGAAAGCCCCCAGCCTTGTGATTCCCTATAAAGGGTAAAGCAGGGGGGGAATTGTTATTTAGGATTCTGGATTGAATGAGTAGATATGTCCATCATAGAGAACCAGAAGGCCGTCTGAAAATCAGTATTCAGACGGCCTTCTCATGTTCCGTAATCTTCTGAAAAATTATTGAAACTTCTCCAATCAAACTGCCCATTGTTCATCTGTCGGTACGGTAATATTGACCGTTTTGCCGTTGTCCGAACTCTCAAACGAAAATTCACGCGCATGCAGCATCAAACGGGTGGTGCCTAAGTGTTCGGCCACGGCATGGTTTTGGCGCAGGTTACCGTAGTTGGTGTCGCCAACGATAAGGTGGAAGATGTGTTTCAGATGGCAGCGTAGCTGGTGTTTGCGGCCGGTGTGCGGCATGAGTGCCAGCCACGAATAGCGTGAAGTCAGGTAACGTTGCGCGGATTGGAACGGCAGTTCGGTCTGCGCCAAGCATTGATAATCGGTCACTGCTTCCTGCGCCGGTTTCTCGGGGGCGGTCAGTGCTTCGGCGATTTTGTCGGGTTGGTATTTGAGCGGATAATCGATACGCCCGTGTTGCTCCGTCCGGCCGCGCACAATTGCCCAGTAGATTTTGGCGGTGGTTTTTTGTTCAAACTGTTGTGTCAGCCGCCGCGCAGAATCGCTGTCAAGGGCAAACAGCAACACGCCGGAGGTCGCGCGGTCAAGGCGGTTCACGGGGTAAACGTGTTAGCCGATTTGGTCGCGCAGGGTCTGCATAACGAAGCGGGTTTCATGGCTGTCGGGCCAACTGCGGTGTACTAGCATGCCGGCAGGTTTGTTGACGGCGATGCTATGGCGGTCACGGTAGAGGATTTCGAGCATTTTATCGGCTTTGGTTTTCAGACGGCCTTTTGGCGTTGTATTTTCAGTCAAATCCGTTACAATCGGTTAAACAATTGAAGGAAAAACGAGATGACGCTGCATAGAAAACTGCCGATGCCGATGTTGGCTGATGAAACCCGCCACGAAATTCACGGGCGTGAGTCATATCATGTGTTGAAGATTATTTCAGAGTTTGTCGAGTCGGGAGAGGAGTTGCGGGCGATTCAGCCGGCGGTGAGTCTCTACGGCAGCGCACGCACGCCGGAAGACCACCCGGATTATGCCTTTACCGAGCGCCTGTCGCGCAAATTGTCGGATGCGGGTTTCTCGGTCATTTCCGGCGGCGGGCCGGGTATTATGGAAGCGGCCAACAAAGGCGCATTTGCGGGAGCGAGCCCGGCGGTGGGGCTGAACATTGTGTTGCCGCACGAGCAGCATGCCAATCCGTATAAGGATTTGTCGATTAAATTCCAACACTTTTTCCCGCGCAAAGTGATGTTTGTCAAACACGCGGTGGCTTATGTGGTGATGCCGGGCGGCTTCGGCACGCTTGACGAATTGTTTGAAAGCCTGATTCTGGTGCAGACCGGCAAAACGCCCAACCGCCCGATTATTCTGGTCGGCAAAGCATTTTGGGCAGGTTTGATGGCATGGGTGAAAGACCAACTTTTAGGTAATCGTTTGATTTCGCCGGAAGACATGGGTTTGATTCAATTGATTGATGATGAAGAAGAAATCGTCGAATATATTTTCGCCCATTACGAAAACCGCTTGGAAGATTTGTCGGAGCAGGGCAATGATACGTGGTCGTTGGGTTTGTGACGAAACGTCAATAAATGATGACGAAAGGCCGTCTGAAAAAGTATTAGTGTAATTTTCAGACATTGAAAACCACCGCAGCCAGCCCCACCAAAGCTGAGCATCACCACTCTTTTTTACCAGCTGCTGTTTGACAATACTTTAAAGCCGCATAGTCTAATTTCGTCCGTTTTAAAGCAACTTAGCAAAGAGACCGTCATCACCCGTTCTATACTTTGCTCATTGCAGGCTGCTGGTTGGGTATGCAGATTATGGCCGGTTATATTGCCGCGCAGGTTTTATTCAACAAGTTGGATAAAGCGCTGGCCGACGATATTGCCGACAAATGGTTTGCCGTTACCAGCTATTTCGGCCTAGCTGTTTGGTTTTTGGTTTACCTGCTTGCCGGCGCCAAGCCAGGCTGCTGGATTGCGTTGTAGATTATCCTGATCGGCATCAATCAACTGGCCGTCACTCCTACCATCAAACACCATACCATCTCGAGCTCTCCGTTTCCTGCTTCTCCGCAGCCAAGAGACCGGCCGCATCGGTACTTTCGCCTTTGGGTACGGTTTCTCAAGTCTGCTCTATATGGCCGGTATCCTATTGGGACTGTTGATACTTTGCATTTTTCTGTGTATGGGTTTTAGCCCCAAAAGCTGCATGGCCGAAAAACAATAAGCCTGAGACAAGCGCGGAATACAAGCTTGCCCACCCGATCATTTCACACTGAAACAGACAGAAAACAATCCGGCCTTTTGCCAAAACAGGCAATGCCTGGCTGAAAACAACTTGATTGGCATTTATACTATACCGCTCATTCATATCAAACTTCCGCATTCGGCGAAATTTGCCGACAACTGCCCTGCCAGTTCATGCAAACCTTCAAGCAGATGTGCTCTGGTTGCTTCATCGGCTTCCTGTTCCAACAGACTTGCGGCTATGCCGTAGTGCGCCTTTCCGCCCGGTTCCGGTAATGCCATGCCGAAACAAAACATCCCTTTACGCAATTGGCCGTTATCCAAAGCAAATCCCTGTTGGCGCGCCGATCGCAATTCCTGCGCCAAATCCTGATGGTTTTGCACACTGCTTTCAGTGTAAGGTGGCGGAAAACTGGTGATCACCTGCCGCACCTCCTGCTCCGATAAGCGGCTGAGCAAAGCCTTACCTGTGGCAGTGAAGATGGCGGGAAACTGCATGCCGATGCGGAAAGTGACATCCATCGGTGCGGTGCTGTTTTTACACGCCAGATAAACCACTTGGTCTCCGTTGAGTGTCGACAGCGTTAAAGTATAAGGCTCAAGATCGGGCAGGCGGGCGACAGCGGCATGAAATTCCGCCACGATATCCTGCTGTGCCATAAATCCGTTGGCCCAATAAAGCACATGCGTACCCAACACAAAATGCCGCTTGCCGGATTTACGCAGTAAGCCGGCATCCAATAAGGCTTGCAGTAGCCCGTGCACCGAGCTGCGCGGCAGATTCAAGATTTTAGCAATTTCAGCACCGCTCATCGGTGCGGCCTGCTCGGTCAGCAAATCCAGTATTTTGACGGTTTTATCCAGCGCCGGAATAGAAAGCGGAGGTTTCATGCATTTTCCTTCTTGACAAAAATTATCAGGTCTTTCTATTATTGTTCAGTAAATAGAACATTTGTTCATTATATCGAACATTTTGTAGCCGGCATACCCTTGGCTGCCGGTTACAGCCTTAATTTTAAGCTTTCAGGAGAAAAACATGAGCGATTTATTAGAAAGAATGCGCGCCTCCCTGCCCAACGGCGCAAGCGTAATGTGCGACTGGTTTGCACAAAGCGCCGAAAATGCCACCATCACATCAACCGACGGCCGCAAAATCATCGATTTTGCCGGCGGCATCGGCGTTTTGAATACCGGCCACCGCCATCCGAAAGTGGTGGCGGCAGTGGCGGCGCAATTGGACAAATTCACCCATACTGCATTTCAAGTGGTGCCGTATGAAAGCTATGTGGTTTTAGCCGAGCGCATCAACCGGCTGGTGCCGATTGCCGGAGCAGCCAAAAGCCAATTTTTCTCCAGTGGTGCGGAAGCTGTAGAAAACGCGGTGAAAATCGCCCGCGCCTACACCAAACGTAACGGCGTCATCGCCTTCGGCGGCGCCTTCCACGGACGTACGCTGATGACGCTGGCACTGACCGGGAAAGTGATGCCTTATGCCGCTGACTTCGGCTTGATGTCTGCCGGTGTGTTCCACGCGCTCTACCCATCGGCAACACAAAACATCAGTGTGGCCGATGCAGTGAAGAGCATCAAACGCATCTTCAAAAGTGATATCGCGCCGCACGATGTGGCTGCGATTATTTTAGAGCCGGTGCAAGGTGAAGGCGGTTTCAACGTCTGCCCGCCCGAATTTATGCGCGCTATCCGCGAAATCTGCGACGAACACTGCATTATGATGATTGCCGATGAAGTGCAATCAGGTTTTGCCCGCACCGGTAAACTGTTCGCCATGGAGCATTACGACATCAAACCCGACATCATCACCATGGCCAAATCCATGGCTGGCGGCTTTGTGTTGAGCGGCGTTTCCGGCCGGGCCGAAGTGATGGACGCACCGCGCAAAGGCGGCTTGGGCGGCACTTATGCCGGCAATCCTTTGGGCGTGGCCGCCTCATTGGCAGTGTTGGATGTGATTGAAGAAGAAAACCTGTGCGCACGCGCGCAAACCCTAGGCGATAAACTGAAGGCCTGTCTGAAAAATCTGAATGCACCGGAAATCACCGAAATACGAGGCCTGGGTGCCATGGTTGCGGTAGAGTTCGGCAACGATGAAGAACCCAATGCCGCGTTTGCCGCCAAAACACAGAAATACGCGATGGCGCACAACCTGCTGCTACTCACCTGCGGCGCCCACGGTAACATCATCCGCTTCTTATTCCCGCTAACCATCGAAGATGCCTTGTTCGACCAAGCTTTATCCATTATCGCCGATGCATTTGCCGCTGCAAGGAAGGCCTGAAGATGAAAACTATAGAACAACTCTTAAACCACTCCGACGTTTCGTTGGACACACCTTTTGCAGACGGTATTACCGTCAGTAATCCTGCCGACGGAAGCATCGTCGCTTATGTGAAAAAAACACCGGCTGAAAACTTAAATGTGCTGATAGCGCAAGCCCAAACAGCGCAAAAAACATGGGCAGCCAAAACTGCGCTGGAGCGGGCCGATGTGTTGTGGGCATGGTTTAGCCTGATGAAGACCAACAAGGAGAATCTGGCACGCTTGATGACGATGGAGCAAGGCAAACCACTCATCGAAGCACGCAGTGAAATCGACTATGCCGCCAGTTTCATCCGTTGGTTTGCCGAAGAAGCGCGTCGCATCGATGGCGACGTGCTTACTTCGGTCAAACCTTCGCAAAAATTGCTGGTCATCCGCCAGCCCATCGGCGTGACCGCCGCCATTACGCCTTGGAACTTCCCCGCTGCTATGATTACCCGCAAAGCCGCACCCGCCTTGGCAGTGGGCTGCGCCATGTTGGTGAAACCGGCCAGCGCCACGCCGCTGAGTGCTTATGCGCAGGCAGTGTTGGCTTATGAAGCAGGCGTGCCGCAGGATTTGTTTGCCGTGGTATGCGGCAATGCCGATTCTATCAGCCAAACTTTCGCCGACAGCCCGATTGTGCGCAAAATCAGCTTTACCGGTTCCACCGATGTGGGTACGGATATTTTCCGCAACAGCGCAGCCGGCATTAAAAAACTCAGTTTGGAATTGGGCGGCAACGCGCCCTGTATTGTGTTTGACGATGCCGATTTGGATAAAGCAGCCGAAGGCACGCTGGTCAGCAAATTCCGCAACAGCGGCCAAACCTGCGTATGCAGCAACCGTATTTATGTGCAAAGCGGCATTTACGACACATTTTGCGCGCGATTGGCTGAAAAAATTGCCGCTTTCAAATTGGGCAACGGCTTGGAAGAAGGCGTAAACCAAGGGCCGTTGATCGATAAAAAAGCAGTAGAAAAAGTCGAGCAGCATATCAGCGACGCGCTGGACAAAGGTGCAAAACTCTTGGCTGGCGGCAAACGCAGCACTTTGGGCGGTACATTTTTCGAGCCTACTCTACTCGCCGGAGTGACCGCCGATATGCAGGTGGCGCGCGATGAAACCTTCGGCCCTCTATGCTCTGTATTCCGGTTTGACAGCGAAGACGAAGTCATTGCCGCGGCCAATGATACCGAGTTCGGCCTGGCCAGCTATGTATTTACCCAAAACACAGGCCGCCAATGGCGGGTTTCAGAAGCCTTGGAGTACGGCATGGTCGGCATCAATACCGGCCTGATCAGTAACGAAGTCGCGCCGTTCGGTGGCATCAAAGCCAGCGGCTTGGGGCGAGAAGGCAGCAAATACGGCACCGACGAATATTTGGAAATGAAGTATTTGTGCGTGGATATCGGCTGACAGGCCGAAATATAACCGGGTATCGGCAAAGCACCGCATACTCGGTTTACAAATCTCCCCGGTTTGATGAATCCAAGAAACACAAAGAGAGAGAAGAAACATGTCTGATGTATTGAAAGTAGAAAAAATCACCTTTGCCGAAGGTGTGTCCATGATTATCGGTACCAATATCGGCGCTGGTATTTTGTCGGTGTCTTATGCCGCACGCAAAGCTGGTTACCTGCCCTTGCTGTTTTGGCTGATTGTGGTCGGCATCATCACCACCGTCACCATGCTCTATGTTGCGGAAGCGACGCTGCGCACCAAACAGCACGAACAATTGAGCGGTTTGGCGCAACGCTATGTTGGCGGCTTCGGCTCTTGGCTGATGTTCGCCTCGGTTACAGTCAATGCGCTGGGCGCACTTATCGCTTATATGAACGGCAGCGGCGATCTGATGAATTCCTTATTCGGCATCGATAGGCGCTTGGGCAGCATCTTGTTTTTTATTCCGGCGGCCTTGGTGTTGGGTTTGGGACTCAAAGCCTTGGGACGCAGTGAAAAAATGATTACCTCGCTGATGGTACTGATGCTGCTGGTTTTAATCGGCGCAACCCTGCTCTTTCCGAATACTGACTTTTCCCGCCTGCTCGACGGAAACTGGATGTATATGGTGCCGGTATTCAATCTGGTGGTATTTATTTACTGTGCGCAATACATCGTGCCGGAAATTGCGCGCGGCCTGTCGCACACGCCCAAGCAGTTGCCCAAAGCGATTATGACCGGCATGTTTTGCACTTTTATGCTGATTGCGCTGGTGCCGCTGTCTGTGATTTCGCTGACTGGCTTGGACAACATCAGCCAAGTAGCCACCATCAGCTGGGGGAAGGCTTTGGGCAGTTGGGCATTTTTCATAGCTAACGGCTTCGCCCTGTTTGCCATGCTGACTTCCTACTGGGGCATAGGCGGCAGCTTCCTAACCAATATCGCCGACCGCTTCAGCATTCCGGTGGATACCAATATCAAAGCCCGCATCGTCGCCGTCGCCATGGTATCGCTGCCGCCTTTTGCGCTGGCCTACAGCGGCATGGTGGGCTTTGTTGATGCGCTCTATTTCGCCGGCGTATTCAGCGGCGTAGTCTTGAGCATCCTGCCTTATCTGATTGTGCGCGGCGCACGGCGGCAAGGCAACCGGGAGCCTGAATGGCAATGTCCGGGCTGGATGAACCACGCGCCTGTATATGTGCTGATTTCCCTGCTGTACAGCGCCAGTGCGGTATACGCCATTTTGGCAAAACTAGATTTGCTACCCGCCGGCTGGTAAAGCGCAAAGCATTAAAATGCTTGTTTGAAAGGCTTCAGACAGGCATTTTATATAGCCCGAGACCTTTGCAAAATATAAACACACTAACCAAAGCGGTTAATTGGGTTATCGATTAAGCGTTTTGCCTTTATTAATTACTGTTTCCGTCTTTATTTTCCCCTCGCTAGAACGTATTTGCTGCCTTTAACAGTTTAAGCGTTCCGCTTTCAAATGGCGTTTCTCCCATACTTTCCTCAAGTCAAAATCCGCGCCTGTTTGCAGCTGAATTTACGGTGCAAAGCCCCCAAGGTTTGTTCAACTGCATAACATTTTCCGACAGTTGCTTGTTTCGCTGTTTGTCTTCCCTGTTACAGGTTTGCCCCTGTGTGCTTTGCGCATAATGCCATCTGAAAGCTACCTTCTTGGCAGATGCATCTCGGAGCAGTACGGCTTTGAACATGGCCGCAGCGGATAGGCAGGACAGTCTCGGTGGCGGTAACGGATCTTATGTTGAGGCACAGTTGTTTGACGGGCAGCCAATCAAGTACTTGGTTGGGTTTGATGAAAGGAGAACTGTCAATGTGCTTAGCCATCGTGATTTGGGCTTGTTGGTGGAAGAAGCAGACTATGGAAAATTCCGCTAAATTCTTTCAAGCTGGATTTAGAGGAGTTTTAGGGGGCTTGCAAAGGTTTCGGGCTGAGATTACCGATTTATCCAAACAGCAACTCGACGTTTGGCGGTGTCTTTGGATACATGGCGGGTAGGAATACGGCGGTTATGGCAGACGGGCTGCGCGGCTGACCCGGCAAAACCGGGCCGCTGTTGTGTTTTGGGGAATACGGCCGACGGACTCTCCTTCTAGGCCGATTCGACAAACCGGTTATGTGAGGGTCGTCCCTTGGGGAACACGCTTTACGGGGCATTCTTCGGATTTGGTATAGGTGATAAGTTTTAAATTGGCGGTAGCGGATTCGACGGAAACAGATTCATATGGTTATGGTCATGGTTCCCGCATTGCTGGCGGGAGCTTTTCGTTGTCGTGATTTTGGGTTGGATACGGTTTTTTTGAAATCCGGGAGGCCGTTCAAAATCCTGTGTCAGCTTGAATTCTGCAACCGGATAATGCCGGCCGGCTGTCAAAACAAACCGCCAACTGCGGGAGCGTCTGCCCCCGGTTTGCAATCGGCATCGTCCATTTCCCCGAAGCCTTACCGATACCGCCATATAAAAGCTTCAGCAGGCCGGTTTCATTGGGGAATGCGCCTTGGGTTTTGGCCAGCTTCCGAAACTGGCGGTGTACCGCCTCTGCCGCATTGGTCGTATAAATCGGTTTGCGTACGGCTCCGGGGCAGCGGAAACAGGCAGAC
>NZ_PXYY01000085.1 GCF_003013245.1 Neisseria iguanae
AACTGCCGGAACCGGTTTTGACGGTTTTTTTGCTGTGGCCGTTACGCCGGCCGGGCTGCAACTGCTTTTGTTCGAGGTATTGTCCGGTTTCGGCTTCCAATGCGGCCTTGGCCGGTTGTTTGATGGGTGGGGTAAGGGGGCCGTCTTTACCGGTCAGTATTGGGCCCTTGAGATTCGGAATATGATACCTGAATTTGAAACTTTTACTTTCATCAATATATTGACATTCGACGGTAGATAAACTGCTCTAAATACTGGATGATCGGTCGGCACCCGATCATGACGGGCTGAGGCAGGTTGAGTTTTGCAAAAGTCTTTTCCCTTATGTTTAACAGTATCCGTCGCCTCATGACGGCCATGCATAATCTGCATACCAACCGATCCGCCATATGGTTCTGCCTAAATAGGAAGCCGTCTGAAAAATTGCAACCTTTCAGACGGCCTTCATCAATCTTTTGCACACAGGCCAAACGATAAGCCGGGTTCTGTCGTCGGACAGTCATTCCTCTAGTCGCACCATTGCTGATACGCTCCAGCAACCTACCCGAACGCTCGGCGAGCCGCGTCAATGCGTTCTGTTTGGTCTTGCTCCGAATGGGGTTTAGCCTGCTGCGGACTGTTACCAGCCGCACGGTGCGCTCTTACCGCACCTTTTCACCCTTACCTGTGCCTTCCCGCCAGCTTTTTGCTCCCTGCTGCGTTGTCATGCCTTAGCATACTATTTGTCTGTACTGCCCTCGGCATTCCACCCTGTAATGGCACAAAAGGCTGGCGGGAATCATGGCCATCGGCGGTTCTGCTCTCTGTTCCACTTTCCGTCGTGTCACCACGCCCGGCTGTTAGCCGGCATTCTGCTCTTTGGAGCCCGGACTTTCCTCCCCGTAAGCCTTACGCGTTACGCGGCGACTGTCTGTCTGGCCTGTATGCGGAAGCGATTATAACACAAGGCTGTCTGAAACTTGGGTTTAGCAGTTTCAGACAGCCTTGTTTGACTTCAAACCAACAAATTTAATTCTTGCGTGCAGTCACAAATTCAGCTAACCAGAGCAAATGGGCGGCTTTGCTGCCAAACGGCTGTAATGAGGCCACGGCTTCGTCGACCAGTTTTTCTGCATAGGCACGCGCTTCGGCCAGGCCCATCAGTTTGACATAAGTCGGCTTGTCGTTGCCGGCATCTTTACCGGCGGTTTTACCCAGCGTGGCGGTGTCGGCTTCGCAATCGAGCACATCGTCAACCACTTGGAACGCCAGACCCAGTTTGGCGGCGTATTGGTCGAGTTGGACGATTTGTTCATCACTCAAATCGGGGCAGGCCAGCGCACCCAAGACCACAGCGGCACGAATCAGCGCGCCGGTTTTTAAGCCGTGCATTTCTTCCAATTCGGCTTGGTTCATCGTTTTGCCGACATTGGCCAAATCAATCGCCTGACCGCCCGCCATGCCCAAGCTGCCGCCGGCTTTGGCAAGCGTGGACAACATGGCTAACTGACGTGCGGCAGGCAATTCGGTAGCGCGGCTCAACACGCCAAACGCCTGTGTTTGCAGCGCATCGCCGACCAACAGCGCGGTAGCTTCGTCGTATTGCACATGACAGGTCGGCTTGCCGCGGCGCAGGCTGTCGTTGTCCATCGGCGGCATATCGTCGTGTACCAAGGAATAAACGTGTACCATCTCAATCGCACCCATTGCCTGTTCGACCGCCGCATTGTCTGCATCGCCCAATTCCGACGCGGCCAACACCAGCAACGGGCGCAAACGCTTGCCGCCGCCAAGCGTGACATAACGCATGGCTTCGTGCAGCTTGGCCGGTTTGTCGTGTTCGGACGGCAATAAGCGTTCCAGCACCAATTCGGTTTGCGCTTGGGCTTTTTGCTGCCATGCTTTTAAATCATTCGCTTGGGTCAAGGTTGAGCTCCTTCAATTCGCCGGCATCCAAAACCTGCAATTTTTGTTCGACTTCGGCCAGTTTTTCTTGGCAATACTGCACCAATTCGTTGCCTTCCTGATAGGCAGCGAGCGCTTCTTCCAACGGCATATCGCTGCTCTGCATGGCTTGGGTTAGGGTTTCCAAGCGTTTCAACGCTTCTTCAAAAGATTTCGGGGCGGCTTTTTTCATGGGTATCAGGTAGGAAAAATCAAAGGGTTATTGTAGCATTTTTAAACGTGAAAAAGGCCGTCTGAAATCGTTGTTTTCAGCCGGCTTTGATTTTTACAGAAACCTTAACGCAGCAACTCTTCCGTTATACGCTGCAAAAATTCCACCCGTTCGGCTTTCACTTCACCGGCTTCAGCGGCAGCTTTCACGGCGCAACCCGGTTCGGCGCGGTGGGTGCAGTTGTGAAAGCGGCAACATCCTGCCAAGTGGCGTAAGTCGGGGAAATAGTGGAGCAAGTCGGCGGCTTCCAAATGGTGTAAACCAAATTCCTGTAAGCCGGGCGAATCAATCAGCCGGGTTTCGTCATTTAAATCATACAATTGTGCATGGGTGGTGGTGTGTTTGCCGGAATCGAGTGCGGTGGAAATATCGCCGGTGCGTGCCGCTTGGTTACCCAACAGTGCGTTGGTGAGCGTGGATTTGCCCATGCCGCTTTGCCCCAAAAAGATATTGGTGTGGCCTTGTAGAACCGGCTTTAAGGTTTCCGCCCCTTCCAGCGCGCGCGTTTCCAGCACGCGATAACCCAAGGTTCCGTAAAACGCAAGTTTCTCGCGCCAAGCGGCCGTTTCGGATAAGTCAGCTTTGTTCAACACAATTACCGCTTCAATTTCAGCCGCTTCAGCTGCCAATAATGCGCGTTGCAATAGGGCTTCGCTCGGACTGGGAACGGCAGCGGTAACAATCAGCAATTGGCTGACATTGGCCGCAATCAGCTTAGTTTTCCACGCATCTTGGCGGTACAGCAGGCTTTGGCGCGGCTGAAAATCTTCAATCACTACCTGCTCGGCGTTAATCGGACTGATGTCGACTTGGTCGCCGCAGGCAAAATCAACGCGCTTTTTGCGCGTGGTGGCATCGTAGGTTTTCCCGTCGGGCATGCGTACGATGTAGCGACGGCCGTAGCTGGTGATGATTTGGGCGGTAGCGGTCATAAAACTGGGTTTACGGTTGGATAAAGCAACCATTTTACAGTAAAGACAACAGGCCGTCTGAACGAGTTAAATATTTTCAGACGGCTTGTTCCAAATCACTACAGTTATTGGCTGCTGATTTTATAGGAGGAGGCTTGGGAAGGAAATTTATTTCTTCCCAAGCCTCCTCCATTTTAGGGCGTATCCTCATTTCATCATTACACGCTTTTCTGCTCGAAAATCTGCTACGCAGACAAAATGGGGACACGTCCTAATAATGCAAATGTTGAGAAAGCATCAGGACCAATATCAGCTATTATTTACGCCGAAATAAAAATATGATTTTTTGAAACTACTTCGGATTGCTATGATATTTTTCTGTATAATACTGTAATAATTCGTATACATATATATACAGAATCTCAAAATTTAATAGCGGGAAGTGAACAAATTCTATAGACTTATGCCTCCAATCCCATTTAAACCTGAGCATCTTAAACTTAGTCAGGCGGACAATTCCGTCCGCCTTGCTCTTACATTTTCCACCCTATCAAACAGAAACGCCGCTAGACCACTATGGCCCAACTCGTCAGCAACCTTACCCAACTCATCCGCTCCATGCAGCCGGTGTTAAACGAAGGTATCTATTGCTTTGCCACTCTTTCAGACGGCCAATACTTACCGTTTGAGCAAACCGTCGCCACCATACGTGAAGCCGAAGGTTTGTCGGTGATTGTGACCGAACAAACTGCCGGACAATACGGTTTGAACATCGCCATACGCTGCGCGTGGCTGACTTTAAACGTCTATTCTGATCTCGCCGCCGTCGGTCTGACCGCCGCCTTCGCCCGCGCACTGGGTGAAGCGGGCATCAGCTGCAACGTAGTGGCCGGTACGCGGCACGATCATATTTTTGTGCCGTATGAACATGGGCAAAAAGCATTGGCGGTGTTACAGCGTTTACAGCAACAGGCCGTCTGAACGATTTTGCGCCGGCAAACGTTAATCCTGTTTTTCGTAAAGCAAAAAGTTTTTATTTTTAAAATAACCTTTCCTGTCGGCCTTTAGCCTTTTTCTACTACTGTTTGGCAGACAGCTTTTGCAGATACAGCAAAAATCCTATTATTTCAATGACTCGGAAATTATGTCTGAATATCCGTTTTTACTTTCAGCCGGCCTAACGATTTGAGACCGTCTGAAACCTTACCGCCCCAACGGGCATTTGTTTAAATTTTTTTGATACTAAGGAACATCTATGTGCGGTATCGTCGGCGCCATCCGCGCCAACCAAAATGTAGTAGATTTTTTAACAGACGGCTTGAAACGTCTCGAATATCGCGGCTATGACTCTTCCGGCATTGCCGTGCACACCGGCGAAAAAATCCGCCGCGTTCGCCGTGTCGGCCGCGTGCAATTAATGGAAGATGCTGCACGCGAAAAAGGCATCCACGGCCGCATCGGTATCGGCCATACCCGCTGGGCGACCCATGGCGGGGTAACTGAGCCAAACGCCCACCCGCATATTTCCGGCGGCATGATTGCGGTGGTGCACAACGGCATTATCGAAAATTTTGAAACCGAACGCGAACGCCTGCAAGGTTTGGGTTATGTGTTTGAATCGCAAACCGATACCGAAGTGATTGCCCACAGTGTCAACCACGAATACAGCCAAAACGGCGGTAATCTTTACGAGGCCGTCAAGGCCGCGACAAAAAATTTCCACGGCGCGTATGCGATTGCCGTGATTTCGCAAGAAAAAGATAAAGAAATGGTTGTAGCACGCATGGGCTGCCCGCTGTTGGTAGCCTTCGGCGACCAAGAAACCTTCATTGCCTCCGACGTATCGGCCGTGATTGCCTTCACCCGTAAAATCTCTTACTTAGAAGACGGCGACATTGCCCTGCTCAACGCCGACGGTATCATCCAATTGATCGACAAAACCGGCTCACCGGCCGACCGCCAAGTAAAAGTATCCGAATTGTCGCTGGCTTCTTTGGAATTGGGCCCTTACAGCCACTTCATGCAAAAAGAAATCCACGAGCAGCCGCGTGCGATTGCCGACACGGCAGAAGTGTTCATCGATGGCGGGTTTGATCCTGAAAACTTCGGCTCCAAAGCACACGACGTATTTGCCGACATCCACAGCATAAAAATCTTGGCCTGCGGCACTTCATACTATTCCGCCCTCACCGCCAAATACTGGCTGGAAAGCATCGCCAAAATGCCGACCGACGTCGAAATTGCCAGCGAATACCGCTATCGCGACGTGATCGCCGATCCGAAACAGTTAGTAGTGACCATTTCCCAATCCGGCGAAACACTCGACACCATGGAAGCCTTAAAGTACGCGCAATCTTTGGGCCAACACCACAGCCTGTCGATTTGTAACGTGATGGAATCCGCCCTGCCGCGCGAAAGCGAATTGGTACTCTACACCCGCGCCGGTGCCGAAATCGGCGTGGCTTCGACCAAAGCGTTTACCACCCAATTGGTAGTGTTGTTCGGCTTAGCCGTGACCTTGGGCAAACTGCGCGGTTATGTGACCGAAGAGCAAGCACACGCTTATGTGGAAGAATTGCGCCAATTGCCGGGCAGCATCCAACACGTTTTGAACCTCGAGCCGCAAATCGCTGCTTGGGCGCAAAAGTTCGCCAAAAAAGACAGCGCCTTGTTCTTAGGCCGCGGTATTCACTACCCCATCACCCTCGAGGGCGCATTGAAACTGAAAGAAATCACCTACATCCACGCCGAAGCCTATCCGGCAGGTGAGCTAAAACACGGCCCTTTGGCACTGGTAGACGAGAATATGCCGGTGGTGGTGATTGCGCCGAATGACGTGTTGCTGGACAAGGTGAAAGCCAATATGCAGGAAGTCGGTGCACGCGGCGGCGAGCTTTTCGTCTTCACCGACCTCGACAGCAACTTCAACGAAAGCGACGGAGTGCACATCATCCGCACCCCGCGCCATGCCGGCGTGTTGTCACCGGTTGTCCACACCATTCCCGTGCAACTGTTGTCATACCACGCCGCCTTGGCTCGCGGCACCGACGTGGACAAACCGCGCAACTTGGCCAAGTCGGTGACCGTAGAATAACACTGCATGCCGTCTGAAACACAATCAAAGGTCATTTGAAAAACCCCGATAATCTAACAGCTGAAATACCGTTAAGGTATTTCAGCTGTTTTTATATCAGAATCGGCGGCCTATCGGACATTAAGGATGATAAAAACCGCCGGAAACCTTATCATACAGGCCTTTTGGCGGTTTTTTGCCAATGTTTATAAAAAGCGTCCTTTTTGCCATCAAAACAGCCCGGTGAAGAACCGCCGTAAAAACGGCAGGCAAAGATATAAATGCTCTCTGTGTAACACGTATCTCCCCACCCCAAAACCCGCATCCCCGGGCTGCCCGCATACGGATACACCCATGGCAGGCAGACCTGTCCGCAACCGGTGCAGCGTCACCACCGCAACGGGAAAACCATCCGCCGTAAAACCAAACAAGCCCTTTCAAAGCCCATTCAGTCGGAAAAGACTGCTGCCAATACCATCCTTCGGCCGCAGGTTTGGTGTCATGGCATTTCTGAGCCAGCTATTGCCGTTTGACTTAAAAATGAGTACAAGTTTTTACCATGCCGTCTGAAACCTGAAATCCGTCATTCCCGCCTGAGCGGGAGTGAGGGCATTTGGATATTTCTGTGCCCGTTATTTAGTAAAACAGCTATAGAGGGGAAATTCACTGAATTAAAGACGAAAACCTGATGCCCTCCGGGCTTGGAATGTCCAATAGACCAAAATCCATAATAAAAGCCCGCTTGTCGGACTTTCTTTTTATGGTTGATTTTCATCAACCATAACGTTTTTCGGATAAGGTAGTGCCGTCATGCACGGTAAAAATATAGTCGATTAGAATCAAATCAAGACAAGGCTGTGCGCCGAAGATAATACACTTAGTACGGAAAGGCGCACCAATACGGTATTGATTCGATTTTAATCGACTATCAAAACAAGTGAGCGGCTGCCAATGCGGTAAACGGTATAAGCGAGGCGGAGATTGCCAACGACTCGGGATAGCACTCTCTCTGTTTGGAACATGATTAAGACGAAGATTATCGCAATAAAATCAAGACTGATGAAAGATTCTATTATGAGCTTTGCGGCGCCCGTCAAGCGGGCGTACGAAACAGGCATTGATGGCATGCAGTGGATAGAGGCTAATTACGACATTCCGATTGGTGATTTTCAGGCGACAGAGATGAAAAGGATGCAATCAGGATCTAAGGTCATCAAAATGCTGGAATATCAGGTGAGAAAACAATCCGAATACGCCATAAAATTTGAGAGAGGAATGGCTTGGGGGATAATCGGCAATGATTGATTTTTTATACTCCATTTATATAGTGAATCAGGAGGGGAAATACAATGTAAAAAATATTTTTAAATTAAGTTTTTAATAATTAAATAACTTTTAAGGTTAAATTTTAGGGGTGAAGTGGTACTGTTCAAAAATCTGTGTCAATCCCCTAAACCCCCATAAAAGAGAAGACACATGACCAAACCCGCATTTGATTTCGAAACCGCACTCAGGCACCTTCAGTCCGGACAGGCACTGACCGGTAAAGACGGCCCCCTTACCCCGCCCATCAAACAACCGGCCGAGGCCGCATTGGAAGCCGAAACCGAACAATACCTCGAACAAAAGCAGTTGCAGCCCAACCAGCGTAACGGCCACAGCAAAAAACCGTCAAAACCATATCGGCGGCATTGGAAATTGTTGGAACCGGGCGAAGTGCGTCTTGCGCAAATACAATGGGGTTGGCCGTAAATCTTGCCCGCTGTCCTTGAAAGAATGCGGGTTCCGCTTTGACTTTGGCGTACCGTCCGGGCAGCTTAAAATGCTGCGGCAATGGTGTGGTGTTTGGGGATAATCTACGTCAGCCCCAAAATAATTGATAACGTATGATTATTATTTTTTGGGATGCCCTAGATAACTAGGGAAATTCAAATTAAGTTAGAACTATCCCCATACGTAAAAGCCGTCTAAGCTGGTACAAACAAAACAAACTCATTGAGCTGTTTGTTGCAGGTGTCACGGCAAGAACAGCTGCTCAATCAGTTGGCGTAAACAAAAATACCGCCTCCTATGATTTTCACCGTTTACGATTACTCATTTATCAAAACAGCCTGGAAATGTTTGATGAGGAAATAGAAGTTGATGAAAGTGATTTTGGCAGACAACGTCAAGGTAAACGCTGTCGCGGTGCTGCCGGTAAAGTCACTGTACTCGGGTTTTTAAAGCGAAACGGTAACGTTTTTACTATTGCTGTACCCAATACGCAAACAACTGCGTCGTGGAACAAGGTTTCGGAACGCTGCGCCGTACATTCCGATACAGCCGTACTTCCTATTTCGGGCTGTTAACAGTAACGGCGCAAAGCCGTTTAAAGGCAGGTTGTATCAACCTGCTTCGTGTGCCTGTTGCGGCCTGAAAGGGTAAAATACACCCTGAAGATGGGGAATACGGGAGTGATAGGTTTGGATATGAAAAAAGCCTACTTAATGACCTAAAGCAATTTTTTTGATTTTGATTAAGGTTTTGCAAAGGACTCAACCTTTATCCTAACAGATTTGTTTATGATTAAGCATTATGCCATGCGGCCGGTTTTAGAACAATTGCCGCAGAAAGGCCGGCAGCCGTTTGCACCGATAAACGGCAGGCTTGTCCGCCCTTACGCTTCGGCCACCGATTCGCGCGAGAAGGTTTTTTCGCAATAATGGCATTTCAGCCGGGTTTGCCTGCTTTTCGTGCGCACGTAAAAATGGCTTTTTACCGGTTCGCCGTGGCTGGCACAGTTGGTGTTCGGACAGCGTAACACTTCGCTGATGGTGTCAGGCAGGCTGAGCGGCATTTTCTGCACCACTTTGAAATCTTCGATCACGTTCACCGTCGCTTCGGGGGCAAACAGAGCGAGACGGTTGGCGGCTTTTTCGTTGAGATGCACTCCTGAGATTTTGATGATGTCTTTACTGCCCCGGGTTTTGCTCGGCAGGTTGAAGCCCACCGTCACCGCGCTGCCGTAATGCAGCAGCTTGAATTGGCGCAGAATCGCCAAGCCTTTGCCGGCGGGGATGTGGTCGATGACGGTACCGTTTTGAATCGCTTCGACGCTGTATTGTTTTTGGGTCATGTTTCCGCTCCTTACACTTCTTCGTTCAACACCAGCGACAAAATTGCCTGTCGTGCATATACGCCGTTGGCGGCCTGTTGGAAATAATAGGCATACGGCGTGGCATCGACATCGGGGTGGATTTCATCCACACGCGGCAAGGGATGAAGAATGCGCAGATTGGCTTCGGCCTTAGCCAGCATCGCAGCATTAAGGTTGAATTTGCCTTGGATTTTGGCAAATTCCTGTTCGTCGAAACGCTCGCGCTGCACACGGGTCATGTAGAGGATGTCTGCCCATTCGACGGCGGCTTCTAACGAAGGCAGGATTTGATAAGCACAGGCGGCTTCGTCGAGCTCTTCAGTGATGTAGTCGGGCATGGCAAGGCTGGGCGGCGACACGAAGGCAAATTCGCAGCCCCAGCGTTTTAAGGCTTGTGTCAGCGAATGCACGGTGCGGCCGTATTTGAGGTCGCCCGCCATAGCAATTTTGAGACCGCCCAACGTGCCCTGGGTTTCATAAATCGTCACCAGATCGAGTAGGGTCTGGCTCGGATGCTGGTTGGTACCGTCGCCCGCATTGATAACGGGGACATCGGAAAATTCGGCCAATACCCGCGCCGCGCCGTCTTTGGGATGGCGCTGGATAACCGCATCGGTGTAGCTGGAAATAATGCGCGCGGTGTCCGCCAGCGTTTCGCCTTTTTTGGCACTGGTGTTGGCGCCGTCGGCAAAACCGATGACCTTGCCGCCCAAACGCTGCACAGCAGTTTCAAAGGAAAGGCGGGTACGGGTGGACGGCTCGAAAAAGCAGGAGCCGACGAGTTTGCCTTCCAGCAAATCGCTGCGTGGTTCGGCTTTGAGTTTCAAGGCAGTATCAAGCAGCAATTCGAGCTGCGGCGTAGTCAAATCGGCGATGGAAATGACGTTTTGACGGTAAAGCGGATTGGGCATGGGATTTCCTTTTCCAATGTCAGTATGAGACAGCAATCATAGACGGTACAGAGTGGCCGTCAGCCTGAAACGTCCATAAAAAAACCCGCCGGGCGGGAAGAAGGGAACAACCAGGCCGCCGCCGAAGGCAGCGGTTGCAAAACGGTAAAATGAAGGCATGATGTTCATAGCACGGCGTTTGAATGCGGAGGTGGGTGAGACGGGTTTATTATCGCATATCCGAACCGTGTCTGCACAGATTCGCTGCGGCTTTTCAGGGCATTTTTCAGACAGCCTGAACGGATGAAACGTCAGGCTGTCTGAACGTGTTTTTTATCACTCGGAACAATTTTCCGCAGATGATTATACTTTGATTCGGAGCTTTAGCTTTGGCTTTCTGATACTGAAACCGCATTTCATGGATAAGCCATCAAAAACGAGTTCACAGCCCTTGTCAACAATTCTACCATCTGCACAACATAAAACAAACTGTCAACTTTTCCCGTGTTTGCTCTGTAGGCCAGATAAAAAGCGCAATGCAGCAACACAAACAGACCATTGCCACAATTGGCATCTTTTTTTCTCGGCGACAGTTTTTATGTGGTTGGATTTTCTGACTGTCTTCATTCCGCCTGCTCCGAAAACAATCTCGAATTGCCCTTATTATGTGTAGGATTATTGTAAGGTGCGTAAAATTTAAGTCCAAACGAACCGGTGGTAATTGCCGATTGAAAACAAACCACGATTGCCAACACATTGACCCGAATAGAACGTGGTGGCTTGATTGTGCGAAAGCATAATCCCAATTGATGCCTGATCCTGTTTGATTTTTTTCAGTGAAAAAGCCCAAAACCTGCAAGTACCAGCAACCGCCATCGTCCAAGGCAACAATCAAAATGCTTTGTCGGTGTTGTCTGATCACGAACAAGTGCTTTTTTTGACATACTTGAAAAAATCATATGTCCATAGCTTTCAGGCCGTCTGAAACATACTCCCCTCCCCACCAAACTCATTCTGTTCAGGCTTTATTTTTTGCTTTTGTCAAATAAATGCCGTCTGAAAATTTTCAGACGGCATGAACCCTTTGCAAAATCTTAGATTTGAGTAAAATTCAAAGCGATCTCTTTGCAAAAGGTGCAG
>NZ_PXYY01000086.1 GCF_003013245.1 Neisseria iguanae
CAGCTGCACGGGCCGTTACTTCCGATACAGAAAATTGAAGAATTTTTTCCGTGTAGATTTGCTTGGTTTGCAATGGGTTACCTTCATTTTTTAATGTATAACCCGACTGCTCATCTGCGTCAGCCCCAAATAAAGCAAGGCCGTCTGAAAAGATAATCTGTTTATCTTTTCAGACGGCCTTATCTTGTTAATTAGCAATTATTTTAAGATTGATGAAGAATTTTTATTCCTTTCCACAATCTTCAATCCCGCAGAGACCAAGCTGCCGATGTCGGCGATGTTGGCCGGCATAATCAGAGTATTGTTCTCTTTGGCCAGTTTGCTGAAGGCTTCGACGTATTGTTCGGCTACTTTCAAATTCACCGCTTCGTTACCGCCCGGGTGCTGCAAAGCGGCGGCAACGGCGCGAATGGCATCGGCATTGGCTTCAGCCACCAGGCGCAGGGCTTCGGCTTCACCTTGGGCGCGGTTGATTTGCGCTTCTTTCTGGCCGCGTGATTCATTGATGGCAGCCTGCATCTCGCCTTCGGACTGTTGGATTTCGGCTTCACGTTGGCCGCTGGCCAAGTTGATTTGCTCGATTTTACGGCCTTCCGATTCGGCGATGCGGGCGCGTTTTTCGCGCTCAGCAGTGATTTGTGCCTGCATCGAGCGCAGAATTTCTTGCGGAGGAACCAAGTCCTTGATTTCATAGCGTAATACTTTCACTCCCCAAGATGTTGCCGCTTCGTCTAACGCTGCTACGACGATACTGTTGATTTCGTCGCGCTCTTCAAAGGTTTTATCCAACTCCATGCGGCCGATGACCGAGCGTAGGGTGGTTTGGGCCAACTGGGTGATGGCCATGATGTAGTTGCTGGTGCCGTATGAAGCGAGTGTAGGATCAGTGACTTGGAAATAGATAATGCCGTCAACCGTGAGCTGGGTATTGTCGCGCGTGATACATACTTGGCTCGGCACATCCAGAGGGATTTCTTTCAGCGTGTGTTTGTAGGCTACGCGGTCGATAAAGGGAATCAGAATGCTCAAACCCGGATTGAGCACTTTGTGGAAACGGCCCAAGCGTTCGACCACATAGGCTTCCTGCTGTGGTACGACCACAAATGCTTTGAAGCCGAAGATGACTACTACGGCCAAAATCAGAATCGGAAAGCTGTATAAAATTTCCATGTTTTCTCCTTGATGTAAATGAATTAATTTAAGTGAATCAATAAAATATTACCGTTTTTGCCGGTGATCACGCCGGTGTGTGCGGCGGTAGCAGATAGCGTGTTGACTGCCTGTGCCTGCCAATGCGTGCCACGGTAAACGACTTCGTAATAATCGGTGTGCAGATGACGTGAAATCTGCACGGCTTGGCCGATGTCGAGATCGTTGGCGAGATTCTCAATGTCTTCCGGTTTGCGGTGCTTTTGAATCCAGTCCCGCGCCCACCAAATCCCCAGTGCGGATAAAACAGCCGCCGTTAAAATCGCGGCAACGGTATTTGCCGTGAGCCATGCGACCAAGCCCGCACCGAATAAGGCGGTACTTACTACCATCAGATAAATCGTGCCAATAAAGAGCTCAAGTATCAACAGGGCGGCGGCCAGAATGAACCAGAACATTGCAGATCTCCTTATTGTTGGTTATTTTCGCTACCAAATTAGCCAATTCTATCAAATAGCTTATTAAATTCAAAGTCTTATAGCATATTTTTACATATGTATTTACAATAAAAGCTGAGATCTTTGCCAAATCCCCACCTCTAAATCCTCATCTTTGGTACAGTTCAAAGCATTAGTATTTGGGGAACGCACAGATATATCACGAAAATAGACAAGCGTTTGAGAAGCGCAGCGCGAAGCAATGTATCAAAGATGGGGGATTCGGAAAAGGCCTCAGGCCGTCTGAAATGTTCAGACGGCCTTGGTTTAAGTGGCTAGGAAAATAAAGCTTTATAAATCAAATGTGCACCAAAACACAAGAAAAACAAACCGGAAAAGTTATCCAAATAGCGGCTGTATCGGCTGTAAAAACGTTTGGCGGCCTGACCGGAAAATAAAACCGCCAAGCTTGTAAAAAAGACTATGGTTTCCACCCAAAGCAGCGCCAATAAGCCGGTGATTTGCCATGTTTCAGTGATATCTGCCAACACTGCCGACATCACACTGCTGAAATACACCACGATTTTCGGGTTGGAAAGATTGACCAGCAAACCTTTTTTGGCTTCGGTCAACGGGCCAGTAGGCGTGGGGTCGGCAGCCGATTCTGTGTGGCGGAAATCGGCGTTTTGCCGTATATTGGCCATTTTCCGACCCAGATACATCAAATAACTGCCGCCCAAACACGTCAACACTGTATTGAGCATTGGAAAAGTTTTCAAGAGCAAGGATAAGCCGAACATGGTGGCGGCTGCCCAAAACATTACGCCTGTGACGATGCCGAACACGGCAAATACGGCATTTTTGCGTCCGTGTAAAGCGGCAGTGCGGGCAATGTAAAAGAAATCAGGCCCCGGGCTCATCATGCCGAGCAAGTGGAGGATAATAATGTTCCAAATCATGGGGTTTTCATAGAGGCGGCGGGTGTTAAAACCATTGCAGGAAGGCTATAATAACACTTTCCGAATCATCCAGAATCATGAGAATAGAAATCATGCAGAAATATTCACTGTTGTTAATGTCCCTGATGCTGGCAGCCTGTGGCGGCCAATCCGACCAAACAGCCGGGGAAGCGCAATCCGGTGTGCCGCCGAAGCCTGTATTTAAAGTGAAATATATTGATGAAACCGCCATTAACGGACTGGTTTTGGGCACGCCGCAAGCAGGCCAAGCGGCCGACGGCAGGCCGAGCGTGGTTTACACCATTGAAAAAATAGGCGGGGGTAATCAGGTCGAATTAATCGGCGGGCGCAGCAATGATTTGGAAATGATTCGCGGCAAATGCATGGAAACCGACGGCGGTAAAAACATCGGCTGGCCCCAAAACGGCATTTGCCATACATTGTTTGCCAAGCTGGTGGACAATGTGGCGCAAGACGGTGTGAAACTTACTGATTACCTCGTGAGCCATGCCGGTTTGAAATCGTATTCCGAAAACAAATCCGGCTATGCCGCCGTGCAAACCGGCCGCTATATTTTAGAAGCCGACAACGACGGTGCGTTTTTTTTCCGCCGCCGCAATTATTAAGCTATTTTTTCAGACGGCCTAAAATTAAACCATCAGGCCGTTTGAAACAAAAATCGAAAGGAATTTCATGGAACAGCGTAAACTCGGCCGCACCGGTATTGAAGTCAGCAAAATCTGCTTGGGCACTATGACTTGGGGTGAGCAAAATACCGAACAGGAAGCCCGCGCGCAATTGGATTATGCTTTGGCCAACGGCGTAAACTTCATCGATACGGCGGAAATGTACCCCGTGCCACCGAGTAAGGAAACCTATGCCGCCACTGAGCGTTACATCGGCTCATGGATTAAGGCGCGCGGTAAACGCGATGATTTTGTGTTGGCCAGCAAAATTGCCGGTCCGACCGGTGCCAACCGTCTGGAAAGCTACATCCGCAACGGCAATGATTTTTCCCGCACACAAATTTTGGAAGCCTGCGATGCCAGTTTGCAGCGGTTGAATACCGATTATTTGGATTTGTACCAACTGCATTGGCCGGAACGCAAAGTCAATTTCTTCGGTAAATTGGGCATGACCGAATTGTCGGATAACGAAACGTTTACACCGGTTGGGGAAATCGTCGATGCTCTGGGTGAGTTGGTGAAGCAGGGCAAAATCCGCGCTTTCGGCTTGTCAAACGAAACGCCGTGGGGCGTGATGCGCTATCTCAACCATCATGAACAAAAAACTGATTTGCCGCGCGTGGCTTCAGTGCAAAATCCGTATAACCTGCTCAACCGCAGCTATGAAGTGGGCTTGAGTGAAATTTCATTGCGTGAAGATGTGCCTTTGTTGGCATATTCGCCGCTGGCCTTTGGTGTCTTGACCGGCAAATACCGGCATGGTGAGAAACCGGAAGGCAGCCGCTTGGCCTTGTTTGAACGTTTCCAACGCTATACCAAACCGAAAGCGGACGAAGCAGTAGAGCGTTATGCCAAAATCGCCGAAGATGCGGGCTTGACGTTAACGCAATTGTCTTTGGCGTTTGTGACGCAGCAAAGTTTTGTCAGCAGCAACATCGTCGGCGCAACGTCGCTCAAACAGTTGCGTGAAAACATTGCTACGGCGGAAATCGTGTTAAGTGAAGATGTGTTGGACGCGATTAACGGGGTACATGCGGAAATCAGCAATCCTTGTCCGTAATGGGTTCGGGTGGATATAACTGAGGCCGTCTGAAAATAAATTGGATTTTCAGACGGCCTTAATGATGTTAATAATATGGTTGGATATTCAGTCTGGTTGGCGCCCAAGCTTTTGCAAGAACGGTCTTTCAGACCGTATGGAAATAAATAAAATCAATATGTTAAAAAGAAAAGGACGAAATCATGGCAAGCCTTACCGACCGTTTGGTGCAAATCAGTTCGGCGGCGACTAAAGCGGCTGATGTTTATTATCATGATGCCGTGGGTTTGAAAATCCGCGAGCTGCATGTGTTGCGTTTGCTGCACAGTATGCCCGGCAGCCCGCCGACCGAACTTTTGGAAAATTTGGCACCGGACAAAACGCTGTTGTCGAAAAATCTGGCGGCTTTGACTCAATGCGGCCTGATTACCTGTAAGGTTGGCGAACGCGACCACTGCCGTCAATGCCTGTATTTGAACAAGCGGGGTGCAGAATCAGTTTGGTGGCGGAAACCATTGGCCGTAATTTGGAAAAAGACATGTTTGCCGGATTATCCGATGAAGAGTGGATATAATTGCAAAACCTGATTCAGCGGGCGTTGGCGTCATTCAACAATTGGCAGAAAAACCATTCTTGATTTTGAATAAAGAAACAGGCCGTCTGCATATTCAGACGGCTTCAGCCGTTTGATTTAGAGTGTTTGCACATCAAAAGGCTGATTGATTTTGTTCCATTGTTGGCTTTCGTATTCCAAAGCAGAAGCAATCAAAGGGTGCTTGTCGAGCCAAGACAAGCTGATGCGCAGCAACACGCTTTGTTTTTCTTCGTCGGTGCGGAATTGCAGCTGGTTCGGCAATTCCAGCGGCAGGCGTGCGCGGCAGAAGAGCGCCGCCAGGCGCAGGGATAAAATCGCATACCAAAGCATTTGATCGTCGCCGACAATATCGGCCATTTTCTTCAAATCGCCGCGATGACCGAGCACCAATTGCGACAAGATGATTTGTTCTTTACGTGAAAACCCGGGCATATCGGCGTATTCCAAAATGTAGGCCGAATGCTTGTGGTAGCCGGTGTGGGCGATGTCTAAGCCTATTTCGTGCAACAAGCCTGCCCAGCGCAGGAATTGTTTCCAGTTGGCCAAATCCTGTACTGGTACATTCAGCGCCAAGCACAGATTTTGCATGAATGCTTGCGCAGTTTCGGCCACACGTTTGGCTTGATTCTGGCTGACATGGTAGCGTTTTTGGAATTCGGCAGTGGTTTGGTCGCGCATGTCTTCGTTTAATTTACGGCCGATGAAGTCGTAGAATACGCCGTCGCGCAAAGCGGCTTCGGTAACCATCATTTTTTTGATTTCCAATTCTTCAAACGCGGCCATCATTACGGCCAAGCCGCCGGTGAAGACTTCCACACGCTCCGTTTTCAGACCGTTGAATTTGGCTTTTTTCACCGAACCGGCAGCGATGATGCGGCCGGCCAGTTTTTTCATGCCGTCGTAAGTGATGTCGGATTCCTGCGGGTATTCGGCAGCCAATACATCACGGATGGATTTGGCCGAACCGGAAGTACTAACGGCGAAATCCCAACCGGTGCGCCTCATCATTTTGCTGATGCGTTGGATTTCGTTACGCGCGGCGGAAATGGCGGCTTGAAAATCTTTGGCGGTGATTTTGCTTTGGAAAAAACGCATGCTGTAAGTGACGCAGCCCAAAGCCAGGCTTTCAGTGTTGGTTGGTTTGAGTTCCGAACCGATGACAAATTCGGTCGAGCCGCCACCGATGTCGATTACCAGCATGCGGTCGCCGTTGGGTGGCAGGGTGTGTACCACGCCGGTGTAAATCAAACGCGCTTCTTCGCGACCTGCAATGACTTCAATCGGAAAACCCAAAGCGGCTTCGGCTTTAGGAATGAATCGGGCGATATTTTTGGCTACACGGAAGGTGTTGGTGGCCACCACGCGGACTTGTTCCGGCGGGAAACCCTGTAGACGTTCGCCGAATTTGGCCAAGCATTCCAAAGCTCGGTTTTGTGATTCTTCACTGAGCATTTTGTGTTCGTCCAAGCCGGCGGCAAAGCGCACCATTTGTTTGAAGGAATCAATGATTTTGAGTTGGCCGTTGTTGTTTTCGCAGATTTGCAGGCGGAAGCTGTTGGATCCTAAATCCACAGAAGCAAGAAGATTTGAGCTGGGGGCAGTCATGGGAGTTAACAGGGGGTGGAAGAATGAAACCGTTATGTTACATGGCGCAAAAAATGCTGTCATCCCCTAATGCGGATATCCTTTGATTCAGTGCAAAGATAATCGTATAATAACAGACTGTCTGAAAACGACCGGATTTTCAGACAGTCTGTTGAAAGGCATAAATCTATTAATAATAACTTCAAACACAATATCAATATGTCAGCCCATGGAAAAAACAGCTTACCCACACCCTGAAGAATTTTTGCCACGCCGCCGCTTACTGATTGCGGGCGGCGCGTTGCTTTTCAGCCCTGCTTTGGCCGTTGCCGGGGCGCAACGAGAGGAAACCTTGTCGGACGACGTGGCTTCAGTGATGCGCGGCTCCATCAATAATGTCAATCCCGCGCGTTTGGTGTTTGCCAATGCGGCCCAAGGCGAACGCTGGCTGCAAACCATGTTGGCGCGTTTGGCGAGATTTGTTCCAGATTCGCTCGAACGCCGCCGTCTGCTCATCAATATTCACTACGAAGCCAGCCGTGCCGGATTGGATCCGCAGATTGTGTTGGGGTTGATTGAGGTGGAAAGCGCGTTCCGCCAATACGCCATCAGCGGCGCGGGTGCGCGCGGTTTGATGCAAGTGATGCCGTTTTGGAAAAACTACATCGGAAAACCTTCGCACAATCTTTTCGACATCCGCACCAATCTACGCTATGGCTGCACCATTTTGCGCCACTATAATAATGTGGAAAAAGGCAATCTGAGGCGTGCATTGGCACGGTTTAACGGCAGCTTGGGCAGCAACAAATATCCCAACGCCGTGTTGGGTGCATGGCAAAACCGCTGGCAGTGGCACGGCTGACTTTGAGGCGGCCGGCGGTAGAAAATCCCAGTGTTGTTTAAACTTTTTGTTTTTGCTTGAAGACTGATTTTATAAAAGAATAAAAACTATTATGCATAAAAAGTGCCGGCAACCTGGCCTTTTCCAACCTCTCGGCCTGTTGCAAAATCCCCCGCTCCGGTTACGGTTCTTCGCAATGTGCTTCTCAAACGCCCGGCCTTTTCATGAAATGCCTGTCTGCACGTTCTGCCATGCTGCCGCTTTGAATCGCGCTCAAATCCGGGGATAAATAAAAAAGAGCTCGGTCTGTTGGTGATTTTGCATACAGAATCAGGCAGCTGCGATAAAGCAAATGCAAAGAGATTTGAATCCTGTATAATCTTTCCGTTAACGATTTTTTTAGGTTTCAGACGGCTTCATGCTTCATCAGGCCGTCTGAAAAATACTGATGGCTAGAGATAACCGCGTACAAATGTTTGCGCACGAATGGCGTGCCAGCACGACTCTTTCCGGGGTTTATGCGCTGCGCATGCTGGGTATGTTTTTGGTGTTGCCGGTGTTGGCTTTATACGCGGCGACCTTGCCCGGCGCGGAAAACAATAAATCATTAATCGGCCTTGCCATGGGTATTTACGGCTTGACGCAGGCGTTGTTGCAATTGCCGATGGGCATGGCTTCGGATAAATTCGGCCGTAAAAAAGTGATTTATGTCGGCCTGATTGTGTTTGCCGGCGGCAGCTTCATAGCGGCGGCGGCAGATTCCTTAACTATGCTGGTGGTGGCACGCGCCCTACAGGGCGCAGGCGCGGTAAGTGCGGCGGTAACAGCTTTGTTGGCGGATTTGACACGTAACGAAGTGCGCACCCGCGCAATGGCGATTATTGGCTTGAGTATCGGTTTAACTTTCTCTGTGAGCTTGGTCGCCGCACCGGTGATAGCCACTTGGATTGGCGTGCAGGGTTTGTTTGCATTGACTGGCGCGTTAACGCTTATCAGTATCGCCGTAGTGGCCTGGCTGACCCCGAATCCCGAAAACCCGCGTCTGCATGATGATGCACAAGCACAGCCGGGACGCATGGCCGAAGTGTTGAAAAACCGCCAGTTATTGAGTTTGGATTTCGGTATTTTCGTGCTGCATGCGGCGCAAATGGCTTTGTTTACGACTTTACCTTTTGCCATGGAAGACTTAGGTCTGTTGAAAACCCAGCATTGGAAAGTGTATCTGCCGGCGGCCATTATTGGCTTGGTGCTGATGGTGCCGCTGATTATTGTCGGTGAAACGCGCAACAAGCTGAAGCAGGTTTTTATATTCGGCATCGGCTGTATCGCCTCGGCGCAAATCGCGTTGATGTTCGGCTTAAGTTCGATTTGGCTCATTACGGCGTTTATGATTGTTTATTTTATCGGCTTCAATGTGTTGGAAGCCAGCCTGCCGTCGATGGTGTCGAAAATTGCGCCGTCGGATTTGAAAGGTACGGCGATGGGTGTGTACAACACCATGCAGTCAATCGGCCTGTTTGCCGGCGGCATAGTTGGCGGAGTGTTGTTCCAGCATTACGGTTTTAACGGCGTTTTCGCGTTTTGCAGCATGCTGGTATTGTTATGGTTGTCGATTGCATGGCTTTCGCCCGCGCCAAAGCCGGTGAAAAATATTGCTTATGCGGTGCAACCGCAATGGCAGAAACGAACCGATGCGCTTTACCACGCGCTTTCCGAATTATCGGGTGTGGAAGCGGTGACGTTCAGCCAAGACAAACAAACTGTTTATATTAAAGCGTTGCAAAAAGGTTTCGACCAGTCAGCGGCGGAAAAAATCATTTCAGGAGATTAATATGTCATTGAATAAGGTTATTCTTATCGGCCGCTTGGGTCGTGATCCGGAAGTCCGTTACATGCCCAATGGCGAGGCTGTGTGTAATTTCAGCGTAGCCACCAGCGAAACATGGAACGACCGCAACGGCCAACGTCAAGAGCGTACCGAGTGGCACAACATCACCATGTACCGCCGCTTGGCTGAAATCGCCGGACAATACTTGCGTAAAGGTGGCCAAGTGTATTTGGAAGGCCGTATCCAAAGCCGCAAGTACCAAGGTAAAGACGGCATCGAACGCACTGCTTACGACATTATAGCCAGTGAAATGAAAATGCTGGGTGGCCGCAATGACAATTCAGGCGGCGCACCTTATGATGATGGCAGCTATGACCAAGGCGGCTACCAAGGTTCACAAGGCAGTTACCAACAATCGGCACCGCCGCAATCTTACCAATCTGCTCCGGCTCATCAGCAAGAAAGACCAAGTGAGCCACCTGCTGCACCGGCACGCCGCGTGCCAACTGTACCGGCTGTGCCAGTTGACGATATTGACGACGATATTCCGTTTTAATTGCTAAGAAATAAACAGGCCGTCTGAAAATATCGATTCAATTTTCAGACGGCCTGTGGCTTATGTTATCAAATAAGCGACGGAAAACCACGAAATCAGATTTGAGGATTGCGGTTTTCAGGTTTGATGGTAGAATAACGCTATTCAATCTTTTTACGAGCAAGCCGCCGATAAACAGGCGGCTTGTATTTTTATTTTGCACCCGCGTCCAATCTCACCGTGGGCGCGAACCATCGATGAAGAAGTGTACAAACGCTTTACGGAGAACATAATATGCAAAAAATTCCTTTGACCATACGCGGCGCAGAATTGTTGAAACAAGAATTGCAACATCTCAAAAGCGTTGCCCGTCCGGAAGTCATTGAAGCGATTGCCGAAGCACGCTCACACGGTGACTTGTCTGAAAATGCCGAATACGAAGCGGCCAAAGAACGTCAAGGCTTTATCGAAGGCCGTATTTCCGAATTGGAAAACAAACTTTCTCTGGCACACATCATTAATCCTGCCGAAATCCATGCCGAAGGCAAAATCGTGTTCGGCAGCACCGTGACCTTGGAAGACTTAGAAACCGGGGAGCAAGTCACTTACCAAATCGTCGGTGAAGATGAAGCCGACATCAAAGCGCGCAAAATTTACGTTGGTTCGCCAATCTCACGTGCCTTAATCGGCAAAGAAGAAGGTGATGTGGCAGAAGTGCAGGCTCCGGGTGGTGTACGCGAATACGATATTATTTCGGTTCAATACATCTGAATCCATCGGGATAACAAAGGGATGAATCCATAGCGGATTTGAATTAGGCCGTCTGAAAGCGGATATTTTCAGACAGCCTGATTATAGAAGGAGAATACCATGAATAAATTAACAACTGCATTGGCCGGTGTGTGGCTGGGCTGGCAAGTGATGGCAGGCTATATTGCCGCACCGGTGTTGTTTGAAAGTTTGCCCAAATTACAGGCAGGTGCGATTGCAGGCAAGCTGTTTAGTGTCGTTTCTTACACTGGATTGGTGATTTGGGCTTTGGTGTATTTTGTCGGTAAACGTGCGACGGTGGTGCAGCATGTCTGCTCAATAAACGGCAAACTGATTGCGCTATTATGGACGGGTTTGGCAGTCAATCAATTTCTGATTACGCCGGTAATTGAAGCGCATAAAAACCAAACTGCAAACTGGCTGCTGAGTTTGACCGGAGGCTCATTCGGCATATGGCACGGTATTTCCAGCTTGATTTATATGATTTGTGCTATTTTGGCTGTGGTGTTGGTGTGGCGGATTTCGACTTTGGAATGGAAATAAACCGACATTTTAAAAAGGGGCTGACGCAGATGAGCAGTCGGGTTATACATTAAAAAATGAAGGTAACCCATTGCAAACCAAGCAAATCTACACGGAAAAAATTCTTCAATTTTCTGTATCGGAAGTAACGGCCCGTGCAGCTG
>NZ_PXYY01000087.1 GCF_003013245.1 Neisseria iguanae
CTGCCGTATGAACAGCAATATGTGAAAACGCCGTTCTTGCCGCCGTTGCCACAAAACAGTGTGATTGTCACGGGCAATGCCTCATTTCATAAAAGACAGGATAGGCGAAACCCATCAAGAATGCAGGTCATGATATTTTTGGTTAACGCCTTATCGTCCTGACTTTGATCTGATTGAAAAAAACGGGCGTGGATGAAGCAGAAGGATAGGACAGTTAGATTGTATTGATCCGTTATGCTTCTATGTTTATGTGGTTTATGTGGATTTGTGTCATTTTTTAATTTCTTTTAATATAAATACATATTCTTCAATAGCACAGTCGTTTCAGATAACCCAACCGCCAAGATCTATATTTCATGGCCTTACAAATAAAATGACATAAAACAACATTTTAATTTCTTACAATTAATGTAATGTTGAGAAAAGGCCCAAATATCATCTTAACTTTTCTTACCATCTGACTCATCGTTGGATAAATATTAGATTAAAGGCCATCTGAAACAAAACCCTACAGACCTGCTCTATCTAAAATAGGCCATATATTCAGAGCCGGCACGATGCTTGAATTTACCACGATCAGCCCAATTGTAAACCTACTATATTCCATTCATATCGAGATATTCATGAATATCCAAGAGATTCAGACAGCACTGCAAGCAGTCACCATTCCATATAGACAACGTTCCCTCGGCAGCGAAAATGCCGTAAAAAATGTTAGCCAAGATTCAGACGGCCTCCATATCAGCCTGCAATTCGGCTATCCCGTTTTGCATATTGGCAACGAATTGGCCAACCGCATTCAAGAAGCCATTATCGGCTTGACGGACGGAACCGACATACATTTGAGCATTGACACCCTTGTCGGCACGCATAAAGTGCAACCGGGCGTAGCCACCATCAAAGGCGTGAAAAACATCATCGCCGTCGGTTCGGGCAAAGGCGGCGTAGGCAAATCAACTACCACCGCCAACTTAGCCACCGCCATGGCACGCATGGGCGCACGCGTCGGCGTATTGGACGCCGACTTATACGGCCCGAGCCAACCGACCATGTTGGGCGTATCGAGCAGCAAACCGGATACCAAAAATGCAAAACTGGTACCAATTACCACCAAAAGCGGCATTCAGGTGATGTCAGTCGGTTTTCTGATGGATGCCGAACAAGCCGTGATTTGGCGTGGTCCGCTGCTGAGCCAGGCCTTACAGCAATTGCTGTTCCAAAGCGAATGGGATGACGTGGATTATCTGTTTATCGACTTGCCGCCAGGTACAGGCGACATCCAACTGACCCTGTCGCAAAAAATTCCGGTGACCGGTGCGGTCGTTGTCACCACACCGCAAGACATCGCCCTGATTGATGCCCGCAAAGCCGTGGATATGTTCAAAAAAGTGAATATTCCGATTTTCGGCGTATTGGAAAATATGTCAGTATATATCTGTACCAACTGTGGCCACAGCGAAGCTATTTTCGGTACCGAAGGCGGCAAAAATTTGGCAGACCGTCTGAATGTGCCACTACTGGGTCAATTGCCGTTAAGCCTGCCGGTGCGCGAAGCAATGGACAACGGCCAAGCCGCCGAGCTTTTGAAAAGCCACGGCGAAGTGGAAAAAATCTACACCAACGCCGCATTCCAACTGGCTTTGTCAATTGCCGACAAAGGCAAAGATTTCAGCAGCCGCTTCCCGAAAATCGTTGTTGAGTAAAAAAATTTAGAAACGATAGATTGAAGAAAAACGTCGAAAGCCGTCCGAAAAGTTTCAGACGGCTTTTTGTTGTGAGTTGATAATAACGGCCTATAGCAAAAAAAAACCATCCCAAAACGATGGTTTTTTTTGATTATCTGGTGGGTCGTGAAGGATTCGAACCTTCGACCAACGGATTAAAAGTCCGCTGCTCTACCGACTGAGCTAACGACCCGTAATTTTTACATTATAGTAGACGCTCTTTTTGCTGTCAAGCTTTTGTGACCATTTCCTTACCGATATATTTACAATAAAAAGGCCGTCTGAATTTTTCAGACGGCCTCGGTTCCTTATCCGATTACTGACGGATACGGGCAGGTGTTTGAACGACCTCGCGGATAATCACTTCGCGAACAGGCTCTTTTTCTTTAGGGCCACAACCTTCCGGATTCCAGAAGAATGACTGAGCATTTTTGTCTTTATCAAACAGAACTTTGTATTGGCAGGTTTTGTGTTCGCCGTTTTCACGGTAGTTGAACAGGTAATCCCACTCACGTACACCATACAAACCTTCTTGATAATGCGGACGGCCAATCAGATTGTAGATTTGGTCTTTATTCATACCCGCCTCAATTTGGCGTACATTATCCCAATTCGGCCATGAACCATCTTGGGTACCGTTATGACGGAAGGTAGTTTTGACAAGATCAGGCCATACCGGGTTGTCAGTCGTACCTTCTTTGGTCACATTGCTCAAGTTACCGCAGGCAGCCAAAGCCAAAGCGGCGATTACAGGTAATGTAATTGCTGATAATTTCATGATTTTTCCTTTATGTATTCCGTTAGCAGGCCGTCTGAAGCGACAGCCTCAGGTTTTTACCATTGATAGCCTACGCTGCCGCCCCAGTTGACATTTTTCCGGGTGTTCACGCTGACACCGGCTTTGATAGACCATTTGTTGTTATCAGAATTACGCGCATAACCGATGGCCAAGGCTTGTTGGTCACGGAAACCGCCCACAGCTGCAGAAACCATGCTCTTACCGGCTTCGTTAGGACGTTGCAGGAAAGCAAGCGCAGTCGCACCTGCGATACCGGCACGCAAATCATCCTCCATATCATCAATACGGTTATTAATATTGTTGATGGCTACCGCATTTCCATTAACACGACTGGCAATTTGATATAACTGACTACCATTAACAGCATCAGTGCTGTCTGCTGTGATACGGCCTGCCGCCACATTGGTAATAGTGCGCTCAGAACCTTTAGATCCTACGCTGACAGTTGCCACAGGTGCCGTACCAGCAAAGCCGCCGTAAGTCACACCGTTAACAGTAGCTTCACTCGTAGCGACTGCAGCCTGGGTAACAGAACCCGAACCCAGAGCAACAGAATATTTTTCAGCAGCCTGGGCAAGACGACCAATTGCCACTGATGATCCACCTTCAGCTTTAGCTTGCAAACCAGAGGCTACGCTTGCGACACCGGAAGCAGCGGCAGCGGCTCCTGTTGCCGTCGCATATTTACCGCTGGCAACTGCACCCGAACCAATAGCAGTAGTAGCCGCTTCAGAAGCTGCGGCTTTTTGACCAGCAGCTACAGAGTTGCTGCCATTTGCTTGAGCGCCTTGACCTAGTGCGGCTGCATTATTCGCAGAAGCAACTGATCCCGAACCAAATGCTGTTGCTGCTGTCGCACTGGCTGTTGAGGCTGAGCCGACAGCCGTGCTGCCGTTGCCACTGGCTGCCGATTGACGGCCTATAGAAGTTGCAGCATTTTCAGTTGCCTGAGCACCCTGACCTAAAGAAGTTGCCGCAATACCATTGGCTTTAGACAATGCACCCAAAGAAACTGCTGCTTCATGATTTGCAGCCGCATTAGAACCAACAGCAACCGCACTTAATCCATTGGCGGCAGTTTTAACACCTACTGCGACAGCATAACGTGTCGCTGCTTCAGTTGAGAGGTTCAACTCACCATTATCATTCACTTTGACGTAATCAATATCGGCAGCATGAGCCGCTGAAGAAAACATACCTGTCGCCAATAATGCAGCAACTAATGTTTGGGTTGTCATTTGCGTTGTGTGTTTCATAATTATCTCCCTGATAAAAACACTAAAATATCTAATGCCCCCAATACTTTAAAATGTCATCTGGAGTATGACGTTGACAATTCAAATTCTTTTATCTAAAATACATACTGGAAATTAGAAAATCATAAAAATGAATTAATTAATTGGGATACATTAACTATAAAAACTAAGTTATTCTGGCATAATCTGCCTAAAACTTTCGTTTTTATTAGTTGATTATTATAAATGGGCTTATTCCACAAACTTTATTTTATTTTTTAATTACTCCTTTCCAAAATTTAAGAATTATTAATTATTTACGAAATAATCTTTACAATTTACCATTATCCCTCTAACAAATATAACCCTCTAAAATTCAAATAATTACTATTTTTTGATACACTCATCCAAAAATAAATTCTTTAACAGCATTTAATATCAAACAAAGCACACTTCAATTTCAGATAAAATTATTTAATATATATATTCATTTAATCTGAATCTTTATTTGATTCAGATAATATCCCGCCAACAGCCCCAATCACCCACGTACCATCTTCAAACTAAAGCCGTGAAACTGTCGCATTTTCAACACTTCTATACTAAAGTTGACTGCTTATTGATCAATTTTAATATTCCGATAATTGCCATACCATGCGACACCGACAATGCTTTTTCCATCAACCGGTAATTTTTGAAGCAGAATATCAATATCTAAGCCTCGTTGCAGACGGTTCATAAATTGAGCTTCATTTTCAGCCAATACTAAGGGGCTAACTCGCTGACGGTTTCATCCAGCATATAATCCGTTCCTGTTTGACAGACTTCGAGCCATGTTTCCATTGACGGATCACCGACAAATTGCGCAATCAGGCCATGTACATCCGTAACCAAATCGTCTTCAAAACTACCGCCGAAACAATATTCGCGCCCTTCTTCAATCACGTCCAAAGGCAAATCGGCTTAGCCTTTGGGTTTACCGGTACCTGCTACACGCGTGCTAACGCTGCAAAACGCAGTATCAAAACCGACTTTGCCTTTCAATACCCAATCTGACGCGCGGACACCTTTATTACCTTCCGGTAATAAAGGTGAATCGCTCCAACTTTACAAGCGGCCGACTTTGTTGGAAACGGTTTTGCCGTGGCGCACCAAATACACTTCTAAAGTTATGCCTTATCTTTTCATTATTCCCCATCATTCACGTTTCGGACGGTATTGAAGCCGTCTGAAAGACAAAAAACCCTGCTTTTCAGCAGGGTTTTTAATAAATCGTTTAAGCACTGTTTTTTAAAATTTTTCGAATGGTAGCCAATTGGCGGCGGCTGATGGCAAGCGGTTTTTCCACGTCCAACACACGTGCACCCCATGTTGCATTATTTTCGTCTTCTCCATCGTCCAATCGGATCAGACAATCCAAGGTATGGCGAAACACCAAAGCGTTTCGGTGGATACGGATAACTTTCTCACCCAACAACTCTTCCCAATACACCAAAGTTTTCGGCAATTCGTAACTTTGGCCGTCGCCGGTAAAAAGAAATACGGTTTTGTGTTCTGCCAACAGATAACGTACCTTCTGCCATGGGATTTCGACCATGCGGTTGCGGTTGAACACTTTGAAATGGGTAAAGTCGTCTGCTTTTTCCTGATATTTTTCGTTCACACGCTCCAGCGCAATTTGCAGGCGCGACATTTTGATGGGCTTGAGCAGGTAATCTGCTGCAGCCAACTCAAAGGCGCGCAAAGCATGTTCTTCGTAAGCGGTAGTGAAAATGACTTCAGGCTGACGTTTGGCCACGCGCTTGATGCGTTCGACCAATTCCAAACCGGTGATTTCCGGCAAGCCGATGTCGACGAACACGATGTCCGCTTCATGCACGCTCAACCAATCCAAGGCAGGTTGGGCATGATGAAACGTTTTCAGCAGCACAACATTGCATTCTTCTAACAAAACCCGTAAGCGCTCAGCGGCTAGCACTTCATCTTCTACAATAATAGCACTTGGCATATTCTGGCATTCTTTTTATTTTAATGGTTAACAATATTCAGACGGCATGGCAATCAAACCGAAAGAACCTGAGTGTGCGCATGAAAAAAATATACTTTTTTCATTACGATCCATGCTCGAACAGTTTTGCACCGGCAATACCGTCCAAACCTCGTTTGGATTGACTCACGATATTAAAGGAATTCAGTTTAAAAAACATGTCTTCTCAAACTTACTTACAAACTTTAATAAAAACAAAGTAACCAAAAACCGAAATTGTCGCATCTGTACCAACTCATTCGGTACTTATTTCTTTTTGAGGCACGCGGCCGATGTGCCAATGCGCCACTGCCCAATCAAGCAAATCGCGCGGACAGTCAACCTGAGGTGCAGGCGGCAGATTCAGATAAGCCGAAACCTGCCGTAATAATGACTCGGCTTGCAAACCATCCAGCGCAGACGCCCTTGTTTGTTTAGACCATTTTTGTCCGACCCGGTTCACCAAAAGTGGCAAATGCGCATAGTTTGGTTGGCTAAGCCCAAGAGAATATTGTAAAAAAATCTGCCGCGGTGTCGAGACCAGCAAATCTTGCCCACGCACGACATGGGTGATACCCTGCTCGGCATCGTCCACCACCACTGCCAATTGATACGCCCAAAAACCATCTGCCCGCAGCAACACGAAATCGCCGATGTCTGCGGCCAGGTTCTGCGCGTAATGGCCGACAATGGCATCATCAAATCCAACCGTTTCTTCGGGCACGCAAATGCGCCACGCCGGTGGTTTGCCGTTTTCAGACGGCCTGCCGGCAGACACACGGCAGCGGCCGTTGTACACTAAACCATCTGCCCCTATGCCCGCCGCCGCCTGCCAATCTTTGCGGCTGCAATAACACGGATACACCAAGCCCCTGTCTTTCAGACGGCCTAAGGCATGTTCATATAAATGATGGCGGCGGCTTTGATACACAACTTCGCCGTCCCACTCGAAACCGAAGGCTTCCAACGTGTACAAAATGTGATCGGCGGCACCGGCCATTTCACGCGGCGGATCCAAATCTTCCATACGCACCAGCCACTTGCCGCCGTGCGCACGGGCATCGGCATATGAAGCCAGCGCCGTCAACAGCGAGCCGATGTGTAACAAGCCAGTCGGGCTGGGGGCAAAACGTCCTACATACATAGCACAAACTGTTCCATCCAATCGTTTAGCAGAAATCCGCTTCAAGGTCGTCCGAAATCGTCTGCGTTTCAGACGGCCTCAAGATGCCTGCAAAACCATATTAAGTCAAGCAATGCTATAATGCCGTCTGAAAACTGTAAAGCACACACCATGCAAGCCGATTTTAACTGCCCTGTGCTGGCCATCGACACCAGCACCTCTTATCTCTCGCTCTCCCTGCGCCACAACGGCAAAACCTATACCTACCACGAACCGGCAGGCACCAGGCAATCCGAGCTGGTTCTGCCGCAAATCGGCGTGTTGTTTGCTAAGGCGCACATTACAACGGCGGATTTGGGCGCGATTATATATGCACAGGGCCCGGGCGCGTTTACCGGCTTACGCATAGGCGCAGGCATAGCGCAAGGCTTGTCCACGCCGTTTGCCACGCCTTTAATCGGCGTGCCGTGTTTGGATGCCGTTGCCTACCAGAAACCCGAACGGCCCTGTGTGCTCGCTGCCACCGATGCGCGCATGGGCGAAGTGTTTTACGCATGGTTTGATACCGCCAACCATCGCCGCTTGAGCGGTTACCAAGTCGGCAAAGCAGCAGAAATCACCGCACCTGAAGGCATGGTCTGTTCAGACAGCATCGGCAATGCGTTTGCTTTGGCCGACAAACCGCCGTTTGACGGTGAAGCCAATATGCCGACTGCCGCAGATTACCTGAATCTAGCCGCTTCCGGCCGCTATCCGGCCACCGATGCCGCGCATGCGGAATTGCTCTATATACGCAATAAAATCGCCCTTACCGCTAAAGAACAGGCCGAACGGAAAGGCAACACATGATTCGTCCCGCGACTTCGGCAGATTGTGTCGCCTTGGCGCAAATCAATGCCTCGGACAACCCTTCACAGTGGTCGGCCAGGCAGTTTGAATCTGCCATTGAAAGCCCTTCGGAAACAGTTTTAGTGAACGAAACCGATGGCCGCATCAGCGGTTTTATCGTGTGGCAAAGCGTATGTGGCGAATCCGAACTGCACCTGATTGCCACCGCACCCGATTTCCGCCGTCAAGGCATTGCCGCTGCCTTGTTGGCACAATGGTTTCAGACGGCCTCATCACAACAGGTGACGCGTTTGTTTTTGGAAGTGCGAGCCGGTAACCAAGCGGCGCAAACGCTTTACCGCAAATACGGTTTCGCCGAATACGGCCGCCGTAAAAACTATTATTCCCTGCCCGGCGGCCGTCGTGAAGATGCGGTACTGATGGGCAAGGCCGTCTGAAACGGCGGCACTTTTTTTGAAACGATTCCTATGTTAAGCAGCCGTTACTTACATTTGCACGAAGCGCTTGGATTGGGGCCGATGTGGCTCAATCAGCATGCTAAAGTCAGGCCGTCTGAAACGGCCGGCGGCAATGTGCCTTCTGTGCCCGTCATCCGCCTGCAGGCGGCTCCCCAACCGGTTGCAGAAGCCGTGCGCTCGCTCTCTCCCGCAGCCCATCAAGCCCGCTTGGCTGCGGCAGCTGTGGTGGATGAGAAGAAAAATGCGCCGATAGCGCCCGCTGCCACACCTGCGCAACTGCGTGCCAACGTAGAAAACCCTGCCGAACCGCCAGCAATTGAAGAACAACAAGCCCAAGTTTCAGACAGCCTCCCGCCGCTGCATATTGACGTGAGGCCGTCTGAAATCATAGTTATCAGCATTTGCCCTTCTACTAAAGACAGCGCCGCCAATCAGCTTTTCAGCGGCAGCGTGGGCGTATTGCTCGACAATATGCTGGCGGCGATTGATTTGCAGCCGCAACAGGTGCACAAGACCTGCTGGGTGAAATCCGCACCCATTAACAACGCCCATCCGGCTACGGCGCAAATCAAAGCCGCTGCCGGTGGGTTGGCAAACGAATTAGCACAATCCCAAGCTAAAGCAGTGCTGTTTTTAGGGCAGATTTTCGAACACGGCAACCAACGTATGCTCATACGGAACTTGTGCGGCAATCTTCCCTATTTCATCATCCCCCACCCTGCGCGGCTGCTGCGCCAAACTCATTTGAAAGCGCAGGCGTGGACGGAATTGAAAAAGCTCAAACGCTTTTTGCAGGCTTGAAAAGAAAAAGGCCGTCTGAATTTCAGACGGCCTTTCCGAATCACCAAAATGCTTGTGTTTGCGTATTTCTATGTTTATTTATCTGCAGCATCAGCCATGTTGTGCACAGCGTTGGTCGCACCTACCGCCAAGCCTGACATACCGATTAATGAAGCGGCAGCCAATTTGATCAATTCTTTCATGCGTGTTTCCTTTCTTGGTGTCATCCTGCCGGATGTTGGACTGCGGCAGGCAATCTTCTTTTCTTTTCAAGTGTTGTTTGTAGGTGTTGCTTACGGCGAAGTGAATGCGTTTCCGCATACGAATATTTTAAATATCATGATTTTTTAGCAGCACTCGCAATATTGTGGACAACGATGGCAGCAAAAGCAGGCACACCGGCCATTCCAATTAACGATACAGCAGCTAAAATCATCACGTGTTTCATGTAATTTATTTCCTTGTTTGATTTAAATATGTTGTTTAACAACATTTCCTACTTCAACAAAGCAGTACGCTTTGCCGATAAAACAAATCATACTGCTTTAATTGTTAAAATTAACAATTTTTTAATAAAAAAATAACCAATAAATAATATTTTGGTTAAATTAAATTATTAAATATTTGATTTTGAAAATGACACCGATGTCTGCTTTAATGACACCGATGTCTTTATTACAACATAATTACAAATATGTTTTTTAAAAAGAATCCGGACAGATTGATAACGTTGCATTTATGTATCATTTTTTAAACAATGATTTTTTATTATTATTTTCCAGATAACTAAATTTAAACAAGGGGCTGAGGTAGAATTAGCAATCATGTCAGACTGCAAAAATAAAGATAACCAATTGTAAATTAACAAATCCCCAAAGAAAACTCCTCCGGTTTTTTGTACCGGAAGTAATGGCCCGTGCAGCCGCTGATATTCTGGGTATCCGGCCCGGTTGGGCTATATTGTCCTACCGCAAAACCCACCGGGTGGCTGCCTGTCATTTGGCACAGGAAGCTGGCAGGGTTTCCAGAGGCCCCACCGGGCCGGACGGGGGTTATTTCGGCGGTCGGCGTAAGGGTAAGCGCGGACGCGCGGCATCTTAAAGCGGCAGGGAAAGGTCGGTACCGCCGTTTCGGGGGATAACGGGAAGGATGCCTTATTTCCGGTTATCAAACAGCAAACAACACCTGACGGCATTGCTTATACCGGTAGTAACAGGGGCTGTGGCGTGCTTGATGCGGGCAGTTTCGCGCATCAGCGCATCAACCGTTCACAGCTTTTTGCAGACCGTCAAAACCCTATCGGCGGCATTGGAAATTGTTGGAACCGGGCTAGGTACGTCTTGCGCAAATACAATGGAGTTGGCTGTAAATCTTTCCTGATGTCCTTGAAAGAATGCGGGTTCCGCTTTGACTTCGGCGCACCGTCCAGGCAGCTTGAAATGCTGCGGAAATGGTGTGGTGTTTGGGGATAATCTGCGTCAGCCCCTTAAACAAACTCTGTTACAAGCCATGTAATCGAGTAAAAACCAACGACTGTAATTGCCGAAACCGACAGGGCAAACCCGGCCGAGTTTAAAAAATCCTACATGATGTTTCCAAAAAACTAAATGAAATGAGACAGTAAATCATACGCCACCGCAAAAATCCGGCAGAAAGGCCGTCTGAACGCTGCATGGTTTTTCAGACGGCCTTTTCGATCTTCAAGCAATATGACATTGTTTCACACCCCGAGCCTTTGGCAATAGAAATCATTTCAGCATACGGGATATAGCCATAAAATTTAATCGAAGCATGTTCATACTGTTTCAGCTGCTCTGCATCGGGTCCGCCTCCCATAATATGCAGTTCAACATTTTC
>NZ_PXYY01000088.1 GCF_003013245.1 Neisseria iguanae
ACTTTGATCATCGCTTTAGGTAATTTTCTACTTTTGCGGGATCTTGTTCTGTGTAGGCAGTCGTCTTTTTTTGCGCGTGATTTCCAATGATTTCAGGGCATAAAAAAGAGCGGGCGGGGTAGAATTATGGCGCTTTGGCTGAGCTCAAGGGAATGTGCCGTCTACTTGTCTTAAATCCGGCGGGGTACGTCAGAGGGGGGATTTATAGGATTTTGGGTTTTCAACTTAATCTGGTATGAAATCTAACACGTTGGATTCCGCTGAACTTCAGTAAATATTGGAATTTTTCAGACGGTATTTGATGAATAAAAGCGCATGAATGAACGTATAAAAGACATATATGCGGATACATGCGCGCCCGCATTTGATTTTGAATTCCATGAATGTGACAAATTGCATAACAACATACTAAAAAAGCAGAATCCTATCATTCTGCTTTCAGGTTTAGTGTTGTCTCGGCTCTTTTTGATAATTCGCCGAACGAGGGCCGTATAAAATACCGTTGCTGCGTTGCGGTGAAAATAATTGCAGGCCGGCTGTTTGCGCCATGTCATAACCTTTGTCGCCCAAAGTGCCGACAACTTGGGTGATAGCTGCGCCTAATAATGTGCCTAATAAGCTGTTGTTGCTTTTTTTCCCCGTATCAGAAGAAGTAACTGTGCCGCTCCACAGCTCTTTGCCATTACGCGCATCAACCAGTTTGGCTTCTGCTGAAACAGTTGTTATGCTTTGTAAGACTTGGTAGCGCGTGCCGTAGTCTTTCACAGTGATGTACAGAACCGCATCGTTACCAAAAATCTGGCGCAATTTATCCGGTTTCACATTATGAATATCTGCCGGATTGGTCAGGCCGTTTTGTTTGAAGGTTTCGGTAGTTACGGCCACCGGAAAAACGTAATAACCAGCTTCCGACAACGGCATGGTGGTTGCGGTAAGCATTCCCCACGTCGCTTTTACCTCCGGTGATTCGTTCAAAGGTGGAAGAACCAAAATCGATTTTGGACGGCTTTCTTTAAATGCCGTGTAATCAAACGGAGCGGCTTGATGGGTTTGACAGGCACTCAATACCAAGCTTGCAGCCAGAGGCAGCAGGAATGTAGCCCACTTCATTTTTTCCCTCCTTTGCTTTTCAGTAGAAAGTCCATAAACACTGAAGATTCGGGGAAAAGCCTTCTTTCAGTTTCAAAGTGTTGCCGTGCAGCCTCATTTTGACCGGCATCAATTAATAGCAAACCCATGTGTGCGTGCGAACCAGGTGCGACAGCTATTTGTTTTCGGCCTGCTTCGGTAAAATATTTTTCCATTTTGTTGATTTGTTCGCCGACAGAACGGTTGTCATTTTTAAGGTGCTCGTAAATAGTCGGGCTGTAATTTTTCCAGTAATACATTTGTTTCGGTGCAGAACTGCAGGCGGCCAGCAATAATACGGCCGCTAGCGGCAGAGCATAACTTATCCCTTTTTTCATATGACCTCCTTAGCGTTTAGGCTGCCATACACCGTTGTCAATAGCTTGAGTCAGATTGTTGACGGCTTCACGAATAGCCAAATCCAATACCTTGCCATTTAATGTGGCGTCATAACCGGAGGTGCCGCCAAAGCCGATGATTTCACGATTGGAAAGTGAGTATTCGCCTGCGCCTTGGGTAGAGTAAACGATTTCAGAAGTTGATACATCTACAATATTCAATGCGACTTTTGCATAAGCAATTTGCGATTTACCGCGTCCTAAAATGCCGAAAAGCTGATGATCGCCCACATTCTTACGGCCGAATTCGCTTACGTCGCCGGTAACGACATAGTTCGCACCTTTTAAGTTTTGAATTTTACCTGAAATACCTGATTCCTGCTTCAATGCACTCAAATTGGTACGGTTCAACACATTGAAGCGGTTGGTTTGTTGTAAGTGGGTTGCCAAAATAGTTTTGGCTTGACTGCCCAAACGATCTTCACTATCAGAGAATACGCCTTTTTGAAAACTTGAACGGTTATCAAAGCTGCCGATAGAAATGGGAGTGCGTACGCCGTTATACTGGGTGTTGTAGGCAGCTACTTTCGCTACTTCCACGCTGCGGGATGATTCTGCTGCACAACCGGCCAGCAGGCCAAACGTTACGGTGCAAATTAAGGTTGCTTTTAATGCGGACATTTTCGTGTCTCCTGTTTTTAGGTAATCTTAGGAAGATTATATAGTATGAATAGTAAAATGGTTATCTTATGGAATAGTATATCACTTTTCAAGTGTCGACAGCATATTTCTGAGTATGGCAAACTATAGTAGACATGAGAAAAATCAAGTTATGTGCAGGGTTGCGTCATTGGTATGTGTACTTTTAAAAAAGGTATGGGCAAAAAGTATCAATTAACCGTTTGGATTTTTTTAGTGTGGATAAAGTTGAGTGTTGTTTACACTTTTTGTTTTTCCAGACGGTGATAAAAATTATGCGTGTTTTGTTATATATCTTACCATCCGGATTGATTTTAGATTCTATGGAGATTACAGGCTAATTCTCATTTGGCTGATTGCTTCAATCTGTGCGGTTTTGAATTACTTATTAGGTAAACTGCATCTTTACTAAAATTGATTAGATTTTTCGTGCGTAAAGTGTGGTTTAGGTGCCTGTTTTCATGATTTTATTTGAATCGGTATGGTGTGTTGCGCTTGGTTTATGTGGGTAACGGGTGGGCGTTTCCATTCAAATCCAATACAAATGCTGCATTCTCTGCTAAGGTAGCATACACATTAATCAGACAGAAACAACTGAAATAGGAGTAAATATATGAATGCAAATTTGAAATGGATCGCTTTGGCGGCAGTGGCGGCTGTCGCTTTGTCGGCATGTGGCAGCACGGGCAGTATAAAAACAACCCCTGCCAAACAACCGGCTCAAGCACCAGCCCAAGCACCGGCTCAGGCAGTACAGCAGCAGGCGAAACCGGCCGACGGTCCGCAAACGGTTAAGGTGGATTCTATTGATTCAACCAAAGAAGTCGCTTATAAATGCGGCAACAAAGGCAAAGACAAATTGACTGTGATGTATGGTGTGAAAAACAATCAGTTGGTGGCCGCACAAGTTAAATTCAAAAATGAGCTGACGCCTAATCTGTTCCGTGTCGCCGGTGCCGACGATCAGAATATTTTCTGGGGCGAAAACGTGGCTTGGTTTGCGGAAAAAGCCACGCCTGCCAACGTGGATAAAGTGGACGGAGGTATTTTGACCATCCGCGGTACGACCCAAATAAACGGTAAAGCCGAAATAGTGGATCAAATCGTCACCCGAGATTGTTCGTTGGATAAAGCAGCGACTGCGCGTTTGAAAAAATAATCTATTGATTTTATAAAGATAAAAAAGGCCGCCTGAAAGATTGATTCTTTTAGACGGCCTTTTTGTGTGATTTATTTATTGTCCGCTTCTGGATCGGGGATTTCAAACACTTGGCGCAGGTAAGCGAGAAAAGTGTCGTTGGTGGTCATGGTTTTGCCTGGTGAATCAGAGAGCTTGGCAACGGATTGGCCGTTGCATTCGACCAGTTTCAACACAATATTCAGCGGCGTGTGCCCCATGTCGTTGGTAAGGTTGGTGCCGATACCGAAGCTGGTTTTGAAACGGTCTTTGAAATATTGGTGCAATGCCCAAGATTTTCCGATGTCAAGGCCGTCTGAAAAGGTCAGCATCTTGGTGTGGCTGTCGATTTTGAGTTTTTGGTAATGCGCGTAGGCTTTATCGCCCCATACATAGGGGTCGCCACTGTCGTGGCGCAGGCCGTCAAAGAGTTTGGCAAAATAGAGGTCGAAATCGCGTAGGAAGGCATCCATTCCGACCACATCGGTGAGCGCAATACCTAAGTCGCCGCGATATTCGTGTACCCATGCTTCAAGAGCGGCTTTTTGCGAATTGCGCAAACGGACATCTAAGGCTTGGAAGGCTTGCATAAATTCATGCGCCATGGTGCCGATGGGGGTGATATTGAGTTTTTTCGCCAAATAAACATTGCTGGTGCCGCGCACGATATGCGGTGCGGCACCGCATAGTGTTCGGACAACGTGTTCCTGCCATGAGAGATTGTAGCGGCGGCGTGTGCCGAAATCGGAAATTAGGAATGGCGGGTCAGACGGGGCTTGCCGGATAGCGATTTTCTTTAAGGCCTCGACTTTGGTTTGCAAACGGCGTTCGCCTTCGGCCAAGACTTCAGGCGTTTCCAAGCGGCGGAAAAAGAGCTCGTTGACGATGGCCAAGATGAAAATTTCAAAGAACATCGCTTGAATCATCGGGCCTTCAACGCGGATGTGCAGGCGGCCTTGCCCGTCGGAATGCACTTTGACAAAGCGGCGTTTGAGTTGGAAAAGCTCGAGATAATCGACAAAGTCGCTTTTGATGAAACGCAGACGGCGCAGGTAATCCAATTCGTCGTCCGTAAAGCGCAGTTGGCACAGGGCATCCAATTCGCGTTCGAATTCTTCCTGAATATCGGCCAGCGGGTAAACCATTTCTTTATTGCGGCATCGGAATTCATACAGGCTGTGGGTTTGCGGGAATTGGTGCAGTATCACTTGCAACATGGTGAATTTGTATAAATCGGTGTCAAGCAGTGATTTGATAATAGGGTCGTGTGAGGTCATAAAGATGTTCTCAATTAACGGGCGAATGAAATATTAAATGTTTGGCAGTGGGGATGAAGGAAAGTTTACAAATTTTTATTGAAGGCCGTCTGAAAGGGTTTCGGGCGGCTCAATCTGCTCGGTTTCGGTTTGTTTCAAATGGATTTCGATTTCTCCGAAGCCGCTTTCCTGCACAATGCGCACCAAGCCTTCTTTAGCCAATTCCAAAATCGCGATGAAATTGACCACTACATAAGCCGCGCCCTGTTCGGGTTTGAACAGAGTGGAAAAATGGCTGAATCTGCGTTCGTTCAGACGGCGTAAAATTGCGGTCATCTGCGCGCGTACGGAAATGGCTTCCCGCACGACTTCATGACTGCGCGTGTGTTTGGCGCGCGATAAAATGCCGAGCCAAGCCTGCGTTAAATCAACTACGGCGACATCGGGCAATTTGGCTTCGGCAGCGATTTCCAAAGGCAGATAAACCCATGCGAAATCACGGCCGGCACGGGGCAGTGCATCCAAGCCCTGTGCGGCGAGCTTCATTTGTTCGTAAGCAAGCAGGCGGCGCACCAATTCAGCGCGCGGGTCGGTTTCTTCGTCTTCGATTTCTTCAGGATGCGGCAGCAGCAGGCGCGATTTGATTTCAATCAGCATTGCAGCCATCAATAAATATTCGGCTGCCAAATCAAACTGATAGACTTCTATTTGCGCGATGTAGTGCAGATATTGCTCGGTGATTTTCACCATCGGAATATCCAAAACATCAATATTCTGCTTACGGATTAAATACAGCAGCAAATCCAGCGGCCCTTGAAAGCCCGACAACACCACTTCCAGCGCATCAGGCGGGATAAACAAATCTTGCGGAATATCGGTAACAGGTTGGCCGAACACGTACGCCACTGCATTTTCAGACGGCCTCATCATTCCGGCAGTATTCATTTGCTACCCGCGATATGGTCTATAGCTGCTTGTGCGCAATACAGGCCGAAGCTGGCAGTCACCAGCATACTCGCGCCGTAACCGGCGCACGACAAACCTTGTGGTGCGGCATCAGTGGTGCAGGCTTCACCCGATTGCGGCGGGGTGATGTTTTCGGTGGAATACACGCACGGTACGCGCATTTTGTGGGTGGTATTGCGGCTGAAGCCGTAACGTTTGCGTAAGATATAGCGCAGGTTGGACAATAACGGGTCGTGGGTGGCTTTGCTTAAGTCGGCCGTCTGAATCGAAGCCGGATTTTTTTGTCCGCCCGCGCCGCCGCTTAAGATAAAGGGCTGCTTGTGTTGCACAAAATAAGCCGCCATCGCTGCTTTCACGCGCACGTGGTCGATGGCGTCAATCACAAAATCAAAGCCGTCTGAAAACAAATAGGGTAAGTTTTCTTCGCTAACAAAATTTTCGATTTCGACCACTTGGCAAGACGGATTGATTTGTAGAATGCGTTCGTGTAAGACGCTGACTTTGGCTTTTCCGAAATCGTCGGTTAGGGCATGAAGCTGGCGGTTGACATTAGATTCGGCCACATTATCCAAATCAATCAAAGTTAAACGACCGATGCCGCTGCGCGCCAATGCTTCCACCGCCCACGAGCCGACGCCGCCGACGCCGACCACGCACACATTCGCCTGATGAAAACATTGTAATGCTGAATCGCCATACAATCGGGCAATGCCGCCGAAACGGCGTGACGACAGGGAATCAATCTCGGACATGGACAACCTTGTGATAAATCAAAAAATAAATGAAAAATACGGCCCTATGAGACAAAACTTAATCGCAAAAAGCCAAAGACGTATTATACTTGAACCGTCAAGACTATTGTGTAAAGCTGGAAGAACAGTCTATAATCCCATGGCCTGAAAAATATCAGGCCACAAAAAAGCCTTGGAAGGAGAGGACAATGTATAAGCATTTGGTTGTTGCTGTTGATGGTAGTGAAACTTCTTTAAACGCGTTGAAACATGCGGCTGATTTGGCCTGTGTCAACGAAGCCCGTCTTACTTTGGTGCATGTGGCCAACCCGGCGGAATATATGGCTTTGGCACCTGAATTTCTTCAACACGAAAGCTATGAAGCCGCTGCCGTGGCACAAGGGAACGAAGTATTGGAATTTGCTGAAAAATCAGCGCGTGAAGCCGGCGTAACCAACATCGTGAAACACCTTTTAGTGGCCAACAAAGGCGCGCGCGAAATGGCGCAAGAATTGGTGGATTATGCTGATGCCAACGGTGCAGATTTGCTGGTATTGGGCACACATGGCCGCACCGGTTTGATGCATTTGCTGATGGGTAGCTTTGCCGAAACCGTGATGCGCCAAAGTCATCTGCCGCTGTTAGTGATTCGCAGTAAAGCCGGAGAAGAATAAGTTGTTCCTTCAAGCTGGATTGCCAAATACAAAAGGGCCGTCTGAATATTTCAGACGGCCCTTTTGTTATGCTTCAAACCTCATGTGTATTTCTAATAGGCTGAAACCGTTATAAGATTCAACTCAATCCGGACCGTGATTATCAGGTCGTTGCCCGATAATGATGTTTACTGTTTAGTTGGTTTGGTCTGGGTTTTACAAAAGTCTCGGGTTGCCTTTAAAAGTATTTATAAATAATTTTTAAAAATGCCGAAAAAAACCTTATTCTGCCGTAAATTGGTTTTATAATCGCGGTTTGGGTTTCGCGTAATCATTCTATCTATTTGAAGGGAAAGAAACATGGCTGCACCGACCATCAGCGAGGTCTGCAATATCCGTTATTGGGGCATTAATTATTATGATGCCGATGACAAAGGCGAGGTGATTGTGCGCCCGAATCCGGCCGAACCGGAGAAAACCTGTTCGCTGCAAAAGCTGGCCGAATCAGTGCAGAAACAGCAAGATGCGCGGCTGCCGATTTTGTTTTGCTTTCCGCAAATTCTGCAACACCGCCTGTGCTCAATCAATCAGGCGTTTCAGACGGCCAGGACAGGATTTGGCTATGAAGGCGATTATTGCTTGGTGTATCCGATTAAGGTCAACCAACACCGCCGCGTGATCGAAACACTGATTCACAGCCGGCAGCCGCATGGTTTGGAAGCCGGCTCGAAAGCAGAACTCATGGCCGTGTTGGCGCACGCCGGCACCACGCCGGCACTGATTGTCTGCAACGGTTATAAAGACCGGGAATACATCCGTTTTGCGCTGATGGGTGAGAAACTCGGCCATCAGGTTTATCTCGTGATTGAGAAAATTTCAGAAATTGAGATGGTGTTGGAAGAAGCTGAAAAACTGGGTGTGAAACCGCGCTTGGGTGTGCGTGCGCGGTTGGCTTCGCAGGGTTCAGGCAAATGGCAGGCTTCGGGCGGCGACAAATCCAAGTTTGGTTTGTCGGCTTCGCAAGTGCTGCAGTTAGTAAATGTATTGAAACAAAACAACCGCTTAGACTGTCTTCAACTGTTGCATTTCCATCTTGGCTCTCAATTGGGCAATATACGCGACGTGGCCACCGGTGTGCGCGAATCGGCGCGGTTTTATGTGGAATTGCACAAGCTCGGCGTAAACATCCAATGCTTCGACGTAGGTGGCGGCTTGGGTGTGGATTACGAAGGCAACCGTACGCAATCGGATTGCTCCGTCAATTACAGTCTGACCGAATATGCCGAAACAGTAGTGTGGGGCATAGGCCAAGCCTGCCGCGAACACAATCTGCCGCACCCGACCATCATCACCGAAAGCGGCCGCGGCATTACCGCGCACCATGCCGTTTTGGTGGCGAATGTAATTGGTGCCGAACGGTACACGCCGCAGGAATTGAGCGCGCCGTCTGAAAGCGATCCGCGCGTGTTGCACAGCATGTGGGAAACATGGACGGATATTTTCGATTCGCGCGAGAAGCGCTCGCTGCGAAGCTGGATACACGAAAGCCAGTTTGATTTGTCCGATGTGCACAACCAATACAATGTCGGCCTGCTGAGCCTTGAGCAGCGCGCATGGGCGGAGCAGCTTTATCTGAATATTTGCCGCGAGGTCGGCGAATTATTCAACGAAAAACACCGCTCACACCGCACCATTATCGACGAGTTGCAAGAGCGTTTTGCCGACAAGCTGTATGTGAATTTTTCGCTGTTCCAATCACTGCCCGACGTGTGGGGGATTGACCAATTGTTCCCTGTGTGTCCGATTACCGGTCTGAACGGAAAAGCCGCCCGCCGCGCCGTATTACTTGACATCACCTGTGATTCGGACGGTACCATTGATCACTATATCGATGGAGACGGCATTGCCACCACCATGCCGATGCCTGATTATTCCGATGACAATCCGCCGCTTTTAGGCTTTTTCATGGTGGGCGCGTATCAGGAAATTTTGGGCAATATGCACAACTTGTTCGGCGACACCACCACCATCGACGTGATGGTACACGGTGAAAACCAGTTCGAAGTCGTGGATTACGATGAAGGCAATACCGTTGCCGATATGCTCGAATATGTATACCAAGACCCGAAAGAGCTGATGCGCCGCTACCGCGAACAAATCGAACATTCCGATTTGCCGGCTTCGCAAGCAATGGCGTTTTTGAAAGAATTGGAAATCGGCCTGAACGGTTATACTTATTTGGAAGAAGAATAATGTTCAGACGGCCTGGCCTATAGATGACAAGGCCGTCTGAAACGCTATTTTAATTAAAGGACACAATATGAACCATTACACTACCCTTGCCGGTAAAACCGACAATTCACTGGTTTCCAACAATTTCGGTTTCCTGCGCCTGCCGCTTGATTTCAATCCCTACGAAGGCAATGCCGAGTGGGTGATTACCGGCATTCCTTACGATATCGCCGTATCCGGCCGTTCCGGTGCACGTTTCGGTCCCGAATCCATCCGCCGCGCTTCTGTTAACCTGACGTGGGAGCATAAGCGTTTTCCGTGGACATTTGACGTGCGAGAACGCTTAAACATCGTCGATTGCGGCGATTTGGTTTATTCTTTTGGCGACAGCTGCGATTTTGTCGGAAAACTCGAAGACCACGCGCTGCAATTGCTGCAGGCCGGTAAAAAATGCCTGAGCTTGGGCGGCGACCATTTCGTGACCCTGCCGCTGCTGCGCGCCCATGCCAAACATTTCGGCAAACTCGCCTTAGTGCATTTCGATGCCCATACCGATACTTATGCCAACGGCAGCGAATTCGACCACGGCACCATGTTCTACACCGCCCCGAAAGAAGGCTTAATCGACCCGTCGCGTTCAGTACAAATCGGTATCCGTACCGAACACGACAAATCATTGCCATTTACCGTATTGAGCGCACCACAAGTCAACGACGATAGCGTCGAAACCACCATCGCCAAAATCAAAGAAACTGTTGGCAACATGCCCGTTTACCTGACTTTCGATATCGACTGTATCGACCCTGCTTTTGCGCCTGGCACCGGTACCCCTGTTTGCGGCGGCCTGACTACCGACCGAGCCCTAAAAATCCTGCGCGGCTTGACCGATTTAAACATCGTCGGTATGGACGTGGTCGAAGTTGCCCCGGCTTACGACCAAGCGGACATCACCGCCTTGGCCGGCGCGACCATTGCGCTGGAAATGCTGTATTTGCAGGGTGCGAAAAAAGGGGGATTGAAGTGATTTGATAGTTTAATAGAAATGCCGTCTGAAAAGTATTCGTTTTCGGGCGGCATTTTGTTTTTTCAGTTATAGCTTGAGTTGGTAAACCCAACAAAACAGTAATATTTAAAAAGGGGCTGAAGCAGATTATCAGTCATGTCAGACTGCAAAAATAAAGATAACCATTGCAAATTAACAAAGAATACCCAAAGAAAACTCCTCCGGTTTTTTGTACCGGAAGTAATGGCCCGTGCAGCCGTTGATATTCTGGGTATCCAACCCGGTTGGGCTATGTTGTCCTACCGCAAAACCCGCCAAGCGGCTGCCTGTCATTTGGCGCAGGAAGCCGGCAGGGTTTTCAGAGGCCCCACCAGGCCGGACGAAGGTTGTTTTGCCGGTCGGCGTAAGGGTAAACGCGG
>NZ_PXYY01000089.1 GCF_003013245.1 Neisseria iguanae
CCGCGTTTACCCTTACGCCGACCGGCAAAACAACCTTCGTCCGGCCTGGTGGGGCCTCTGAAAACCCTGCCGGCTTCCTGCGCCAAATGACAGGCAGCCGCTTGGCGGGTTTTGCGGTAGGACAACACAGCCCAACCGGGTTGGATACCCAAAATATCAGCGGCTGCACGGGCTGTGGCTTCCGGTACGAAAAACCGGAGAAGTTTTCTTTGGGCATCTTTGTGAATTTGCAATGGTTATCTTTATTTTTGCCGTCTGACATGACTGATAATCTGCTTCAGCCCCTTTTCTTTTACTATAAATATGTTCTTCTAACGGACTGTGCAATATTGCGCGGTCAAAAAGCTTTGCACCCACGACCATATAAGAATACGAGCCTATCGCCAACAGGACTTGCGACCATGATATAGTCATAATGGCTTTGAGGTCAGGGATTTGGCTGCTGTAGATTTCACACAACATACACATGGCATCGGCTTGTACACCGGCAGGATTTGCCGCTTCATAATCTTTGACAATTTGCCCCCATTAAAGCCAAGCAAAATATTATCGTTATTGTGTCGTGGACGAAACCAACTTACCCTGCATAATGGATCATGCACAATAAAATTATGCCAATCCTTGTCTTGTTCCTAAAAAGGTTTGTCAAACAATAAAGCCGTTTTGCCCAACGTGCCAAGCGGTATGTGGTCGGCAGCAGCCAAATGTTCATTTGCCACTCTGTTAAAGTGATGCCAAAACAGTCTGCGGCAGTATCACCACCATGTAATCGGTTTGTAGCAAATCTTGATTAGTAACAACGCTGACACCTGTTGACGTGAGTTAATGGTGTTCAGTCTGATGTCCAATTGTGCGGCCAGTGGCGCAAAAACAGCAGCGTAACCATCAGGAAAAATAACATCCGCGCCATCAAAACCATCAAGCTGCGCCCAACTTACCGCTACTTCGTCCACATCTGCGCCGTAATTCGTAATTTAAGTCGAATAAATTCGTCATTTGTATGCGTAATTGATGGCGTCCGTTAGCGCTTACAAGATTTGTTAGCGACAAACTCTAAAATAGATGTATCATAATCGCCTTCATCTACATCACCTAAAACATCCCAAATTCTGCTGTCTTACGTTTTCAAACCATCTGTTAATGTGGCGTAACCTGCAAGCACTACGTTCTGTTTCGCCAATAGTTTCTACGGTGCGTACGCGCGCCTGATGTGCCAAATCGGGTTGCCGTCAATACCGTGTATCCATGATACGCCCAAATCCATGCCACGCCACAAAATGTATGCGTCCGCCGACCCATTCGCGGGCCTCCAATACCGTCATCTCTGCTCCTGCCTGTTGCAGCGTTGTCGCGGCTGCCAACCCCGAGACGCTTGCGCCAATAACCAATACTTCTTTATTTGCAAGACGTGATTTATCGCAACCTGTTAGTTAACATAAGCACTCCTGATGTCACAAGCCCCACAACAAATTTGCGGCGGCTGAGTGCCGATTATTAAAAATGGCCCTCCGAATGCAATATTTTTTCAGACGGCCTTTGGCTTTTCCCCGCTATCCTTTATAATCTCCATTTTAAATCAACGCCTTTTGAAAGCCTGTGTCATGTCTGATTTCCGCCAAGATTTCTTGAAATTCGCCTTGTCTCAAAATGTTTTGAAATTCGGCGAATTCACCACCAAAGCCGGTCGCCAGTCGCCGTATTTTTTCAATGCCGGCCTGTTTAACGACGGGGCATCTACCCTGCAACTGGCGAAATTTTACGCCGAAGCGATTATGACCAGCAAGGTGGCATTCGATATGCTGTTCGGCCCGGCCTACAAAGGCATTATTTTAGCGGCGGCCACGGCAATGATGTTGGCCGAAAAAGGCGTAAATGTGCCGTTTGCCTACAACCGCAAGGAAGCGAAAGACCATGGTGAAGGCGGTGTGTTAGTAGGAGCGCCACTCAAAGGCCGCGTGCTGATTATTGATGACGTGATTTCCGCCGGCACATCGGTGCGCGAGTCGGTCAACCTGATTGAAGCAGAAGGCGCGACCCCTGCCGCCGTGGCCATCGCACTCGACCGCATGGAAAAAGGCGCAGGCGAATTGTCGGCCGCGCAGGAAGTGGAGCAGCAATACGGTTTGCCGGTGGTGTCGATTGCGAACCTGAACAACTTGTTCGCGCTCCTGCAAAATAACAGCGAATTTGGCGGCTTTTTCGAGCCGGTAAAGGCTTACCGCGAACGTTACGGCGTAGTCTGATGACGGATAAGGCCGTCTGAAAGCATGTTTTTTCAAACGGCTTGTTCTGTATAACAAATACATTACGAATACATTACGAAACGAGTTTACCCATGCCAGCATGTACCTGCCCCCACTGCCGCACCAATCTTTGGGTGAAAGACGCCCAACTGAATGTGGCACAAGGTTTTGTGGTTTGCCAAAAATGCGAAGGGCTGTTTAAAGCCAAAGAGCATCCGGCCGACCTGAAAGAACAGTTCCAGCCCGAAGCACTGCCCAATGCCGTAACCGATGTGCGTTTGGTGCACAACATCGGCACACTGGTCCGCCAACACAAGCAGCTTTCGCGCAATGAAATCGCCGATTTGCTTGATGGTATGATGCCCACACCCAAAGCCGGCAACGCAGCAACAGACAAAAAAACAGACAGCTTCAACTGGACACTGGCATCGCTCATCGCACTGACCGTGTTAATCATGCAACTGTTCTATCTGATTTTATTGACTTGATTCCCATATGAATACATCTGTTGGTTTTGTCGGCGATTTTCGCGAAGCCGCACCCTACATCAACTACCTGCGCGGCAAAACGCTGGTGATCGGCGTTGCCGGCAGCCTGTTGGAAGGCGAACCGCTCAAACGCTTGGCCGCCGATTTAAACCTGCTCGCCAGTTTGGGCGTGCGTTTGGTGTTGGTACATGGTTCGCGCCTGCAAATCACCACCGCCCTCTCTGCCCAAGACCGCACACCGGCTTACCATCACGAGCGCCGCATCACCGACGAGGCCACGCTGCAACTGGCCAAACAGGCAAACGGCGTATTGCGCAGTGACATTGAAGCCGCCTTGTGCAGCAGTATTTCACAACCGCCGCAACGCAACAAACCCTTAAGCGTGGCCTGCGGCAATTTCCTTTCCGCCCGACCATTAGGCATCATCAACGGCATCGACATGGGCCACACCGGCTTGGTGCGCAAAATTGACACCGAATCCATTGTCAACCGGCTCGACAGCGGCGCATTAGTGCTCATCAGCCCGATCGGACATTCTTTAAGCGGTAAGACCTTCAACCTCAGCATGAGCGACATTGCCGAAACCGCCGCTATCGCACTCAAAGCGGAAAAACTGATTTACCTGATTGAGGAAGAAGGCATTTTAAATTCAGACGGCCTGCTGTTAACCAACCTTTCCGCCCAAGAAGCGCGGCAACTGATGATGCAACAGCCGCCACCACCGCAGCAACGCCTGATTCAATCGGCTGTCAATGCTGTAGAAAACGGCGTATCACGCACGCAAATTCTCAGCGGCCGCGACGACGGCAGCCTGATTCGCGAGCTCTTCACCCGCCACGGCGCCGGCACATCGGTCGCCCGCGATTCTTTCGTCAACATCCGTGCCGCGCACAACCACGATATCCCCAACATCATGGCGCTTATCCGTCCGTTGGAAGAACAAGGTATTTTGTTACGCCGCAGCCGAGAATACCTTGAAGACCAAATCCATTCCTTTTCCGTTTTGGAACACGACCAACACATCTACGGCTGCGTTGCCCTAAAAACCTTTGCCGATCCAAACTTGGGCGAGCTGGCCTGTCTGGCTGTATCGCCCGATGCGCAAGACAGTGGTTACGGCGAGCTTTTACTGGCATATTTATTCAACAAAGCGCGCAAAGCAGACATGAAAAAACTGTTTGCCCTATCCACCCACACCGGCGAATGGTTTATCGAACGCGGTTTCCAGACGGCCTCGGCACAGGATTTGCCGCCCGAACGACGTCAGGATTTAATCGAAAGCGGCCGCAATTCCGAAGTATTTGTTTTTGATTTGTAAAATACATGAAAAAATCAAAAAGAGCAGAATATGGTTCTGCTTTTTTTGATTTGCCGAAACAAATTTTTAGGCTGAGATATAAGAAAAGCCGGCATTATTTACCGTATTTGAAAGACAATAGATGCGCTGATGCGCGAACCTGCACTGCATCAAGCACGCCACAGCCCCTGTCACTACCGGCATAAACAATGCCGTCAGGTGTTGTTTGCTGTTTGATAACCGGAAATAAGGCATCCTTCCCGTTATCCCCCGCAACGGCGGTACCAACCTTTCCCTGCCGCTTTAAGGTGCCGGATACAGCCGCTTTCCCTGCTGCCACACGGCCGCGTTTACCCTTACGCCGACCGCCGAAATAACCCCCGTCCGGCCCGGTAGGGCCTCTGAAAACCCCGCCGGCTTCCTGCGCCAAATGACAGGCAGCCGCTTGGCGGGTTTTGCGGTAGGACAACATAGCCCAATAAATATCAGCGGCTGCACGGGCGGTGGCTTCCGGTACGAAAAACCGGAGGAGTTTTCTTTGGACATTCTTTGTTAATTTATAATTGGTTATCTTTATTTTTGCCGTCTGACATGACTGCCAATCTGCTTCAGCCCCTTAAAGTGAGTTCAGGATAAGCAATCGGTATGCCTTAGCTTGCCCGAACACGGCGTCGATATGCGGGCTGTAAGGCTTGATATTCGGCGTGAGTACGGCAATGTCGTGTAACTGCCAATCGCGGTGTTCGGCCAAAATGGCAAGCAGCTGGTCTCTCAATACCTGCAATTCGCGCGAAGGGCTGTGGAACGGAACAGATGTGTATCAAGCCGTCGTACAGCGCGGTTGTTGCCGCCGTCAAGTTCGGCTTTTTCGCGGGTGTTGCCCCATTGCTGATCCACAAAGCCAGCGTCTGGATATCTTAACTGCAGGCGCTGCAGCAAAGAGCCCGTCTGAACTGGACCGCTAAAATAGCTGCGTTTTTCCATCACCGGCACTCCGGCCAGTGCATTGGAAAAATCGTGCCCTTGCCCGCCCGTCGAAGCCGGCAGCGGATGGCCGCTCAGGATCAAATCCGGCTCGCCGCCGCACCAGGGCATCTGCGCCGCTGCCAGCACATCATTCCGCTATATGAAAAGTACTGGATTCAAGAATCCGACCTGCCATTGTTTCTCCACGCTCACAAACCATTGCGCACTTTTGCGCGAATAAAAGCCCGGCATATTGCTGTCGATATTCAGATAGTAGAAGTTCAGGCGCGGGGTGAAGCCTTTCCAACTGAGTTTGCGGTGCCACACTGCTGCCTGTGCCTGATATTCGTGGTCTTTGCGGGTATAGCCGTACACCAGCGTTTCCGGCGCATCGAAGCGGCAGTTGGCATAACATAGGTTCAGACGCGTGCCGAGGCCGTTGTCAAACACTTTTACCATGCCGATGCGGAGGCCGCTACGGGCGGAGGCATCGGCTTTTTCGCGGGTGTTGTCCCATTGCTGATCCCCGCTGCCGAACAGCAGCTACGAACCGGCGGTGCGGTAAAGTGCTGTGGCCGACAGCAGATGGGCAAAACCGCCATAACGTCGGGCAACTGCCTCTTCCTGATAACGTTTTTCCGTCTGTGAGGCGTTCAACATCAACTGCCAGCGCAGTGACAACACGCGGCTGTATTCCAGATTCGCGCCGTACAAACGCTGTAACGCAAGCCACCGAGCCAGTTTTGTTCGACAAACGGAATCACCCTCCACGATTGGCGCGCATTCTGTTTTTTATACCCCGCCGCCGTGCGCAGGCCCTGTTCGCTGTAATCGTGGTTGTCCCAATAATGCACACCGTCGCCGCGCAGATTACAGTGCACAAAATGATTGCTGCCGACATTCACATCATGCTGCACACCCGCGCGGTAACGGAAACCTGCGGCACGCTGTGGCAGGCTGTCGGCGCTTTTCGTCCAACGCTGCCCTCTGCCACTCGGCGATGCGCTCGTCGGAAGCATTGTTCACATTATCTGGGCGCTCGTATTGCAGCGAAAAATCCAGCTGCCATGCCTGCGCCTTCACCGCCGCCGCGCGGTATGCCGCCGACAGCCGCTTGGTCGCAGGCGTGACCTCCGCTGCTTCCACTTCGGCCAACATCCGCTCCTCCTCGCGGTATTGCTTGTCTTCCGCCAGCATCAGCCCCAAATCCAGCTTCACATAAGGCAGATTCTGGTCGGTGGCGACAATCTCACGGTAACGCGCCACTGCTTCACCGACTTCCCCGAGCCCGCGCAACAACGTGCCCTCGGCATAAACAATCAGCGTTTGGTCGGGTGCATCGGTAGTGCGGTAAAGCGCGAACAAATCCCAGCGTTTGACCACCAGCGCCTGATTAATCAGCGGTACCAGCAATTCGGGATTTTCACGCAGCTGCGCCTCCGTCAGCGTCTTCACCTGCCCCGCCGTTTCAGATGGCCTCTGCGTTTCTTTCGATAACTGTAGCGCAGGCGTCGCGGTTTCGTTTTCAAAAAATAAAGGCTCCGGCACGGAAACAGGCAATACCGGCAAATCCTCGGCATACAGTGGCGCAGAAATCGGAAAAAAGGTTAATGTTTTCTTGAGCATAGTTTGTGTTTATTGTTATCGGAGGCCTATTAGACATTAAGGATGATAAAAACCGCCGGAAACCTTATCATACAGGCCTTTTGGCGGTTTTTTGCCAATGTTTATAAAAAGTGCCCTTTTTGCCATCAAAACAGCCCGGTGAAGAACCGCCGTAAAAACGGCAGGCAAAGATATAAATGCCCCCTGTGTAACACGTATCTCCCCACCCCAAAACCCGCATCCCCCGGGCTGCCCGCATACGGATACACCCACGGCAGGCAGACCTGTCCGCAACCGGCGCAGCGCCACCACCGCAACGGGAAAACCATCCGCCGTAAAACCAAACAGGCCCTTTCAAAGCCCATTCAATCGGAAAAGACTGCCGCCAATACCATCCTTCGGCCGCGGGTTCGGTGTCATGGTATTTCTGAACCGGCTATTGCCGTTTGACTTAAAAATGAGTACAAGTTTTTCCCATGCCGTCTGAAACCTGAAATCCGTTATTCCCGCGCAGGCGGGAGTGAGGGCATTTGGAGATTTCTGTGCCCGTTATTTAGTAAAACAGCTATAGAGGGGAAATTCACTGAATTAAAGACGAAAACCTGATGCCCTCCGGGCTTGGGAAGAGGGGGTGAGATTATATTTGTCAGAAGATATTTTAGTAGCCGGGAGTAGGATTTGGGATGGAAAATCATCCCAAATGTCCAGTAGGCCGAAAATCATGCAATAAATCCTAAAACAGCTCAAACGCTTGTGGCATAGACCAGCCGTAATCTGCCTTTTAGTTTTTGCTCATTGCTTGCCAACTGGTGAGCGGCATTTTCCACAGTTTCCAAACTGATATTTACTTGTTTAAAAAGCTATTGCCCCTGCACGGTCAGGCTCACCCCTTGAGTGAAACGCCCCAGCAATTGCACGCCCAGTTGCTGTTCTAACTCTTTGGTTTTGCGGCCGATGGTGGTAATCAGCACGCCGCTTTTTTGACCGGCAGCGGAAAAACTGCCTGCTTGGACGACATGGACAAAGGCTTTGAGCGATGTACCTGCCGATATCGGCGTGGCGGATTTGGCGGTGCGATTGCCGATGATGTGGAAAATAAAGCTCATTTGTTTACACGTTTTACAGTGGCCCAAGCGTGAAATGAGTTGGTGTAATAAATTGCATCTTTATGATTGGTTTTGTGGATTTGGGCTTTGGCACGAAACCCAACAATGTAAATTGTTCTGTAAATTTTGGGTTTCACAAGACTTAATCCAACCTGCAAAAGCAAATATTTATGCCGTCTGAAAGCCAAAGTGCGCTTTCAGACGGTGTTTTTTAACGCTTGCTACGCCACTCTACCGGTGTTTTTCCTGTTTTTTGCACAAAAAATCGGTGGAACGAATTGGCTTCGCTAAAGCCGAGATAAAAGGCGATTTCTCCGTTTTGCAGATCGGTTTGGTCAAGCATTTGGCAGGCGAGGTCTTGACGGACTTCATCCAGCAGGGCTTGGTAGCTTTGACCGTTGTCTGCGAGTTTGCGCTGCAAAGTGCGGCGGCTGATGTTGAGACGGCCCGCGACGGTGTCTATGGTGGGACAGCAGCCGTTCATCATTTCATACAGCATTTGTTTGACTTGTTCAGAAAGCGTCGGTAAGGCTTTAGCAGGCAGGCGGCGTTCCAGTGTGGGCAGTATCAGGTCGAGCAAGTCCGGGTTGTGGGTGATAAACGGGCGTTCTTTCAGGCTGTTTGAAAACAGGATTTGGTTACCCGGGGCATTGGTGTGGATTTCGCAAGCAAAATAGTCGGTATAGCCTGCCGGTATATGACTGCGGCATAGTTGCACGACCAGAGGGCGCACTGTTTCGCCCAAGCCGATACAGAGCAGGCTCACCAAATTGGCAAAAAAGGCGTCAATCAAAATATCGGGAACGGTTTCGCTGCCTGCCCACGCCAGCGATACGGCTAATCCGTCCTGTTGCCATTGCCAGGAAATCAATTCGGGGCAAACCAGCTTTTTATACATCGCCAGTCTGTCCAGCGCTTTGGTGGTATTGGCGGAATGCACGGCGGCAAAGGTGGCGTTGTCCAACATGGAAACCTCTCCGACCTGCCCCAGTTTCAATCCGATTAAAGGGTCGCTGCTTTGCCGGGCAATGGCATTGAATAAGGCGAAATATTGTTCGCTGTCCAAGCTGATTTTGTCGTTATGGTTTGCGGCGATACCTGCAGCGGTCAGCAAGGCGGCATTGTTCAGCCCCAAATCGGCAAAGCGGCGGAAGGCCAGCGGCGGCAAGATGATTTTTTGCGACATGCTTACGCCTGCCCTGCCAAGCGGGCAATGTCTCGGCTTTCCAATACTGACTGTGTATACCCGAACCGCACGCAGTTTAGCATCGCTTTGCCGACGATTTCGGTACTGACGATTTTTTCGGGAAACAGTTTACGTGCCAGTGGCAGTAGGGGGGCGGCAAGCTTGTAAAACCGGCGGTAATGCTTGGTTTTGGATTGAATGCCGTGCAGCGGTTGAACGATGGCTAGCCGGAAGGCGAAAACAGCTGAAAACCTTATGTTTTGCAGGAAATTTTCAGTTTCGCCCAGCACTTTTGCCCATATTTTTCCGCCCGCCGCATCGCTGCCGGCGCCTGATACGAACACAAACGTCAGTTTGGAATTATTCTCCTGCAATTTGCCGGCAATCGTAAGCGGCAAATCCTGCATGGTGGCACGATATTCAGCTTCGCTGTGTCCGCTGCTGGTCATACCGATGGTGTAAAAGCAGGCGTCAAAATCGGCAAATTCCGACAAATCCGCCTGCATCAAGTCGGCAAACTGCCGCTGCGAAAATTTGGTGCTGTTTGGCACAAAAGATTGGCTGACAGGGCTACGTCCGATGGCGACAATTTCGCTGACATCATCTGCCAGCAAACATTCTCTTAACACACCTTGTCCCAGCATACCGCCAGCACCGAAAATGAGAACTTTCATGTTTAAATCCTGTAATCTTTCCCGCTGTCCTTGAAAGAATGCAGGTTCCGCTTTGACTTCGGCACACCGTCCGGGCAGCTTGAAATGCTGCGGGAATGGTGTGATGTTTGGGGCTAATCTATGTCAGCCCCTTTTTAAATATTTCTTAAAGCCTATCAAATCCGCTATTCTGTCGTTCATGTTCAAATTGAAGTCACGGAAAGCGGCCTGCGATTCTGTTGCCGCGTCAACGGCTGGCAAAATCGTTATCTTTGAGCTGAAGCCGGCCAAAGCCGCATCTGTTTTTAGTGATTTTACGCTACAAAAGATCATCTGAAATGTCGATGAAAATGACTTTTCAGATGGCCTTTAGCAATCAACGGTTAAACGGCAACCAAACATGCGCCAAACCATACATCAACGCACCACCTGCACCCAGTATCAAAAACACAATGCCTTTTTTACGCGCACTCGGACACAGCCAATACACCGTCAAACTAAAGGTGATAAACAATACCGCCACACGCCACATCAAGGCTTTATCTCTATAGCGGTTGAGCGTATAGGTTTCGGTCATCATCACATACATCTGAAACAAAGCAGCCATACACATGAAAATGATGCCGGTGGGTAAAAAAATCAGCCCGAGTAATTCTTTGCTCATAAATTGGATGCTGTCCGAAAAATAATATCAATTATAAAAGATTTTGCCATGCCCTGCCGCATCAGTTCGGCATTCTAATCTTTATCACTGAAGAAGTCCGGCTAAAAAGAAAAATATAGCGTTTGTTACGATCCAATACCACAACGGGAAAACCATCCGCCGTAAAACCAAACAGGCCCTTTCAAAGCCCATTCAATCGGAAAAGACTGCCGCCAATACCATCCTTCGGCCGCGGGTTCGGTGTCATGGTATTTCTGAACCGGCTATT
>NZ_PXYY01000009.1 GCF_003013245.1 Neisseria iguanae
TCAAGCACTTGCTTGAGTTTGATAAAAGGAAATCTGCCGGTGTGCTTGCCGTCATGATTTGGACTTGTTGGTGGAAGAAGCTGCCCATGGAAAATTCCGCTAAATTCTTTTTAGGTGGATTTAGAGGAGTTTTAGGGGTTTTGCGAAGGTTTCAGGCTGTCTGAAAAGTTTCAGACAGCCTTTGGAATTGTGTTGCGTACCCTGAAAAAATACTCCCCATCATCGGAGCAGCTTGAATCCTGTTTCGGTTTAAGCCCATGACGCCGATTCTTTCAACAGCCGTTTCACGGAAACGGGGTATGGCGTTTTCAATTCCTGCGCAAACAAAGATACGCGCAATTCTTCCATCATCCATTTAAATGCGGCAATTTCAGACGGCACGGGCAGGCCTTGTTTGGCCAGGGTATCGACTTTGGCCTGCCACATTTGTTCCAATTGCTGAATTTCGGCTTCGCGTGCCTGGTCGCGGGCAGGGTTGCTGCCATATTTGTCTATGCGCAGGGTCATGGCTTTGAGATAAATGGGCAGGCGCGGCCATTGTTGCCACGGGGTTTGGCTGGAGAAGCCGTCAGCCAGTAAGGCATTGGTGCGTTCGCGCAGCAGGCGGCTCAATGGGTGTTTGCCGAGTTTGCCGTTGAGCTCGGCATAAGCTGAGGCCACCTCCTGCAGATAGCGGCTGACGGCTTCTTTCACGGCAGGCAGGCGGCTGCGGGCGCGTTTGATTTGTTCTTTAAACGCTTTTTCATCGCGCGGCAATTCGTCATCACCTATAAAGGCGCGGTTGCACACGGCTTGGGTGAGGTCTTCGCGCAAAACATCGGCGTTGATGTGGCGCAGCAACATGGCGGCCCGGGTGAAGCCCGGCAAGCCTTTGTTAAGGTCTTTAACATGTTCTTTTAACTGCAGTTTCATCAATTCAATCACGCCTTGACGGTGGGCTTGCCCGGCTGCTTCGGCAGTATCAAACAGGCGCAGGGCGATGTTGCCGTTTTTCTCTTTTTGCAAACCGGGATAGCCGGTGAGCTGCTGCTTGCCGTGTGCAAATTTGATGGATTCGGGCAGCTTGCCGATGTTCCACGTTTTCACATCGTCGCGCTCGAATTCTTGGGTGTTGTCGCGGAATGTCACCGCCGCTGCTTGGCCGAGTTGCTGTTGCAATTCGTGCAATTTGCGCCCACTGGCCAATTCTTGGCCGCCGTCATCGACCACGCGCAGGTTGAAATAGTTGAAATCCGGCAGTACGTACAACGCCCATTCGTCAAGGTTGATTTGCTCCAGAATCCGCATATCACCGGCGGTTTTGGCAATAAAGTGGGCAAGCTGCGGAATAATCGGCTCGCGGCGATTCGGTTCGCTTTCTAAAAACTGGGTCACAAATTCAGGTATGGGCACGCACACGCGGCGGATTTGTTTCGGCAAGGCTTTGACTAGCAGCTGCAATTTCTCGCGCAACATGCCCGGCACCAGCCATTCAAGTTCGGCGGCGTTCAGGCGATTGAGCACAGTCAGCGGCATGGTCATGGTCACGCCGTCAAGCGGGTGATTCGGCTCGAAGCGGTAAGTGAGTTTGAATTTGCCGTCGCCGGTTTTCCAGAATTTGGGAAACTGCTCTTCGGTAATGTGTGCGGCGGCGTGTTGCATCAGGTCGTCGCGACTGAGATAAAGCAGCTTAGGCTCGGCTTCTTCGGCAGCTTTGAGCCATGTTTGGAAGGTGCGGATATCGGCAAGGGGCAATGTTTTCACGGCGTTGCCACTTGCTTGGTGCCGCATTTTCAGGCAGCTATTTTGCTGTAGGTCTTCCTCTGAAATATTTCCCGCATGTGCCGTTTGGCTTGTTTCAAGCCGGCTTTGTAATGGCGGGCGGGCATCCACGCTACCCGCTTGTTTTTTTGAATCCGTTTTTTCAGACGGCTTGCCGGTTTCTACCAACTGCGGCAGCCTTTGATTGTAAAACTCAAACAATACTTCATCATCCACCAACACATCCTGCTTGCGCGCTTTGTGTTCCAACTCGGCCACTTCGCGAATCAATTTTTTATTATGGATGAAGAAATCCGCTTTCAAATCAGTTTCCTGCGCCACCAGTGCACCGCGGATAAAGATTTCGCGCGCTTCTTCAGGGGCGACTTTGCCGTAGGCAGTCGGGCGGCGCGGCAGCACAGTCAGGCCGTAAAGGGTGACGCGTTCGCCGGCAACGACTTCGCCGCGCTTTTGCTCCCAATGCGGCTCAAAATAATGGTAGCGCACCAAATGCGGCGCTTCCTGCTCAATCCATTCAGGCTTGATTTCCGCCACATCACGCGCATACAGGCGCATGGTTTCGGTGAGTTCGGCAGCCATCACCCATTTCGGCCTGCTTTTAAACAAGGCTGATGCGGGAAACAGATGGAAACGGCTGCCGCGTGCGCCGGTATAGTCGTGTCCGTCAGGCGATTTCATGCCGACGTTGGCAATCAGGCCGGTAAGCAGGGCGCGGTGGATTTGTTCGTATCCTGCTTCTTTTTGAGCACGGATTTTGGCGTGGTGATATTTTTTATCCAGTTGTTTTTGTTTGAATTGTGCCGATAAATCTTGGTCGGCTTTGTTTTCAGACGGCCTTAAATGCATTTGCGCAGGAGGCCGTCTGAATGCGCGTTGTTTGTCGGTCAAACCCATTTCGATGGCGATTTCGGCCAGCTGTTTGTGCAGCTCGCGCCACTCGCGCATACGCAGGTGTGACAGAAAATATTGGCGGCACCATTGCACCAGCTGTTTATTGGGCAAACCTTTATCACGCTCGCGCTGGAAGCTGTCCCAAATGTTGAGATAGACGAGAAAATCAGATTGCTTGTCGGTAAAGCGTTCGTGCGCTTTGGCAGCCGCCTCACGCGCTTCTAAAGGGCGTTCGCGCGGGTCTTGAATCGATAAGGCCGACACGATGACCAGCATTTCCTGCACGCAATCGTGTTTTTTCGCGGCCAGCAACATGCGGCCGATTTTAGGGTCGACGGGCAAACGTGCCATTTGTTCGCCGAGTTTGCTCAATTCGTTGTTTTCATTGACCGCACCGAGTTCCAGCAACACTTGGAAACCGTCGTTGATATAACGCCGATCCGGCGCTTCGAGAAACGGAAACGCGGCCACATCACCCAGCTTCAACGCAGCCATGCGCAAAATCACCGCCGCCAGATTGCTGCGGATGATTTCGGGGTCGGTAAACTCAGGGCGTTGGTTGAAATCTTCTTCCGAATACAGGCGCACAGCGACACCGGCCGACACACGGCCGCATCGGCCGGAACGCTGGCTCGCTGCCGCTTGCGAGACTTTTTCCACATGAAGCTGCTCGACTTTGGCGCGTGCGGAATAGCGTTTCACTCGCGCCAAGCCGGTATCGATGACATATTTAATGCCCGGCACGGTGAGCGAGGTTTCGGCTACGTTGGTCGCCAGCACAATGCGGCGTTTGCTGCCGGAAGGATGAAAAATTTTGTGTTGCTCAGCGTTAGACAAACGTGCAAACAGCTGCAGGATTTCGTCATTGCGGCGCAATGGTGATTGACGTAAGGCTTCTGCAGCTTCGCGGATTTCGCGTTCTCCTGGTAAAAACACCAAAATATCGCCTGCGCCATAGTGCGCCAATTCATCGGCGGCATCGACAATGGCATCGGCCAACTCGATTTCAGCTTCATCGGCTTCGTTCAACGGGCGGTAAAGGATTTCCACAGGAAAGGTGCGGCCACTCACCTCCAATACCGGGGTGCCGTCAAAATGCTTGGAAAAACGCTCGGCATCAATCGTGGCCGAGGTGATGATGACTTTCAAATCAGCGCGGCGCGGCAACAGCTGCTTGAGGTAGCCGAGCAAAAAATCAATATTCAGACTGCGCTCGTGCGCTTCGTCGATGATGATGGTGTCGTAAGCGGTGAGAAAACGGTCAGTTTGCGTTTCGGCCAGCAAAATACCGTCGGTCATCAGCTTTACATAGGCATTGCGCGAGGTGTTGTCGTTGAAACGTACTTTGTAGCCGACAGTTTCGCCAAGCGGGCTGCCCAATTCTTCGGCAATACGTTCCGCCACCGAACGCGCAGCCAAGCGGCGCGGCTGGGTGTGACCGATTAAACCTGCCGTGCCACGACCGAGTTCCAAGCAGATTTTCGGCAGCTGCGTGGTTTTGCCTGAACCGGTCTCACCGCAGATAATCGTCACCTGATGGCTTTGAATAGCGGTTTTGATGTCCTCCAAACGCTCATGTACCGGCAGATTACCCGCATATTCCGGCTTAGGCAGTCCGGCTTGACGGCTGAGGTACCGTTGGTGCGATTGTTGGTATTTTTGCCGCACCGCTTCTTTACCGCCAAACCGCTTGGGATTTTTCACCGCTTGGCGCAGAAAATGGCGGTCTTTGGAAAGGGTTTGGGACAAATCAGGTTGAAACGTGGCTTGAGGCATGAATCGTTCGGCTTAATTATAGCAAAATAAGGGATCATTATAGCAAAAGACGATACACATGATTAAAGCCCCTTTTGTTAAAGAGACTTTACGTTGGTTAAAAATACCCCTTCATGGGGCACCATATATAAGGCCGTCTGAAAAAGGCAGAAAAGCAGAAAGAAGCCACCCTGCCTGCCCGCAATTCTACTTAGTTTTTAGTTTACAGACGGCCTGATTGCTCTAAATTATGCCGCACAAACACAGATTGGAATATTTTTACCCCAAATGCTTGACACACCCGACCTTTCCCTTTATAGTTACAACTTCTGACGCGGGATGGAGCAGCATGGTAGCTCGTCGGGCTCATAACCCGAAGGTCGTAGGTTCGAATCCTGCTCCCGCAACCAAATTTAAAAACTCCCTTAGTTTGACCTAAGGGAGTTTTTATTTCCACCACACACATAATGTAGCAACATTCTTTTCACACCGGCACAAGGCCGTCCGAAAACCCTTTATATTTTCAGACGGCCTTTAGAATCAGAACTTATGGTGCGCCATGATTTACACATTACTGTATCCGATTTTACCAGGGAGCGTTGCATTTGTCCCCCGTCACCAGATAACCGTGCGTTTACTCATGCAATAATCACCGCTAATTAAGATTTGGCCATATTTATCCACCAAAATATCTTTACTGTTGACCTCTTTTGCCGCCCAGCTGTATGCGCAAACCCATTATAGTCGCCTGTTGGCCGTTCGGCAGATTAAGACGATGGTAGCATCGGTTACTTTCACGGCTTTGGTTTTGCCGGCAAACTAAGCCTTGTCTGTCGAATGTTTTTTGTTACCGGTCAATAAGCTGGATATTGATTGCCAGTTTCGCTGCCTTTGGTATACTGCACGCCGGCACTGATTTTAACATTACTACAAGACGGGCGGCCGCCGAGGCGGGCAATGTAACCGTCTTCCAACTTACCGTTGTCGGCACACAGTTGGCTGTCAGAAACCTTGGCAAAGGCTTCTAGCATAAGCCGGGTATTAGTTCGTCTTTTGCCAGATCTTGGCAGGTGTAGCAGCCACCCGGATTTTTATTGTCGCGCCGTGCGTATTACTCAATACCTGATTACTGGGCAACTACGCAAACAGGCCGTCTGAAACAGATTAAATTTTGTTTCAGACGGCCTGTTTGCGTAGCTTTTAAATGATTAGTTTTTCACACGGAAAGAATCGTGACAGGCTTTACAGCTTTGACCCACATCACCAAACGGTTTTTTCACTGCCTCCAAATTGCCTTCGGCAGCCGCTGTTTTCAACGCAACAGTAGCCGCCACGAATTTTTCAGCAGCTTGTTTGAATTCTTCAGGCTTGCTCCACACTTCAGGTTTGGCATCAGATTCTTCTTTTGCGCTCTCTTCAGTGTAATGCTCCCAAGGTTTGTCGGCATTTTCTGCCATGCTGTCGGCTGCCGCTTGGAATGCTGCTGCGTCAAACGGGGTTTCGCCCTTAATCATTTTACCCATGATGCTGGCAGCGTCTTTAAAGATGTCCATCAAACGTTCGCGCTCTTCCACTGCTGCTTTGGCGCTGCCCACAGGGGCTTCCGAAGTCGCCGCAGGAACAGGTGCTGATTCAGCAGGTTTGGTTTCGTTTTGACCGCCGCACGCACTCAACAGTAATGCCGCCAGCGTACCCATTGTCAACAAGGTTTTATTCATGGTTGTATTCCTTATGTGTTTTGTTTATGTGTTTTGTTTATGTGTTTTGTTTATTTGTTTTGTTTATTTGTTTTGTCATTAAAATGTATCAGAAATTTTCTCAAAATCAAGCAATTGATATAAATTTATATTTTTTAACATAATTTTCCAATCAAAAAGACCGTTTGCATATTCGGACGGCCTTAAATATATTGCATCAAATATCAAGGCTATTCGCGGTGATATGGATGGTGATTCAGAATAGAAACGGCGCGATAAAGCTGCTCAGTCAGCAGCACGCGCACCATACCGTGGGGCATGGTCAGGCTGGACAGACGCATCATCAAGCGGGCTTGCTGCTTGAGACAGTCGGTCATGCCGTCGGCTCCGCCAATCACAAAACACACATGTTCGCCGTTTTGCTCCCATGTTTTGAAGTGTTCGGCCAACTCGACTGAAGTCGGTGCTTTACCGCGCTCATCCAAGACCACCAAAAACGCACCTTGTGGAATAGCCTCGAGTATGCGCTTCTCTTCCGCCACCATGCCTTGCACGGCATTCACGCCCGCCCCGCGCTTTTCGGGCTTGATTTCTTTCAGGGTATAGTTCACTTCGCGTCCGAAGCGTTTGGCGTATTCATTAACGGCTTCATTGACCCATTTGGGCATTTTGGTGCCGACAGCTAAAACAGTAATGTTCATCTTCAATGATCTGAAAATCGGAAAACACAGGCCGTCTGAACGGTTTCAGACGGCTTAATCTGTAGAAAATTCCGGTGTTGTTTACATTTTTTGTTTTTTACCTGAAGATCTGTTTTGGGATTGTTGCATGTTGCCGGAATACTGAAAGGTACGGCAACACCGGACAGTTCCTAATGATACTCAGAAATCCTAAACAATCGTTTCGACAAAAACAAAAACTACTTTACATAAAAATCGTAAACAACCCATCCAACACCTAACCAATGATACACGTCAGATTTAGGGGTTAGTCGGCCGCATGCCAGGGTTTTTGCATGCCGGCTTCAAAAACGGGTTTTTCACCACCCCACAAGGTATCGATATCATAATAATCGCGCACGGCAGGCAACATGACGTGTACCACCAAATCGCCGGCATCGACCAAGGTCCATTCTCCGGTATCGCCTTCTTGGCTCAAGATTTCGAAGCCGGCTTCTTTTAAATCAACAGCCACGTTGTTGGCCAAGGCTTTGACTTGGCGGGTGCTGTCGCCAGTGGCCACAATCATGCGGGCAAACAGCGCGGTTTTTTCTTGGGTTTCCAACACGGAAATATCTTTGGCTTTCACATCTTCCAGCGCGTTGACTGCAATTTCGACCATTTTTTGCAAATCGAGTAATTCTTGTTCGTTCATTTCATTCCTAAGTTGCGTTTTTCAGACGGCATTATAGCTTATCTGGCTGAATTTTTGTTCAGACGGCCTGCAATGGTTGAGCGCATTCTGTTTAACGGTATAAACCGTGCTGCCGGATATAACGTGCCACTGCCTGCGGAATCAGGCCGTCTGAAAGTGTTTGATTTTCTAATGTGGCACGGATTTGGGTGGAACTAATATTGTATAACGGTGCCTGCAATATGCGTACGCTGCCGTTTTGTAAAGCCGCTCCCAGCCAAGCATGTAATTCGCGCGGCGTTTGGTTCAAGTTGCCGTCTTTACGCATGGCAACGGCGATATTGACCTGCCGCACCAGTGTTTGCCATTTTTTCCATGTGTGCAGCTTCATCAGGCTGTCGCTGCCCAAAAGCCACCATATCTTGGCCGTTGGGAACTGCTGCCGGAAAATCTGCACAGTGTCGAAGGTATAAGTTGCGCCTTCTCTGACCATGTCGCAATCGCTGAGTGCAAAACGCGGATCATCGGCAATGGCCAATTCTGTCATGATGAAACGGTGTTTAGCCGGCGTTTGTGTGCGTTGGGGTTTATGATAAGGGTCGCCGGCGGGTAAAAAAACCACCGTATCCAAGCCGGTTTCATCGGCGAATGCTTGTGCGATGTGCAAGTGGCCATTATGAATAGGATCAAAAGTACCGCCGAAAAGTCCAATGTTTTCCATATTGTATCAAAATGAAATTAAGTTAAACACATGCGGCCAATAATTCAAAGGCCGTCTGAAAATTTTATAAAGGCAATATTAAGGCTTCCTGAAAATTATTCGTCATAAAGGCAGCCGCAGTATGAGACATATTGAGGTAACGGCGCTTTCATGGTGTTTTTCAAACCGTCATATCGGGCCACAATACCACGATAGTGTTTTAATTTTTCAAAGGTATTTGAAACCAAGTGCCTGATTTTATAAATGTACCGGCCCATTGACACATTCAAACATCCCCTATCTTTTTGTAAGGAATCTTCTGCCTGACACCCTTATCGACAATCAACTGTCTGAATGCATCCGAATCACCGCCTTTATCTGCACCCAGCATTCCGGTTGATGACAAATCAAGCTCATCATCCAATAATTCCGGTGCCGCCGTAATATCGTTTACTGTTTCCCGTGTTATCTTAAAAGCAACAGGATTACTACCGGCAACAGCCAAATGAATCTTGGCGGTGTTACTGCCACGGCTGTGACCGACCGCAGCTTCCTTTCCAACCCCAGCCCTTGCATACTGATGGACTTTAATATGGCTGCCATCGATAAACGGCCATTCTATATCAGAACATTTTGATAAGGTATCGGATTAGTGATAAAAACACCTTTTCCGCCCATCTGTAATAAGTGCGGAGTAAGGAGTCAGGCTGGCTAAAGGAAGAGAAAACATCTTCCCAAGTCATGCCTGCCCTCATCCGATAGCGCATACCCCCTGCCGTCAAATGCAGATTTTTCTTGTTACAGACGACACCTGAATCCAGCAAAATAGGCAACCGCTTTGACCGGTATTCCTGTCCGAGGCATAGCAGATAAGTAATTCTTTGTTTGGCAGCATTATCTGCTTTTCTCTTGCCGTCTCTGTTTAGATGACAAGTCATTGTCAGGAAGCCTTAGCACGGCTTGCCCAATCATATGCCGCGTATCAAAATGGGGAGACTGGTAACATAGCAGTTACAAATCGAAATAAACCCGTTACAATCCGAAACACAAATGATAATAAGGTGAAACAATATGTCTGCAGTTCCTCAATTTTCTCGTGCCCTAAACAATAAAATCCAAGACAAACTATGGCAATGGGTGCAAGCCAATTATGGCTTGCACGGCTCATGGCAGACTTTATGGCTGAATGATTTACCCTTAGGCCGTCTGAATGCACAATGGCAAGCACAAATTCAAAAAGATTGGCAAGGCGAATCGGAATTGCGAGGCGGCCTACATTTACGTGCAGATAACTGGTTGAGCCTCGGCGATGCCCTTCAACACATGGCATACAACTGGAAGCAACTGGGCACATTGCACGGCTGGCGCGATGAACGTTTCGATGTTTGTCATGAAAATAAAATACTATTTCCGCTCGAACGCGCCGCATTCCGCCCGTTAGGCTTACTGAGCAAAGCAGTCCATTTAAATGGTTTCACGTTTAAAAACGGAGAATGGCAGCTGTGGATTGGCCGAAGAAGCAAACACAAAGCGGTTGATCCGAATAAACTGGATAACTTGGTCAGCGGAGGCGTATCCTGCGGCGAAGACATTACCGCAACCATGTTGCGTGAAAGTGAAGAAGAAGCGGGATTATCGGCTCACCATATGCAAGACCTGACTTTATGCAATCAGCTGCATAGCCTGCGTCCGGTCTCTCGCGGCCTTCACAATGAAGTTCTCTATATTTTTGACACCGTATTACCTGCGGACATCATACCTAAAAATCAAGATGGTGAAGTCGCCGACTTTGAATTACTGACCGTTGTCCAAGTAGTGGAAGCCATGTTGAGTGATATCATGATGAGCGATGCGCAATTGGTAATTTTAGATGTCTTTGACCGTTATGGATTGATTAATTCACAGCATGCTTTATCAAAATGGCTTAAATCAATAAAAACAAAGGGATAGAATATCCAGTTGTTTAAAACAAAAGTAAGTCTGTCTGAAAATGTTTTTAACCGATAATTTACTGCTGATTCGCGGGAGAAATTAAGCTAAAGGTAGAGTGTCAGTATACTCAAAAAGAAAAACACCATCTGTTAATCAACAAATGGTGTTTTTAACTTTTGTCGATTATTCAGCTGCTTCAGCCGCTTTATCAACAAACTCTACCAATGCCAAAGGCGCATTGTCACCTTTACGGAAACCGTATTTCAGTACACGAACATAGCCGCCGTTACGAGCAGCAAAACGCGGGCCGAATTCGTCAAACAATTTAACCACTACATCGCGATCGCGAGTACGGTCAAATGCCAAACGACGGTTTGCCAAAGAAGGTTTTTTACCCAAAGTAATCAAGGGTTCTACCACGCGGCGCAATTCTTTTGCTTTAGGCAAAGTGGTCACGATAGTTTCGTGAGTCAACAAAGAATTTGCCATATTGCGCAGCATCGCAGCGCGGTGGCTGCTGGTACGGTTTAATTTGCGGTTACCATTACGATGACGCATGTCATTATCCTTTAATCTTCAAACTTACGGCTTTTCTAAGCCTACAGGCGGCCAAACTTCTAATTTTGAACCTAATGTCAGACCTTTAGAGGCCAAAACTTCTTTGATTTCATTCAGAGATTTACGACCCAAATTCGGAGTTTTGAGAAGCTCGGTTTCAGTGCGTTGAATCAAATCGCCAATATAATAAATATCTTCAGCTTTCAGACAATTAGCTGAACGTACAGTTAATTCCAAATCATCTACTGGGCGCAACAAAATAGGATCAATTGGAGGAGCTTTTTCTTCAACCTCCTCAACCGGCGTACCTTGCAAATCAGCAAAGATAGACATTTGGTCAATTAAAATACGTGCGGCACTGCGTACGGCTTCTTCCGGATCAATAGAACCATCGGTTTCAATATCTAAAACCAATTTATCCAAATCGGTACGTTGCTCTACGCGTGCAGGTTCAACTTCAAAGCTAACACGGCTGATGGGCGAAAAACTCGCATCCAACTGAATTGCACCAATCTGTTTATGTTCATCACGAACAACACGACGGCCTGAAACTGATTGATAACCACGGCCTTGCTCAACCTTGACTTCCATTTCAACTTGGCCGTTATTGGCCAAGTGGCAAATGACATGTTCAGGGTTCAAAATTTCCACATCATGCGGCAATTCGATGTCACCGGCAACAACTGCACCAGCACCTGACTTTTTCAAAGTTAACTGAACTTGGCTACGACCATACAGCTTAAATACGATCCCTTTAATATTCAATAAAATGTCTACGACATCTTCTTGAACACCGTCAACGGTAGAATATTCATGCAATACGCCGGTAATAGCCACTTCAGTTGGCGCAAAACCATTCATGGATGACAGTAAGATACGACGCAAAGCATTACCTAAAGTGTGACCAAAACCACGTTCAAACGGCTGCATTGAAACTTTTGCGCGTGTAGTAGACAAAATATCTACATCAATTTGACGAGGTTTTAAAAATTCGGTTGTGCTATTTTGCATTTAACTGTCCCTCACTGCGCTAGCATTATTTAGAGTAGAACTCTACCACCAGCTGTTCATTAATATCGCCAGTCAATTCTGAGCGATCAGGCATATTTTTGAATACACCTTCCAATTTATCTGCATCAACTAAAACCCAGCCAGGCAAACCAATTTGAGTCGCCAAACTCAGAGCTTCTCGGATACGCACTTGTTTTTTAGCTTTCTCGCGAACAGCCACAATATCACCGGCTTTAACTTGAAAAGAAGGAATATTCACAACTTGTCCGTTAACGGTAATCGCTTTGTGGGAAACCAATTGGCGGGCTTCTGCACGGGTTGAGCCGAAGCCCATGCGATATACGACATTGTCCAAACGAGATTCCAACAATTGTAGCAACAATTCGCCTGTAGAACCTTTGCGGCGTGAAGCTTCTGCAAAATAACGACGGAATTGACGTTCCAATACGCCGTAGATACGACGGATTTTTTGTTTTTCACGTAATTGCAAACCGTAGTCTGACAAACGTGGTTTTTTAGCACCGTGCTGACCAGGTGCAGAATCTATTTTGCATTTTGATTCCAAAGAGCGACGGGCACTCTTTAGAAACAGATCCGTACCTTCACGGCGTGCTAATTTACATTTAGGGCCAATATAACGTGCCATGTTTCAAATCACTCCAATATTAAATACGACGTTTTTTAGGTGGACGGCAACCGTTATGAGGCAACGGGGTAACGTCAGTAATGCTGGTAATCTTGAAACCAAGAGCGTTGAGCGCACGTACAGAAGATTCACGGCCTGGACCCGGGCCTTTAATACGAACTTCTAAATTTTTAACGCCATACTCTTGGGCAACTTTACCAGCCGCTTCTGCAGCCACTTGAGCTGCAAACGGTGTACTTTTACGTGAGCCTTTAAAACCAGCGCCGCCAGAGGTAGCCCAAGACAATGCATTGCCTTGACGGTCAGTGATTGTAATGATGGTATTGTTAAAAGATGCATGAACATGCACAATACCTTCGCTTACGGTTTTACGTACTTTTTTACGTACACGCGAAGCTGTGTTTGCTTTAGCCATTAATCAATTTCCTTAAAAATTATTTCTTGCCGGCAATCGCTTTGCGCGGACCTTTACGGGTGCGTGCATTTGTGCGAGTGCGTTGACCGCGACAAGGTAAGCCGCGACGATGACGGAAGCCACGATAACAACCCATATCCATCAATCGTTTGATACTCATCGTTACTTCACGGCGCAAATCACCTTCAACTTGATATTTAGCGACTTGCTCACGCAAAGCGTCCAATTGAGCCTCGTCCAAATCTTTCGCTTTTACAGTAGGTGCAATATTTGCAGCCTCACAAATCGATTTAGCACGAGTCGCACCAATACCGTAAATAGCTTGCAAGCCAATAACGATATGGGCATTATTAGGGATATTTACCCCTGCAATACGAGCCATATTTTTTCCTTTTTGGGCAAAGTGTGTCACTATACCACAAAATCAAATTAGGAGAAATAACCTCTCTTAACCTTGACGTTGTTTGTGACGTGGATCAGTACAAATCACACGAACTACACGATTACGACGAATAATTTTGCAGTTACGGCAAATTTTCTTTACAGAAGGTTGTACACGCATTTTTTTTCCTTTATACAGTCTATCTTGCTCTGAATACAATACGAGCACGGGTTAAATCATAAGGCGTCAACTCAACGGTTACTTTATCTCCTGGAGAAATTCGGATGTAATGCATCCGCATTTTTCCAGAAATATGACCTAAAACCACATGGTCGTTCTCGAGTTTAACTTTGAATGTTGCATTCGGCAAAGTTTCAAGAATTTCGCCTTGCATTTGTATGGTATCTTCTTTAGCCATAGTCTTACTTACGTGATAATGATTTCAGATCGGGACGATTCATTAACCTTTCATATTGCTGGGTCATTCGATATGAATTAATTTGAGTACTAAAATCCATTGTAACCACAACCAAAATTAATAGCGAAGTGCCACCCAAATAGAAAGGAACATTTAATGCCGTCGTTAAAAACTCCGGAATCAAACAAATGATGGTAATGTATAAAGCACCAAACAGGGTCAAATGCAATACTATCTTCTCTAAGTATCTAGAGGTTTGACCACCAGGACGAATACCTGGCACAAAAGCCCCACTCTTTTTCAAATTTTCTGCCATTTCTTTCGGACTGAATACCAATGCCGTATAAAAATAACAGAAAAAAATAATCGTTGCTGCAAATATCAGAATATAAAGCGACTGGCCACGTTGAAGCATGGAGGCAATTTTGTGCAACATACTGTTAGTATTATTCGAACCAAACCAGCTTAACAAAGTAGAAGGGAACAAAATGATACTGGAAGCAAAAATTGGAGGAATCACCCCAGCCATATTTAATTTGAAAGGCATGTGCGTATTTTGGACTTGTGTAACGTGACCAAATTGACGTTTGGCATAATGAACAGGGATCTTACGCTGAGCACTCTCAAAATAAACAACAATATAAATCAATAATAATGCACCGATTACAATAGAAACAGCCATCAGCATACTCATAGCGCCTTGGCTGGTTAAAGTCCATAACTGAAGAATACCTGACGGAATACCGGCAGCAATGCCTGCTGTAATAATCAATGAAATGCCGTTACCAATACCTCTTTCTGTTATTTGCTCGCCTAACCACATTAAAAACATGGTACCAGTGACCAAACACATTACTGTCGAGATATAGAATTCCAACTGATTCGCGACCACAATACCTTGTTGAAAAACAAAAGTTGCCACACCAAAGCTTTGCAGGATAGCCAGCAATACAGTACCATAACGTGTATATTTCGTAATAATCTTACGGCCAACCTCACCTTCTTTTTTCAATGTCTTTAAAGAAGGTAGAATTTCAGAAGCAAGCTGTACAATAATCGAAGCCGAAATGTATGGCATAATACCGATTGCAAATATACTAAAGCGCTCTAACGACCCCCCTGAGAACATATTTAACATTCCCAAAATACCGTTTCCAGCGCTTTCATATAACTTAGCTAATGCAACAGCATCTACACCCGGCACTGGAATATGAGCACCAATACGGAAAACGACCAATGCTCCAATTAAGAACAATAGACGTTTTTTCAAGTCTCTGAATTTAGATAAACCTGAGGAAGATTGTTGACTAGCCACTGTAATTTAAGCCTTATTCTTCAACTTTACCACCAGCAGCTTCAATTGCTGCTCGTGAGCCTTTAGTTACTTTAATGCCTTTCAAAGTAACTGCTTTAGAAATTTCACCAGAAACAATTACTTTAACATTAGTTGCATTAGCAGGAACCAGACCTGTTTGTTTCAATACCAACAAGTCAATCTCTGATACTGCAACTAAAGCCAATTCACTCAAACGAACTTCTGCATTTGCAGAAGCAGTAAAAGACTTGAAACCACGTTTTGGCAAGCGGCGTTGTAAAGGCATTTGACCACCTTCAAAACCTACTTTATGAAAGCCACCAGAACGGCTTTTTTGACCTTTATGGCCACGACCACCGGTTTTCCCTAAGCCACTACCAATACCGCGACCAACTCGGCGAGCCGAATAGGTTGAACCTTCAGCTGGCCGGATAGTATTCAAAAACATATTAAGACTCCACTTTCAACAAATAGCTGATTTTATTAATCATACCACGGTTTTCAGGGGTATCCAAAATCTCAACAGTATGCTCACGGCGACGAAGGCCCAAACCGTGCGCACAAGCACGGTGAGATTCAATAGTACCAATTAAACTTTTAACCAAAGTAACTTTGATTTTCTTCTGCTCAGTCATGACCAGCTCCTAAAATATCTTCTACTGTCAAACCGCGCTTAGCAGCAATATCAGCAGGGGTATATAATTTTGATAAGCCGTCTAATGTAGCACGCACAATGTTGTAAGGATTGGTAGAACCATGTACTTTAGCTGAAATGTTATGAATACCCATTGCATCAAATACTAAACGCATTGGACCACCAGCCTTAACACCACTACCTTCTTTTGCAGGCTGCATAAATACACGGGTAGCACCATGACGACCAATTACTTCATGATGAATAGTACCGTTCTTCAAAGGTACTTTAATCATAGAGCGACGAGCTTGATCCATTGCTTTTTGAACAGCCACAGGCACCTCTTTAGATTTGCCTTTACCCATACCAATGCGACCATCGCCATCACCAACTACAGTCAGCGCAGAGAAAGCCATAATACGGCCACCTTTAACAACTTTTGTTACACGGTTTACAGCAACCATTTTTTCAATTAAGCCGTCGCCGCGTTCTTCAATTTCATGTTTTGCCATCTGAAAGTCTCCAAATAATTAGAAGCTTAAACCATTTTCACGTGCAGCTTCAGCTAATGCTTTCACACGGCCGTGATATTGGAAACCAGAACGGTCAAAAGCAACTTTCTCTACACCTGCTGCTTTTGCTTTTTCTGCAATACGTTTGCCAATCAATGCAGCTGCTTCAACATTACTGCCTGATTTTAAGCTACTGCGTACTTCAGATTCTAAGGTAGAGGCTTGAGCCAATACTTGATCACCTTCAGCATTAATTACTTGAGCATAAATATGATTATTAGTGCGGAATACGCATAATCTTACCATTTTCAAGTCCGCAATACGAGCACGGGTTTTGCGTGCGCGACGGAGTCGGGTTGCATGTTTATTCATTTTAGTGAACCTCAATTATTTTTTCTTGGCTTCTTTCATCACTACTACTTCGCCCACATAGCGTACACCTTTACCTTTATAAGGCTCAGGAGAACGGAATGCGCGAATTTCAGCAGCAACTTGACCAACGATCTGTTTATCCGCACCAGTCAACACGATTTCAGTTTGACTAGGAGTTTGCACAGAAACACCTTCAGGCATTTCATAGATGATTGGATGAGAAAAACCCAAAGATAAATTCAAAGTTTTACCTTGCGCTTGTGCGCGATAACCTACACCAATTAATTGAAGTTTTTTCTCAAAACCTTCAGAAACACCTTTGACCATATTATTAACTAAAGCGCGGGCAGTGCCGGACATAGCATTTGCTTGTTTAGTATCATTTGCCGCAGAAAAAGTTAATTTATCATCATCTAATTTGATAACAACATTAGAGCTAAAAGGAAACGACAACTCGCCATTTTTACCTTTAACTACCAATTCGTCTGTTCCAAAATTCACTTCCACACCAGCAGGAACAGTCACTGGATTTTTAGCTACGCGTGACATTTATATTTCTCCACTAGGCAACGATACACAACAACTCACCACCCACCCCTTCAGAGCGTGCTTTACGATCAGTCATTACACCTTTAGAGGTACTTATAATAGCAACACCTAGACCATTCTTTACACTTGGAATGTCGCTAGAAGCTTTATAAATACGCAAACCAGGACGTGAGACACGTTTAATTTGCTCAATAACAGGGCGACCTGCATAATATTTCAGTTGAATTTCCAATACTGGTTTTGCATCAGCAGAAACTGCAAAGTTCTCGATATACCCTTCTTCTTTCAAAACTTTTGCGATTGCACATTTCAGTTTTGAAGAAGGCATGGCAACTGCAACTTTATTAGCACGTTGCGCATTGCGGATACGAGTCAACATATCGGAAATAGGATCATGCATACTCATTATTAATACTCCTATTACCAGCTAGCTTTTACAACACCCGGAATTTCGCCACGCATAGCGATTTCACGGATTTTAATACGACCCAAACCGAATTTACGGAAAGTGCCACGAGGGCGACCTGTCAAAGCACAACGGCGACGTTGGCGCACAGGCGCTGCATTACGCGGAATCGCTTGAAATTTCAAACGAGCCTCGAAACGATCTTCATCAGAAGCATTTGAATCATTAATAACAGCAAAAATCTCTTTGCGTTTAACTGCATATTTTTTCGCTAAAGCTTGACGTTTCAGCTCACGATTAATAAGTGCTTTCTTAGCCATGGTTAACCTTTGAACGGAAATTTAAATAAAGACAACAAAGCCCTCGCTTCTTCATCAGTTTTGGCAGTAGTAGTAATGGTGATATTCAAACCACGCAGAGCATCAATTTTATCGTATTCAATTTCCGGAAAAATGATTTGCTCGCGCACACCCATATTGTAATTACCACGACCGTCAAAAGACTTACCATTCACACCGCGGAAGTCTCGTACACGAGGCAATGCGATAGTAACTAAACGATCTAAAAATTCAAACATTTGATTACGGCGCAATGTAACTTTACAGCCCACAGGATAGTTATCACGAATTTTAAAGCCTGCAATAGACTTACGAGCAATAGTTACCACTGGTTTTTGACCAGCAATTTTTTCCAAATCTGATACAGCGTGTTCCATTACTTTTTTATCGGCAACAGCTTCACCAACACCCATATTCAAGGTAATTTTCTCAATACGAGGAACTTCCATAATGGATTTGTAACCGAACTGTTTTACCAATTCAGGAATTACCGTATCTTTATAATACTCTCTCAAGCGAGCCATGATATCTCCTTATGCTCCGATGATAGAACCATTAGACTTAAAGAAACGAACGCGCTTCACTTTACCTTCGCCCTCAATCAATTTAATACCAACACGATCAGCTTTATTGGTTTCAGGATTTAAAATCGCAACATTAGAAATTGCCAAGGGCATTTCTTTAGTAATAACACCACCTTCAACACCACGTATAAGGTTTGGTTTTTGATGGCGTTTTACTAAATTTACACCTTCAACAACGATTTTATCACCTACAACACGAACTACTTGACCTTGTTTGCCTTTATCTTTACCAGCTATAACGATTACTTTATCGCCTTTAATAATTTTGTTCATCGCTTCTTTTCCTTATAAAACTTCAGGTGCCAATGAAACAATTTTCATGAAACGTTCAGTACGTAATTCACGAGTAACTGGACCAAAAATACGGGTACCTAGAGGCTCAAGCTTATTATTTAATAATACAGCTGCATTGTTATCAAATTTAATCAATGCACCATCCGGGCGACGAACACCTTTAGCAGTGCGAACAACTACTGCATTGTATACATCACCTTTTTTAACACGGCCACGAGGCGCAGCATCTTTAACTGCAACTTTAATAATATCGCCAACCGAAGCATAGCGACGCTTAGATCCGCCCAATACCTTGATACACATAACGCGACGCGCACCAGAGTTATCAGCCACATCTAAGATGGTCTGCATTTGAATCATGTTATTACCTTTAAATTAACCAACTTAATTTACCTTTTTCATTTGATTTATAACTAAGCCAAGCTTCTATCAAATGAAACCTGTTAGGTTCTAGTAAACCAGTCTTGGACCCCGACGGGAAGAAACTTTCAGAAGAATACTAAAAGATAAAAAACGAAGTCTACACGCAAATTAGATTTGCTGCAATACTTCGTTTCTTACTAAGTGCATTACTGTATCAAAAACTAAACAGTACGCGCCTTCTCAGCCAGCTCTTTAACAATCCAAGATTTGGTTTTTGACAATGGGCGAGACTCCGCAATTACCACGATGTCACCAACGCCATACTCATTGTTTTCATCATGCGCATGAACTTTGGAAGACAAACGAATAATTTTACCGTATAAAGGATGTTTTACTTTACGCTCAACCAACACGGTTACAGTTTTATCCATTTTGTTGCTTACCACTTTGCCTTGCAAAGTACGAACATTTTTTTCTACGCTCATTACTTAGCACCTTTTTCAGTTAAAATGGTTTTAATACGGGCAATATTGCGACGCACACGTTTTAATTCACTTGGTTTACCCAATTGACCAGTGGCATTTTGCATACGCAAACCGAATTGCGCTTTAAACAAGTCAAGCAAATCAGCATTCAACTGCTCAATAGATTTGCCTTTCAATTCATTTGCTTTCATTATTGACCTACCTGTCTTACTACAAAGCTTGTAGGAATAGGCAATTTTGCCGCAGCTAACTCAAAAGCTTCACGAGCTAGTGCTTCTGGTACGCCATCCATTTCATACAATACTTTGCCTGGTTTGATTTCAGCAACGTAATATTCAACATTACCTTTACCGCCACCCATACGAACTTGAATAGGTTTTTCAGTAATCGGTTTGTCAGGAAATACACGAATCCAAATACGACCACCACGCTTGATGTGGCGAGTCATCGTACGACGTGCAGCTTCAATTTGACGAGCAGTCAACCGGCCACGACCTACTGCTTTCAAACCAAATTCGCCGAAACTTACTTTGTTACCACGAGTAGCGATACCGGTGTTACGGCCTTTGTGCTGCTTACGGTATTTTAGTCTAGTTGGCTGCAGCATGACGACCACCTGCCTTTCTTTGTTTCTTGTTTTGCTCAGGTTTATCAGCAGCTTTATCATTACCCTCCGTGTAAACCCAAACTTTCAAGCCTAATACACCATAAGTAGTGTTGGCTTCACTAGTCGCATAATCAACATTAGCACGCAAAGTATGCAAAGGCACACGGCCTTCACGATACCATTCACTACGTGCGATATCTGCACCATTCAGACGGCCAGAAGTCATAATCTTAATGCCTTTTGCACCAGCACGCATTGCATTTTGCATAGACCTCTTCATTGCACGACGGAATTGGACACGTTTCTCCAATTGCTGAGCAATACTGTCTGCAATAATTTGAGCATCCAATTCAGGCTTACGGATTTCTTCAATATTTACGTGAACCGGGACACCCATTAAGGCTTGCAGATCGCGTTTCAAAATTTCGATATCCTCACCTTTCTTACCAATAACCACACCAGGACGAGCGGAATGAATGGTAATACGTGCAGATTTAGCAGGGCGCTCAATCATTACACGACCAACAGAGGCATTTGCCAAACGAGTCCGCAGATAATTACGAACATCAATATCTTGTTTCAGTACGGTCGCAAATTCGTTGCTCTTAGCGAACCATTTTGAAGACCAGTCTTTAGTTACCGCCAGGCGAAAGCCTGTAGGGTTAATCTTTTGTCCCATAGCTTTTCCTTAGTTGCCCACTGTCACATTAATATGACAAGTTTGTTTTTCAATGCGGTTACCGCGGCCTTTTGCACGCGCTTGGAAACGTTTCAAGCTAGGACCTTTGTCAACGAAGATAGTTACCACTTTCAACTCATCAATGTCCGCACCATTATTGTGCTCGGCATTCGCAATCGCTGATTCCAAAACTTTCTTAATCAATTCAGCACCTTTTTTTGGGCTGAATGTCAAGATATTCAAAGCCTGGGCAACGTCTTTACCACGGATTAAATCAGCTACCAAGCGAGCTTTTTGAGCTGAAATACGGGCATTTTTATGTTGTGCATTCACTCTCATGATTCACCTTATTTCTTTTTAGCCTTTTTATCAGCCAAATGGCCTTTAAAGGTACGGGTCAATGAGAATTCACCTAATTTGTGGCCGACCATGTTATCGCTGATAAATACCGGAACATGGGTGCGGCCGTTATGTACAGCAATAGTCAAACCGATAAAATCAGGCAAAATGGTAGAACGACGCGACCAAGTTTTAATTGGGCGTTTGTCGTTGCTTGCACGAGCAGCATCTACTTTTTTCAGCAAATGCAGGTCTACATATGGGCCTTTTTTCAATGAACGAGCCATATTAATTAACCTTTATTTGAGTAACGACGACGAATAATCATATTATCCGTGCGTTTGTTATTACGAGTACGGTAACCCTTAGCAGGAGTACCCCATGGGCTAACTGGTTCGCGAGCTTCACCAGTACGGCCTTCACCACCACCATGAGGGTGATCGACAGGGTTCATCACAACACCCCGGACAGTAGGACGGATACCGCGCCAACGATTGGCACCGGCTTTACCGATTTTTTTCAGGCTTTGTTCTTCGTTACCCACTTCACCGATAGTAGCTCGGCAATCAACATGGATTTTACGTACTTCTCCTGAGCGCAAACGTACTTGAGCGTATACACCTTCTTTTGCCAACAAGACAGCAGAAGCACCGGCAGAACGTGCAATTTGAGCACCTTTGCCAGGTTTCATTTCGATGCAATGAATGGTTGTACCAACAGGAATGTTACGAATTGGCAAAGTATTACCAACTTTAATCGCGGCTTCAGCACCTGAAACCAGTACAGCACCGGCTTGAATACTACGTGGCGCAATGATGTAACGACGCTCACCATCTGCATAACACAACAAAGCGATGAAAGCAGTACGGTTAGGATCGTACTCGATACGCTCTACTTTTGCAGGGATACCATCTTTATTACGTTTAAAGTCGACTACGCGGTAGTGTTGTTTATGGCCGCCACCTTTATGGCGGGTGGTGATATAACCATTGTGGTTACGACCGGCAGTAGAATGTTTCTTTTCTAGCAAAGGCGCATAAGGTGCACCTTTGTGCAAGCCTTCTGCAACTACGCGAACCATGCCGCGACGACCTGCAGAAGTTGGCTTCATTTTAACGATTGCCATTTTCTATATTCCTTATTCTGCAGCTGCAGCAGCGGCTTCCAAATTTAACTCTTGGCCAGCAGCCAAGCTCACATAAGCTTTTTTAACATCGCTGCGACGGCCCAAAGTACGACCAAAACGTTTAGTTTTACCTTTAATGGTAACAGTAGTCACAGAAGCAACTTCGACACCAAACAGCAATTCAACAGCTGCTTTGATTTCAAGTTTAGTTGCATTTGCCAATACTTTAAACGTCATTTGATTACGTTTTTCAGCCAATACGTTGCTTTTTTCAGAAACGATAGGTGCCAAAATCACTTGAGTCAAACGTTGTTGATTCATACCCATTGCTCCTCTAATTGTGCAACCGCATCTTTAGTCATGATTACTTTTTTATAACGCAACAAGCTGTAAGGATCAACTTGCTGAGCCTCTAGAACCAGTACATTCGGTAAGTTGCGTGAAGCCAAATAAATGTTCTCATCCAACTGTTTGGTCACAAACAGCACTTGCTCCAAACCCAAGCTTTTCACTTGTTCAGCGAATTCTTTGGTTTTAGGTGTATTTGCATTCAATGCATCAATAGCAAACAGACGTTCGTCACGGGCCAATTGAGACAAAATAGTTGCCATACCGGCACGGTACATTTTACGGTTCACTTTTTGAGTGAAGTTTTCGTCAGGTTTGTTAGGGAATGCACGACCACCTTTGCGCCATAACGGAGATGAAGTCATGCCTGAACGGGCACGACCGGTACCTTTTTGGCGCCATGGTTTTTTAGTTGAATGCTTTACTTCAGCACGAGTTTTTTGTGCACGGTTGCCTGAGCGGGCATTTGCCAAAAACGCATTTACAAGCTGATGTACCAATGCTTCATTGTATTCGCGAGCGAACAAAGCATCAGAAACGGTTAAGCTACCTGAAACCCGTCCTTTGGTGTCAATAACTTTTAATTCCATTACGCACCTACTTTCACGCTTGGACGTACCACGACATCACTGTTAACCGAACCAGGAACCGCACCCTTAACCAACAGCAATTGGCGTTCAGCGTCTACACGCACAACTTCCAATTTTTGAACAGTTGATTTGACATTGCCGTATTGACCTGCCATGCGCTTACCTTTGAATACGCGACCAGGATCTTGAGCCATACCGATAGAACCAGGGACACGGTGAGAACGAGAGTTACCGTGAGAGGTACGTTGAGAATCAAAGTTATGACGCTTGATGGTACCGGAGAAACCTTTACCTTTAGAGGTACCGGTTATATCAACCAATTGACCTACTTCAAACATTGAAACTGTGATTTCGTCACCGACTTTCAATTCAACCAGTTTTTCTTCAGTCAAAGCAAACTCAATCAAACCGCGACCAGCTTCAACACCTGCTTTAGCAAAATGACCGGCTTCAGTTTTGTTGATACGATTCGCTTTTTTCTGACCAAAGGTAACTTGTACGGCAGTGTAGCCGTCAGCATCTTTGGATTTTACTTGTGTAACGCGGTTAGCAGACATATCCAAAACGGTTACCGGAACAGAAACACCCTGTTCGTTAAACACGCGGGTCATACCAACTTTGCGTCCAACCAGACCTAAAGTCATGATTATTTTCCTTTTAGCAAAGGGACAAGCTACGATTGGCTTGTCTTCGGACAAAGATAAAAACTTGGCATAGATCTACCAAGTCCATTATTATAAATCTATTTTCAAAAAATATCCAATAAAAACTTAACGTTTTCATCAAAAAGGCCGTCTGAAAATTACGACAATTCCTTTTCAGACGGCCTTACTCTACAAATGGGTATAAAAATAAAACCGAACGGTTTTGCCTGTTCGGTTTTCAAAGTAACAATTATTGAACTTTGATTTCTACATCAACACCGGCCGGCAAATCCAACTTCATCAGTGCGTCAGTGGTTTTGTCAGTCCAATCCACGATGTCCATCAGACGCAAGTGGGTGCGGATTTCCAATTGTTCACGCGAGGTTTTGTTCACGTGTGGAGAACGCAAGATATTGAAACGTTCAATTTTAGTTGGCAAAGGAATCGGACCTTTTACCACAGCACCAGTGCGTTTAGCAGTTTCAACGATTTCTTGAGCAGAACGGTCAATCAAGCTGTAATCATAAGCTTTCAAACGGATACGGATTTTTTGGTTTGCCATTTATCGATGTCCTTTATTAAGCAATAATAGAAGATACAACACCGGCACCTACGGTACGGCCACCTTCACGGATCGCAAAACGCAAGCCTTCTTCCATCGCGATTGGGGCAATCAGTTCTACAGTGATGGCTACGTTTTCACCAGGCATTACCATTTCTACGCCTTCTTCCAAAGTTACCGCACCGGTAACGTCAGTTGTACGGAAGTAGAATTGTGGGCGGTAGTTAGCGAAGAATGGCGTATGACGACCACCTTCTTCTTTGCTCAATACGTATACTTCTGCTTTGAATTTGGTATGCGGAGTGATTGAGCCTGGTTTGGCCAATACTTGACCGCGCTCAACTTCTTCACGTTTGGTACCACGCAGCAATACGCCTACGTTGTCACCTGCTTGACCTTCATCCAGCAATTTACGGAACATTTCCACACCGGTACAAGTAGTTTTCGCAGTGTCTTTCAAACCAACAATTTCGATTTCATCACCTACGTGGATGATACCGCGCTCTACGCGACCGGTTACTACCGTACCACGACCGGAGATCGAGAATACGTCTTCGATTGGCAACAAGAATGGTTTGTCAACGGCGCGTTCCGGAGTTGGAATGTAGCTGTCCAATGCGTCAGCCAATTCAAAGATTTTCGCTTCGTAAGCAGCATCGCCTTCCAAAGCTTTCAATGCAGAACCTTGGATGATCGGACAGTCGTCACCCGGGAAGTCATAGCTTGACAACAAGTCACGGATTTCCATTTCAACCAATTCCAACAACTCTTCATCGTCAACCATATCGCATTTGTTCATGAACACCAAGATATATGGTACGCCTACTTGGCGGCCCAACAAGATATGCTCACGGGTTTGCGGCATAGGACCGTCGGCAGCAGATACCACCAAAATCGCGCCGTCCATTTGTGCGGCGCCGGTAATCATGTTTTTCACATAGTCAGCGTGACCCGGACAGTCTACGTGAGCGTAGTGACGGGTTTCGGTTTCGTATTCTACGTGAGAAGTGTTAATGGTAATACCGCGGGCTTTTTCTTCCGGTGCGTTGTCGATTTGGTCGTAAGCTTTCGCAGCACCACCGAATTTTTTAGCCAAAATAGTAGTCAACGCAGCAGTCAGCGTGGTTTTACCATGGTCAACGTGACCGATGGTGCCAACGTTTACGTGCGGTTTGCTACGTTCGAATTTTTCCTTAGCCATAAGCTAATTCCTTTTCAATAAAGATCGATTAAAGAACAAAGTCGGATATTCCGACACAAAATCGGGCAGCGCGTTATGCACCACCCTTAAAATGCAGAATTTGTGATTATAGATGTTTTCTCAGAAAAATCAAAGGGAATTTTTCTGTTGTATACACAATAATCAACCTATCCACTACTACCAACCTTGCTGATATGCTTGCAGTACTCTACCAAATCCTGAATCAGAATTATTTATATGAATATAATGATAGTTATGTTCAATTTAGTCAAGATAAAATTGGTGTAGCAGATGCATTGATGGTTAATGGGTTGGTTGATATTGACTTAAAACCTATTTTGTCAGAATTAATGTGGGATACAGAGAAATATTTAGAGAATATTTGGGGTTTATCTAAAGGCTTAATATTTGGGGTTTATCTAAAGGCTTAATGATTTCTCCTCACGGTGTGGTAGCAGGCTTTCCTGTATATGTTGCTCTTAATAGATGCAAGAAGTGGATGGCTGTTTGACAAAAGTAAGCAAGATTTACACACAGGTTTCAATTAACAAGAATGATAATCTTGATGAAATAAGCTATCAATAAGAGAATATACGCTGTAATTTACCAGTAATTTTAGAAATGCAACTGGATGAATTTTATTGGTATTTTTCAGGTCTTCTTTCTGATGAACCAACTCAAAGTCAATACAGAGGGTTGTACTACGAGTCATGTTGAGGATTGGAGGCATGGTCAGTAATGTGTTTTGATATTGATACATTTTTTGAGTCGAAGAAGCGAGAGGAAGTAGCAGCTACATATCTGGAAAATGATTTTCTTCTAACAGAAGAAGAGCGTCGGGTAAAATATGCGGCTCACTGGGTTCTGATGGCTTTAACACGCGCTATACTATGTTCATATCCGTGAATAAACTGAATCGGCATGATTATATTGCGAAAACTCTGTTTTCCCATTTTTAAAAAATGTCTAGGTTTATTCTCAACAGCAATAATCAACAGTAAATCAATCTGCGTTGACTAAATTCTTAATACGGGGTTGATGGATAAAAATAACTGTTGAGTCTTTTGCATAGCGAAAATGCTGATCTTTCATCCAGTTCTCGATAAATAACTTCTCATCAATCTCATAAATATTTTCACCACAGCTCAGATATTTCATTCTCAACTCCTTATTGCAATTAATATGTCTTCGGATTATAGTAATTTTTATAGTTATTAACAAACAAAAAACCGGATTCCCCATCACTGGAAAATCCGGTTTGATTCTTTTCAGACGGCATAAATCATATCATGCCGTCTGAAAGGCTGGATCAGCCTTTACGTGCTTCAGTTACAGCAGCAGCTACGTTTGCAGGAGCTTCGGCATACTTTTTGAACTCCATAGAGTAAGTGGCACGGCCTTGGGTCGCAGAGCGCAGGTCGGTTGAGTAACCGAACATTTCTGCCAGAGGAACCTCGGCACGGACTTTTTTGCCGCCGATACCGTCATCATCCATACCCAATACGATACCGCGACGACGGTTCAAATCGCCCATTACGTCACCCATGTATTCTTCAGGGGTCTCCACTTCAACAGCCATGATTGGCTCCAGCAATGCCGGAGAAGCACGACGCATACCTTCTTTAAAGGCCTGGGAAGCAGCCAATTCAAATGCCAGTTGAGATGAGTCGACATCGTGGGAAGAACCGAATACCAAACGTACGCGGACATCTACCACAGGGAAGCCTGCTACCACACCGTTAGGCAAGGTATCACGAATACCTTTATCAACTGAAGGGATGAATTCGCGAGGAATCACACCGCCTTTAATTTCGTCGATAAATTCGTAGCCTTCACCACCTGGCTCCATAGGTTCCAATTTAATCACAACGTGACCGTATTGACCTTTACCACCGGATTGCTTGGCGTGTTTGTATTCAGATTCCACTTCTTTGCGGATAGTTTCGCGGTAAGCTACTTGAGGCGCACCAATGTTGGCATCTACAGCAAACTCACGTTTCATACGGTCCACAATAATTTCCAAGTGCAGTTCACCCATACCGGAAATAATGGTTTGGCCTGATTCTTCATCGGTGCGTACACGGAATGAAGGGTCTTCTTTCGCCAGACGGTTCAGGGCGATGCCCATTTTCTCTTGGTCGGCTTTGGTTTTCGGCTCAACGGCAACGTGGATTACAGGCTCTGGGAATTCCATGCGTTCCAAAATAATTGGGGCATTTTCAGCAGCCAAAGTTTCACCGGTAGTCACGTCTTTCAAACCGATCGCTGCAGCGATATCGCCGGCGCGTACTTCTTCGATTTCGTCACGGTCATTGGCAGTCATTTGTACCAAACGACCGATGCGTTCGCGAGTACCTTTAACAGAGTTAATCACGCTGTCACCTGATTTCAGAACACCAGAGTAAACACGGATAAAGGTCAAGTTACCCACGTATTTGTCGTTCATCATTTTGAACGCCAAAGCTGAGAACGGAGCGTCGTCACTGGCTTCACGGCTGTCGGCTTCTTCAGTGTTAGGTTTTACACCTTGTACCGGTGGAATGTCGGTAGGGGCCGGCAGGAATTCGACAACCGCATCCAACATACGTTGGACACCTTTATTTTTAAATGCAGAACCACATAATACCGGTTGGATTTCGCCCGCCAAAGTACGTTGACGCAAAGCAGCAACGATTTCTTCTTCAGTCAGCTCGCCTCCTTCCAGGTATTTGTCCATCAATTCTTCAGAAGCTTCGGCAGCGGCTTCAACCATATTACCGCGCCATTCCTCAGCGATATCAACCAAATCAGCAGGAATGCCGCCGTATTCGAAAGTTGCGCCTTTGTCGGCTTCGTTCCAAATAATAGCTTTCATTTTCAGCAGGTCAACCACGCCTTCAAAACCGTCTTCCGCACCAACCGGTATCACTACTGGTACTGGGTTTGCGCGCAGGCGGGTTTTCATTTGTTCAACCACGCGGAAGAAGTTGGCACCTTGCCGGTCCATTTTATTTACAAATGCCAAACGAGGCACTTTGTATTTGTTAGCCTGACGCCATACAGTTTCAGACTGAGGCTGTACACCACCTACCGCACAGTAAACCATTACAGCACCATCCAATACACGCATAGAACGCTCTACTTCTACGGTAAAGTCCACGTGTCCCGGGGTATCGATAATGTTGAAGCGGTGTTCTTTAAACTGACCACCCATACCTTTCCAGTATGCAGTTACGGCAGCAGAAGTAATGGTAATACCTCGTTCTTGCTCTTGTTCCATCCAGTCGGTAGTAGCAGCACCATCATGCACTTCACCAATTTTGTGGGTCAGACCAGTGTAGAATAAAATACGTTCGGTAGTAGTGGTTTTACCTGCGTCAATGTGGGCAGAAATACCAATGTTACGGTACAAGCTAATCGGGGTCTTGCGAGCCATTTCAATAGCCTTTCAAAATTAGAAACGGAAGTGAGAGAACGCTTTGTTCGCTTCAGCCATACGGTGTACTTCTTCACGTTTTTTCAACGCACCGCCGCGGCCTTCAAAAGCGTCGATCAACTCGCCTGCCAAACGCAGGTCCATTGATTTCTCACCACGTTTACGGGCGGCATCGCGCACCCAGCGCATTGCCAAAGCCAAGCGGCGTGAAGGACGAACCTCAACAGGAACTTGGTAGTTTGCACCACCTACACGACGGCTTTTCACTTCCACGATAGGTTTGGCATTGGCAATAGCTTCGTTAAATACTTCAATGGCGACTTTGCCGGTTTTTTTCTCGATTTGCGCCAAAGCACCGTAAACGATGCGTTCAGCAACCGATTTTTTACCGTCGATCATCAATACGTTCATGAATTTGGTCAGCTCAACGCTACCGAATTTAGGATCCGGCAATACGTCGCGCTTGGGGACTTCTCTACGTCGTGGCATTTTAATTTCCTTTAATCTATTCAGTCGGGTCAATTCCCATGAATACCCAAATGAGCATTCACTTACTCGGCCGTTATTCAGCTTAGGCGGCCGACGTGCCTATTGTAAGCCCCAATAATTATTTAGGACGCTTAGCACCGTATTTAGAACGGGCTTGTTTACGGTCTTTGACACCGGCGGTATCCAAAGAACCGCGTACGGTGTGGTAACGTACACCCGGCAAGTCTTTTACACGACCGCCACGAATCAGTACCACGCTGTGTTCTTGCAGGTTGTGGCCTTCACCACCGATGTATGAAATCACCTCGAAACCGTTGGTCAGGCGGACTTTACATACTTTACGCAATGCAGAGTTAGGTTTTTTAGGAGTAGTGGTATATACACGGGTGCACACGCCGCGTTTTTGCGGGCAGGCTTCCAGTGCAGGCACTTTGTTTACGTACACGGGCTTTTGACGGCCTTTGCGTACCAATTGGTTAATAGTTGGCATATTTTCTCGTCCTGTTGAGTTAAATACTTACCGACACCATGTCGACAAGAGCGGAATTATAGTTTTTTGACAAGGGTGTAGTCAAGTGTCTGTCGCGCTAAACTTTTATTTTGCAATATTTTTACACGTTAATATGACATCAGGCCGTCTGAAAATACTATTCCGCTACTCTGTGGATTCGCAATTATGGCGGATTTGTTTGACAGCTTTGTTTCAGACAGCCTTTTTTACAGCGAAGGCCGTCTGAAACAGATACAGACTTTTTCCATAAACATGCATCTTGCTCTCTCCCTTAAATTCGATTAATCTATCATCATTCATTCCCAATTACCCCAAAGCCTTATGCAGACTGCCATTGCGCTCGAAATCCTGCCCCACGACCTGCCCGATAACGCGGAAGAGCGCATCAGCATGGGCTGTGCCGATATTTCCGAAAACGAAATCCGCGAGCAGTTCCCTGAAATTCTGAATATCCTGCTGATTGACCGCACCACATCGACCACCCGCAAAACGCGCAACATCATCTGGGCAAACGACAATTATCTTGAATACGGCGAAACAGCCTATGCCGCCACCGCACAAATTTTACCCGAACTCATCACCGGCGATTACGGCAAACTCATCATGCCGCGCGCCTTAAAAACCGCCGAACAGCAAAAACAGCGCACTAAAACCAAAGCCGAAGTATTCACCCCCACCCATATCGTCAAGCAACAAAATGACGTGCTTGACCGCGACTACCAAAACGACGACATCGAAACCTACGTCCGACGCAAATGGCTGGAAATCACCTGCGGCGAAGCACCTTACTATGGCGAGCCGTTACGATATGGAAACCAGCAAAATCATACCGCTATCCGAACGTGTCGGCTTTATTGACCGCAAGCTGCAACGCATCAATGCCGAAATCAGCGACAAAGCCGAATGGCAGCGGCTGATGCTGGAAGCCTACAAATCCGGCTACGGTTTTGAATGGAACGGCGATTCCTTATTGTTGGCACGCGAAAACCTGCTCTATACCTACCGCGATTATTATTTGGCCAAATGGGGCGAAGAACCGCTTTACGGCCTGTTTAAACAAATCGCCGAAATCATCAGACCAACACGAAATCGACTTTATCGAAAGCAAAGTCAAAGCGATGGAATAAACCCCAAAATGCCGTCTGAAACTCATGTTCAGACGGCATCTTTTGTAGATACAGTCAGCCGCCCCAAGCGGCGTAACCGTACGTTCGCCGGTTATGCCGTATATAGTTGTCTGAATGGTCGAAAACGGTGGCAATCGAATGCTCGCCTGCTGCGTCTTTTCGGGATTGTGGTTATACGGGTTCATCGGCCAGCTCCAAATAATGGGTCATCGGTAATTCGTGGTTGTGCGGCACAATCCGCGCCGGTTCGCCGTGGTCGCCGAACAAATAGCCCTGCGTGCCTCCGCCGCCGGTGGTTTCAACGGCGGTTTCCAGTTCAAACAATATCGGCTTGACCTTGCCGCGCCCGTTGGCGACAAACTGCCATTGCGTCAGCACAATCGGTTCGCCTGCTTCATCGCAGTAATTGAGCGCATCGCCGCAAACGATATTACGCTGCAACACATGGCGGATGACTTTTTCGATTTTTGGGAAGTGTCCGACAGATTTGTGTTTCGGCAGATACAGGTCTGTTACCGTGTGCACCAACCGTTCGCGGCATTCGGCGGCGTTGTCGGGCAGCAGTTCGATACCGTACAAGCTGCACACGGCCTGCACGGTTTTCATTTCGTATTCAAACGGGCTGTTGCGGTATTTTTGGTTGAGCAGCACCATGCGGCGGCGCAGGATTTCGGCTAAGAAATTGCCGTTGCCGCAGGCGGGTTCGAGAAAGGTTTTGTCCATGTCTTCGATTTGGCTCTGCACCAAATCGAGCATGGCATTGACTTCGCGCGGATTGGTAAACACTTCGCCGTGTTTGGCCACGCGTTCTTTGGATTTAACCTGCACGGCACACCTCCGCACAGGCAGACAAACAGCCCGAACGCCATAACCGTGTGTTCAGACGGCATGACAGTCGGGCTGTTTGGAATGGAAATAGGGATAATGAAAATGGGGATAAGGCCGTCTGAAAACGACGGCCGAAATTCAGCCTAGGCAGGCAGGCAGGCAGGCAGGCAGGCATTTTAATCATGAGTTATTAAAAGATAAAGGGGTTTTAATATTTCAGACCTGTTATCTGAATGGTATTTAGACAGCCTGAACAGATATAAAATCATATCATATTTATGGCGGGTAAAAGTGAGAAAATGCAGCATTTGATGCCGTATTGAATGCCGTCTGAATCCAATTATTTTCAGACGGCATCATGTGTAGGATGAACATCCTTGCCCGCCATTCTTGCACTTGTCTCAAGGTGGGCAAGAATGCCCACTTTACCTCTGTTTCAGACAGCCTCAACCCCATAAAAGGCCGTCTGAAACCCAACAAAAAAAAACCGCAAGTTGAAAGACTTGCGGTTTTGTCTATACCGGCCTTAAAGCAACAGCTTATTCGGTAGCATTCTCACCTTCTGCTTCAGCAACCGGCGCTATTTCCTACAATGTCAGTCTGAAAAGTTTTCAGACTGACATTTTCAAATCTAACCCGGCTCTTGCCATTGCTGCATCATTTCACGGATTTTGCGCAGCTGGCGACTGTATTTTCGGCAATGCGGACAATAAGTCAAATGGATATACAAAGCCATACGCTCTTTCCAGTCGAGCTTGCGGTCTTGGCTTTCCGAATAAAGCGCGCAGGCCTCTTTGCACTGGATCATCAGTGAGTGCCCGAATGGTTTGTACGGCGGATGAAACGGATGTTTGTTGCTCGAATTGTTGTACTTTTTCATCAGGCGGCTCCAAACCAATTGTGTTGTAGGCAGTCGCGCAATCCGTTACGGGCGCGGTGCAAAATGGCGTAGCAGTTGTTTGGGGTGATATCGAAATCGCGGCAGATTTCATCGACTTCCATGCCCATGATTTCACGCAAGTAAAAAATGCGGGCGGTGTTTTCAGGCAGATCACCAAGGCATGTTTGTAGGGTTTGGAAGAATTCCCGACGTTCCAGATTATCTTCGGTAGGGTTGCCCTGCCATTCCACTGGTGACGATGCTTCATGCCAGTGTCCACTCTCATCGAAACCGGCTTGGTAGCAGCTGTCAATACGGATAGCTTGTTCGCTGTCATCAAGGCTCACCAGCTCGCGATGGCTGCGGTAATAATCAATGATTTTGTTTTTGAGAATACTCATCACCCAAGTGCTGAGCGAGGCGTCTTCCCGATATTGCCCTTGTTTGCCGACTGCAACCGACAAGGCTTCTTGCACCATATCTTCAGACAGACTGTCGTCACGCAGCTGCATGCGTGCAAATTTGATCATGGCAGGCCGTAATACGGCAATTTTGCTACTGAATTCGTCGGTTTTTATCATTTTTTATTTGCGGGGAACCCTGCCGGTTTCTTTTTCAAAGTGAGTATTGTGTTCAGGCTACCGGTTGCACCGGCAAAGCACTGCCCATGCCAAAACGGCTTGCTTTTACTGCTTTCAAACCGGCACTAATACGTTTTCACCCAACCAGTGTGCTATCCGGGCGCGCAGCAAAGGTTCGGCATCGCGGTTGCCGGTCAGCTCGCTCAAAAAGGCAAGTAAATTGCCGATGCTGTCGTTTTGCTCTTGAAAATGTTGCAGCAGCAACACATCAATCTCACCTATGGCCTGATAACAGGTTTCATCATCCGCATTGCGCCAAGTAAGCACATTAGGCTGCCCTACTTCGAAACGCGCCAGATGGCTGCTGACGAAATCTACCGAGTATGGTTTCAAACGGCCGCCTTGCGCCCAAGTGAGCAAGCTGTCATCATTAATATCCTGCCTCGCCACATTTTCACGCAACGTTGTTTCGGCATGCAGCAAGTCGGCTTCAAATTCCATCATAGCCAGTACGTTCAGCGGCAAAGGCCTGTCTGAAAGCGATAAGATAAACTGCAAAAATTGCTCAGGAATGTCTTTGAAATAAGGTGATTCAGGCTTGCCTTCGCTAAGAAAACGGTTGCACAGGTTCTGCCACGTTGCTTCATCTGCAAAACCTATGCTTTCGCTGAAGCAGCGGTTCAAAAATGAAGCAATGTTATTATGCACCAAGCGGCGGTATACGGAGACGCCTCTGCCATCCAAACCTTCAGGCACAGCAGATTCAGGATTGCCTACTGTGGCAGCCAAGCCGAATTGGAACCGCTCTGCATCCCATTTTGTATCAGGCTGCATGGTTTTGCTTTCTCAGTGTTTGCTGCATCTGTGCAATGCGCGCTACTTCGGCCTCCAATTGGGCAAACGGCGGAAAATTGCTGTCGCGCTCCAACAAACACGGCGGCGGATTGACAAATTTAGTACAGGCGTAGGCGAATAAATCCCACACATCGCCGCACACGGCTTCTGCATGCGTATCAATCAGAATATCTTCGCCTTTATCGTGTCCTGCCATGTGCATATACACCACACGGCCCAAGTCGGTTTGATCGATAAAAGCACGACCCTCGGTTTGGCCGTGATTCACGGCGTTGACATAAATATTGTTGATATCAAGATGGATATCGCAATCTGCTTCGTGGGCAACTGCATTCAGAAATGCAACTTCCGTCATTTCATTATTCGGCGACAGCAAATAGGATGAGGTATTCTCAATCGCGATGCGCATTTCCAAAATTTCCTGTGTGCGCCGGATGCGTGCGGCAGTATTCAGAATGGTCTCTTCATTAAACATAAGCGGCAGCAGATCATAAAGATGTCCGAAATGGCTGCAATAGCTCAAATGTTCTGAAAAAAAATCGATTTTATAGCGGCGCATAAAGGCTTTCACTTCATGCAAAAAATCTTCCTGCAAAGGATCACGCCCACCCAATGACAGTGACAAACCATGACAAGCAATCGGGAAACGCTCGGCTACCTCATCAAACTGCTTGCGCGCGGCGCCACCCATGCGTATCCAGTTTTCAGGTGCCACTTCAATAAAACTGATGGCGCTTTTTTCCTTATCCAAACTGAGAAAGTTTTCTGCCAGATCGCGCTTGTAACCTAAACCCGCACCTTGAAGTATCGTACCCATACACTATTCCTTTCAATACGGTCAAACAAACCTACTTCCCAAACCAAGCCGGCAGAACCAAGCCACATCTTGACACTTTAAAGACTCCGGCAAACTGCGCTCTTTATAATTTGCAACGCTGCCGGGCTGTTTTGGGTAAGCAAGTCTCAGACAAGGGTTGCTGCATGCCAACGCAGCAACCCTCGAACCGCCTGCTTATTTGGTTTTTTTGCCACTAACCGGTTTTTTAACAGCGCCACACTTGCCTTCACCGCAAGCACCTTCTTTGGCTTTGCTGGGTTTGGTTGCCGCACCGCACTTGCCTTCACCGCAAGCACCTTCTTTGGCCTTACTACGTTTGGTTACCGCACCACATTTGCCTTCGCCGCAAGCGCCTTCTTTGGCTTTTTGAACCTGTTCAGTTTTGGCTTTGGCGGCTTTCGAAGCAGTTTGGGTTTGCGCATAAGCTGCAGTACCTGCCAAAGCTAAAACACTTGCCAAGGCAACCAAAGATGATGATTTTTTCATAGTTTGAACTCCGATATAAATATAAATACATTTAAATTAAATAAAAGACAGAAAACATGCCTTCCATCACTGAAAAACAACCCGGCAGTCAACCCACCTTGCTATTTTTATTTTCGAGACGATATCACACAAAAATTCGGGGCAATCTGCGTTTTAGCCAGAAATCGGCCGACCATCTTCCGGAACCCTGCAACACAACGCACAGCAGCACCAAACAATAAATCAAAGCCATTTTATAGCCATTGTCACACACATTGTACCCATTTTCCGCATGCACGGCATACCAAGCTACAGCAGTCAAAACCAGCAACGAAAATGCAGCATAACGCCCGAACAGCCCCAACACCAGCAATATCGGCGCCACCAGTTCAAAACCTGTCGCCAACGACCAATTCAGGTCGGCAGGTATCAGATTGAACGGGAAAGGAAAAGCATCCTGCAAATCCGCAAACCAGTTTTGCCCGTTCCATTTTTCCAGTCCGGCCTCGAAAAACTCATAAGCAGCAAACAGGCGTAGGGTGAACAAGGAAGCATCTTTGCCCGACGTGTACAAAAAACTGCTGCTTACAGATTGGGATGGATGTAATTGGGTTTCGTTTGCCATGTTGTACTCGTTCCTTTTATTGACTCTGTAACCTGTTAGACGGACATCTCTTCCGATTCTTATACCGATTTTTTAATAAATTTATATCTTATTGTTTTATATTAAAATTTTATAAAATTGAAATTATAAGGCTACTTAAAGTGCCTGCCTGAAAAACCGCCGGCTGAAAACAACCGGCGGCTTTTTTCAAGTACACAACGGGTTTATTCGGGCAACTCTTCACTGATTTTCCCGGCTTCATTCTGCTCCGTCCACTCATTACGGCGGCTGCGGTGGTAGGTCAAGCCGGTACCTGCCGGAATCAGACGGCCTACAATTACGTTTTCTTTCAAGCCACGCAGTTCGTCCTGTTTACCCATAATCGCAGCTTCAGTCAGTACGCGCGTGGTTTCTTGGAAAGATGCGGCAGAGATGAAACTGTCGGTTGACAACGAAGCTTTAGTAATACCCAACAACACGTTTTCGAAGCGTGCCGGTTCTTTACCTTCTGCGATAGCTTTTTCGTTGGCCAACATCACGTCGCCGCGCTCAACCTGTTCGCCGGTGATGAAACCGGTTTCGCCCGAGTCGGCAATGTTCACGCGGCGCAGCATTTGGCGGATGATGACTTCGATGTGTTTGTCGGAAATCTTTACACCTTGCAGGCGGTAAACTTCTTGTACTTCTTGCACAATGTACCGTGCCAATGCTTCGATACCTTGCAGACGCAAAATGTCATGCGGATCAACCGCGCCGTCAACGATGGTTTCTCCACGGTTTACCACTTGGCCGTCGTGTACCAGAATCTGTTTCTCTTTGGAAATCAGAGTTTCATAAGCCACGCCGTCAACGTCGGTGATAATCAGACGTTGTTTGCCTTTTGTTTCCTTACCGAACGATACGGTACCGGTGATTTCAGCCAGCATCCCGGCATCTTTCGGAATACGCGCTTCAAACAATTCAGCTACACGCGGCAGACCGCCGGTAATGTCGCGGGTTTTAGACGAAGCCTGCGGGATACGCGCCAATACGTCACCCTTACCAATTTCCTGACCTTCGCGTACAGTAATCACTGCACCAACCGGGAAAGCCATTGATACGGGAGTTGAAGTACCCGGAATGCAGATTTCCAAACCGTTTTCATCCAACAGTTTCACTGTCGGGCGCAACAATTTAGACGTACCCGCAGAACGGCGTTTACCGTCAATCACGACCAAAGTAGACAAACCGGTCACATCGTCGGTTTGCTTGGCAACGGTTACGCCTTCTTCGATATTTTCGAATCTCACCAAACCGGCGTGTTCGGTAATCATCGGACGGGTGTGCGGATCCCAAGTCGCCAAGGTCTGACCGGCTTTAACGGCTTCACCGTCTTGCACCAGCAAGATGGCGCCGTAAGGCACTTTATGACGTTCGCGCTCGCGACCGATATCGTCGTGAATGACTACTTCGCAAGAACGGCCGATGACCACCAATTCACCTTTATTGTTGGCAACATAGCGCATTTGACTGCTGAAACGTGCCGTACCGTTGGATTTGGCTTCCACTTGGCTGGCGGCAGCTGCTCGGGACGCGGCACCACCGATATGGAAGGTACGCATGGTCAACTGGGTACCTGGTTCGCCAATTGATTGAGCGGCAATCACACCAACCGCCTCGCCTGCGTTTACCAGCTTACCGCGTGCCAGGTCACGCCCGTAACATTGTGCACACAAGCCGTGGCGGGTTTTACAGGTAATCGGGGTACGTACTTTAACTTCATCAACACCAGAGTGATCAATCAGATCGACCAGTTTCTCGTTCAACAGGGTACCGGCTTCTACCAGTGTTTCTCCACTAGATGGATCAACGACATCAGAAGCAGTCACACGCCCTAAAATACGGTCGCGCAAGGCTTCAATCACGTCACCGCCTTGTACCACGGCTTTCATCACAAAGCCGTCTGAAGTACCACAATCGTCTTCTACCACCACCAAGTCTTGAGTCACATCAACCAAGCGGCGGGTCAAGTAACCGGAGTTGGCGGTTTTCAAGGCGGTATCGGCCAGACCTTTACGCGCACCGTGGGTCGCAATAAAGTATTGCAATACGGTCAAGCCTTCGCGAAAGTTGGATGTAATCGGCGTTTCGATGATTGATCCGTCCGGTTTGGCCATCAGGCCGCGCATACCGGAAAGCTGTTTAATCTGCGCTGCCGAACCACGAGCCCCGGAGTCAGCCATCATGTAGATGGAGTTAAAAGACTCTTGATCCACTTCTTTACCTTCGCGGTCAATGACTTTTTGGGTAGACAGGTTATCCATCATCGCTTTGGCGATGCGGTCACCGGCACGACCCCAAATATCGACCACTTTGTTGTAACGTTCGCCGTTGGTCACCAAACCTTGACGGTATTGGTCCTCGATTTCCTTCACTTCGGCTTGAGCCTCCTCCAACAATACGGCTTTTTCCTTTGGAATTTCCATATCGTCGACCGCAATTGAGATACCTCCTTTGGCGGCATAAGCAAAACCGGTATACATCAAATGGTCGGCAAAAATGACCGTGTCACGCAAACCGCATAAACGGAAAGATGCATTAATCAGCTTGGAAATTTCTTTTTTCTTCAATGCTTTGTTAATGTACTCAAACGGCAGGCCTTTAGGCAGAATTTCGCTCAACAAGGCGCGGCCTACGGTGGTTTCGTAGCGGTTAACCACCGGTTCCAATTCACTGTTTTCGTTTTTCATCCATTCACGCAGGCGGACGGTGATTTTGGTACCCAGCTCCACTTGTTTGGTGTGGTAGGCGCGGTGTACTTCTTTCACGTCGGCAAACAGGCTACCTTCTCCTTTGGCATTGATGCGGTCACGGGTCATGTAGTACAGACCCAATACGATATCTTGAGAAGGTACGATAATCGGTTCGCCGTTGGCCGGAGATAAGACGTTGTTGGAAGCCAACATTAAAGTGCGCGCTTCCATTTGTGCTTCCAAGCTCAATGGAACGTGGACGGCCATTTGGTCGCCGTCAAAATCGGCGTTAAACGCGGCACACACCAACGGATGCAACTGAATCGCTTTGCCTTCAATCAAAATCGGCTCAAATGCTTGAATACCCAAACGGTGCAATGTTGGTGCACGGTTCAGCATGATTGGATGTTCGCGGATGACTTCTTCTAAGATGTCCCATACTTCCGGCACTTCTTGTTCAACCAATTTTTTAGCAGCTTTAACTGTGGCCGCCAAACCTTGTTTTTCCAATTTGTGGAAAATGAACGGTTTGAACAACTCCAATGCCATTTTCTTCGGCAAACCACATTGATGCAGACGCAGATAAGGGCCCACGGTAATCACCGAACGGCCTGAATAGTCCACACGCTTACCCAGCAGGTTTTGGCGGAAACGGCCGCCTTTACCTTTAATCATGTCGGCCAATGATTTCAACGGGCGCTTGTTGGCACCGGTCATAGCTTTACCGCGACGGCCGTTATCCAACAGGCTGTCTATTGCTTCTTGCAACATGCGTTTTTCGTTACGCACGATGATGTCTGGTGCGCTCAAATCCAACAAACGTTTCAGACGGTTATTACGGTTAATCACACGGCGGTACAAATCGTTCAAATCGGAAGTGGCAAAACGTCCGCCATCCAAAGGTACCAACGGACGTAAATCAGGCGGCAGAACCGGCAGCACATCCATAATCATCCACTCGAGCTTCATGCCTGAGCGGTGAAATGCTTCCAATACTTTCAAACGTTTGGCGATCTTTTTGATTTTGGTGTCCGAACTGGTCGATTCCAATTCTTGACGCAACACACCGATTTCACCTGCTACATCCAATGACCGCAGCAATTCGCGGATACCTTCGGCACCCATCTTGGCATCGAAATCGTCACCGTATTCGTCCAATTTGTTGTAGTAATCGTCTTCGGTCAATAATTGGCGGCGTTGCAGCGGGGTCATGCCCGGGTCGGTTACCACAAATGCTTCAAAGTACAATACACGCTCAATGTCACGTAGGGTCATATCCAATACCATGCCTAAACGTGACGGCAGCGATTTCAAAAACCAAATATGGGCAACCGGCGCAGCCAGCTCGATATGGCCCATGCGTTCGCGGCGCACTTTAGATAGCGTCACTTCCACGCCACATTTTTCACAGGTTACGCCTTTAAATTTCAGGCGTTTGTATTTACCGCACAAACATTCGTAGTCTTTTACCGGGCCGAAAATCTTGGCACAAAACAAACCGTCGCGTTCAGGCTTGAAGGTACGGTAGTTGATGGTTTCCGGTTTTTTCACTTCACCGTAAGACCAAGAACGGATGGTATCCGGGGAAGCAATGCCGATTTTAATGGCATCAAACTCTTCTTCCATACCCGCTGTTTGTAACGGATTAAATAAGTTTAACAAATTCATTTTTGCTCCTTGAAGGAAGTATTTTTACCGCTTGGCGGATAAAGATTTGGATAGAACGGCATAGCTTTTCAGACGGCCTTTAAACATTTTTTGTTATATCCGTTCAAAGCGTTGTGTTCTTTAACAGACGGCCTGTTAATCATAAAAAAGGCCGTCTGAAAATGTCGTTTAGTAACGTTCCAAATCAATATCCAAGCCCAATGAGCGAATCTCTTTGACCAATACGTTGAAGGATTCAGGCATACCGGCGTCAATTTTGTGTTCGCCTTTGACAATATTTTCATACATTTTGGTACGGCCTGTCACATCATCGGACTTCACGGTCAACATTTCTTGCAGCGTGTAAGCGGCACCGTAAGCTTCCAGTGCCCAAACCTCCATCTCACCGAAACGTTGTCCGCCGAACTGCGCTTTACCGCCCAACGGCTGTTGGGTCACCAAGCTATAAGGGCCTGTAGAACGGGCGTGCATTTTCTCGTCAACCAAGTGGTGCAATTTCAAGTAGTGCATCACCCCCACGGTCACGCGGCGGTCAAAGGCTTCGCCTGAACGGCCATCGTAAAGGGTAATTTGGGTTTTGGTGTCGTTAAAACCTAGCTTTTCCACTTCAGGATCATCGCTTGGATAAGCCAAGTTCAACATATCGCGGATTTCAGACTCTTTGGCGCCATCAAATACCGGAGAAGCAAAAGAAGCACCTTTGCGCAAGTTAGACGCCAATTCGATGATTTCATCATCACTCAAGCTGTCAAGATCTTCTTGTTTGCCACTGTTGTTATACAACTTATTCAAGAATTCGCGCAATTCGCTGGCTTTACGCTGTTCTTTGAGCATGCGGTCTATGCGTTCGCCAATACCTTTTGCCGCCCAACCCAAGTGGACTTCCAAAATCTGACCGATGTTCATACGTGATGGTACACCCAATGGATTCAACACGATGTCTACAGGACGGCCGTCTGCCATGTAAGGCATGTCTTCCACCGGCAGAATGCGCGATACCACACCTTTGTTACCGTGGCGGCCGGCCATTTTGTCACCGGCTTGCAGACGGCGTTTGATGGCGATAAATACTTTCACCATTTTTTGCACGCCCGGCTGCAATTCGTCGCCTTGAGTCAGCTTTTTCTTCTTCACTTCATACAACTCGTCCGCTTCTTCGCGTTTTTGTTGCAGGCTCAGTTTAATCAGTTCCAACTGTTTGGCCAAATCTTCATCAGCCAAACGGATGTCGAACCAATCGTGTTTGCTGGTGACAGAAGCCAAGTATTCTGCAGTAATTTCGCTGCCTTTAGCCAATTTCATCGGACCACCGTTGGCTTTTTGGCTAACAATCATGCGCTCGATGCGGTCGAAAGCATCGTTATCGAAAATACGCAGTTGGTCGCTCAAGTCTTGGCGGTAGCGTTTCAGCTCGGAATCGATAATCGACTGGGCACGTTTGTCGCGTTGGATACCTTCACGGGTAAACACTTGCACGTCAATCACGGTGCCGCTCATACCGGTCGGCATACGCAATGAAGTATCTTTTACATCCGAGGCTTTTTCACCGAAAATCGCACGCAGCAGTTTTTCTTCAGGCGTCAATTGGGTTTCGCCTTTAGGAGTCACTTTACCCACCAATACGTCACCGGCTTCCACTTCTGCACCAATATAAACGATACCTGAGTCGTCCAAGCGGTTTTGCATGCGCTCCGACAAATTCGGAATATCGCGGGTAATATCTTCTGCACCTAATTTGGTGTCACGCGCTACTACGTTCAATTCTTCAATGTGAATCGAGGTGTAACGGTCATCCGCAGCCACTTTTTCAGACAACAAAATCGAGTCTTCGTAGTTGTAGCCGTTCCAAGGCATGAACGCAATGGTCATGTTTTGACCCAGCGCCAACTCACCCAAATCAGTAGAAGCACCGTCGGCCACCAAGTCGCCACGTTGCAATACGTCTCCTGCTTTCACGGCCGGACGTTGGTTGATGTTGGTTGACTGGTTGGAACGGGTAAATTTCACCAAATTGTAGATGTCAACACCGACTTCGCCGGCAGTCGCTTCATCATCATGCACACGAATCACCACACGGTTGGCATCCACATATTCCACCACGCCGCCTCGACGGGCAACAATAGCAGTTGCCGAGTCAATGGCTACCGAGCGTTCGATGCCGGTACCGACCATCGGCTTTTCAGGGCGCAGGCAAGGCACAGCTTGACGTTGCATGTTGGCACCCATCAATGCACGGTTAGCATCATCGTGTTCCAAGAACGGAATCAGGGAAGCCGCTACCGACACTACTTGACCGGTTGCCACGTCCATGTATTGCACGCGGTCAGGCGTAGCCATGATGGTTTCGCCTTTTTCACGACAAGTAACCAAATCGCCGGTCAACTTGCTTTCTGCATCCAATTCGGCATTGGCCTGCGCAATCACATAGCGGCCTTCTTCGATAGCTGACAGATAGTCAATTTCAGTCGTTACTTTGCCGTCAATCACACGACGGTATGGCGTTTCCAAGAAGCCATAATCATTGGTGCGTGCGTAAACAGACAGCGAGTTAATCAAACCAATATTCGGACCTTCAGGTGTCTCAATCGGACATACGCGACCATAGTGAGTCGGATGTACGTCACGCACCTCAAAGCCGGCACGCTCGCGGGTCAAACCACCCGGCCCCAAAGCAGAAACACGGCGTTTGTGTGTTACTTCAGACAATGGGTTGGTTTGGTCCATAAATTGGCTCAATTGACTCGAGCCGAAAAATTCTTTAATCGCAGCAGAAACCGGTTTGGCATTAATCAAGTCATGCGGCATCAAGTTTTCAGACTCTGCTTGGTTCAAACGCTCCTTCACGGCGCGCTCAACACGTGCCAAGCCGCTGCGGAATTGGTTTTCTGCCAATTCCCCGACAGAACGCACGCGACGATTGCCCAAGTGGTCAATATCGTCCACTTCGCCATGGCCGTTACGCAATTCAACCAAGGTCGCAATTGAAGCCACAATATCTTCAATGCTCAGTACGTAATCGCCTTTTTCAGCCGCACCGGCAAAGGTTTCGTTCAACAAACGGCCATACCAAGATCCTTGCTGCGTTTCAGACAATTTTTGCTCGTAAGTACGGGTATTGAATTTCATACGGCCTACACGAGACAAATCATAGCTATCTTCGCTGAAAAACAAGCGGTTAAAAAGCATTTCAACGGCTTCTTCGGTAGGCGGCTCGCCTGGACGCATCATGCGGTAAATCGCCACACGGGCAGCTTGTTGGTCGGCTGTTTCATCAGTGCTCAAGGTGCTGGAAATATAACCGCCTTGATCCAATTCATTGATGTACAGAGTGGTCATTTGTTCGATACCGTGAATATCCAGTTTCGCCAGCAATTCTTCTGTAATTTCATCATTTGCAACAGCTAATACCTCGCCGGTATCTGGCACAATCAAATCGACAGCTAAGACTTTACCCAATAAAATCTCAGGATCAACGTCCAAGCGGGTCAAACCGGAATTGGCAATATCACGGATATTCTTAGCCGTTATGCGTTTACCTTTGGCTACCAAGACATTACCGTCGGCATCAACGATATCGGTTTTGGCTGTTTCACCTTTCAAACGGGCTGGAATCAGTTCAGTCTGCACCCCGCCTTTTGACAAGAAGAAGGTTTCTTTGTCATAGAAGGTATCCAAAATCTGTTCATTGTTGTATCCCAAAGCTTTCAACAAAATCGTTACCGGCATTTTACGGCGGCGGTCAATACGGAAATACAGCAAATCTTTCGGATCGAATTCAAAATCCAACCATGAACCACGGTAAGGAATAATACGGGCAGAGAACAACAATTTGCCCGAAGAATGGGTTTTACCACGGTCATGCTCAAAGAAAACACCCGGAGAACGGTGTAATTGGGAAACAATGACACGTTCGGTACCATTGATGACAAAAGAGCCACTTGGTGTCATCAACGGGATTTCACCCATATATACTTCGTTTTCGCGCACTTCTTTTACCGTCGGCTTAGAAGCTTCTTTATCCAAAATTACCAAACGGATGCGTGCACGCAAAGGAGCGGCATAAGTAATGCCGCGCAATTGGCATTCAGAGATATCAAACAGCGGATCGCCTAAGGTGTAATGGACAAATTCCAAACGCGCATAACCATTGTGACTGACAATTGGAAAAATAGAATTAAACGCGGCTTGCAGACCATCATCGGTGCGTTGGGCGAAAGCATTTTCTAATTGCAAAAATTTTGCATAAGAATCAATTTGAGTTGCAAGCAAAAAAGGAACTTCCAATACGTTCTCTCGTTTGGCAAAACTCTTACGGATACGTTTTTTCTCGGTAAACGAATAGTTCATATACACTCCGAAGGGTGGCTTTGAATAGAAATGCCGTCTGAAAAAGGCGGACGACTATTTTGTGATATTATTTACATTTATTTATATTTATTTCGAATTATAAATGCAAATAAATGCAAATAATTATTTTCTATATAATTAAAATGCAAAATAAGGCTGGCAGATATCTGCCAGCCTTGACTGAAAGTATCAAATAATTATTTGATTTCGACTTTGGCGCCGGCGTCTTCCAATTGTTTTTGGATGTCTTCAGCTTCAGCTTTAGAAATACCTTCTTTCAGTGTTTTGGGCGCGCCGTCAACGATGTCTTTAGCTTCTTTCAAACCCAAACCAGTGATAGCACGAACAACTTTAATCACGCCAACTTTTTGATCACCGGCAGAAGCCAAAACAACGTCAAACTCAGTTTTTTCTTCAGCAGCAGCGGTACCAGCCCCAGCAGGACCGGCAACAGCAACGGCAGCAGCAGAAACGCCGAATTTTTCTTCAAAAGCTTTAACCAATTCGTTTAATTCCATAACGGTTAAAGAACCAACGGCTTCCAAAATGTCTTCTTTAGTAATAGCCATGCTATTTAAACTCCAAATATTGTATTAAAAATTAAATTTCAGATGAAACAAAATCGATTAAGCAGCTTCTTCGCTAGCTTTTTTCTCAGCCAATGCAGCCAAACCGCGTGCGAAACCAGCAACAGGCGCCTGCATAACATACAACAGTTTAGACAACAATTCTTCACGGCTAGGAATAGAAGCCAACTCGCTCACTTGAGCAGCGTCCATTACGTCACCATTATAAGAACCGGCCTTAATAACGATTTTTTCATCTTTTTTCGCGAATTGATGCAGCACTTTTGCAGCAGCCACAGCATCTTCAGAAGCAGCGTAAACCAGCGGACCTACCATGTGATCTGCCAAATCTGCAAATGAAGTTCCTTCTACTGCGCGACGAGCTAAAGTATTTTTCAGAACACGTAAATATACACCTTCTTTACGTGCATTTGCACGCAGCTCGGTCATGCTGGCAACACTGATACCGCGATATTCTGCAACCACCAGAGTTTGAGCGTTAGCAATTGCTACACTAATCTCTTCAACAGCTACTTTCTTGGCTTCAATATTGAGACTCAAGGTCTACCTCCTACTGTTTATCAACAGAATACTTCATCAGTATTCCACCAGCGCGGTAACCTAAAAAGACATCTTAACAAGCTTTCTTGTAATTTGTTTCAGGACTACCGTCTGCGTAGGGCAATAATGATTAAATCTTACGATCCCTACGGTCTTGGACATCTACTTAATATTTTAAGTAGCCCAAATCCAGGCAGCCTAAAAAGGCCGCCTGAAAATTCTTAGTTGTTCACGCTAGAAGTATCTACGCGAACACCCAAACCCATTGTGCTGGAAACGGCAACTTTACGTAAGTATTGACCTTTGGCAGCAGCAGGTTTTGCTTTAACGATAGCATCCAGCAATGCGTCAAAGTTTTCTTTCAAATCAGCTTCGACAAATGAAGCACGACCGATGGTAGCATGCACGATACCTGCTTTATCAGTACGATATTGCACTTGACCGGCTTTGGCGTTTTTCACGGCTTCAGCCACATTAGGAGTCACAGTACCGACTTTAGGGTTAGGCATCAAACCACGCGGACCTAAAATAGTGCCTAATTGACCTACGATGCGCATTGCATCCGGAGAAGCAATCACAACGTCAAAGTTCAAGTTACCGCCTTTAATTTCAGCAGCCAAATCATCGAAACCGACTACATCTGCACCCGCTTCTTTAGCTGCTTCAGCATTGGCGCCTTGAGCAAATACAGCCACACGAGTGGTTTTACCTGTGCCTTTAGGCAATACTACTGAACCGCGAATCACTTGGTCGGATTTACGAGGATCTACACCCAAGTTGAATGACACATCAACTGACTCATCAAATTTGGCAGTTGCGGCATTTTTTACCAAAGCAATCGCTTCATCAATCGCATACAATTTGTTTGCTTCAACAGAAGAGCGCAAAGCTTTCAAGCGTTTAGAAACTTTAGCCATTATACACCCTCCACATCCAAGCCCATTGAACGGGCTGAACCAGCAATAGTACGTACCGCTGCATCCAAATCAGAAGCTGTTAAATCAGGCTCTTTGGTTTTCGCGATTTCTTCCAACTGAGTACGAGTTACTTTACCCACTTTATTAGTCAATGGATTTGCACTACCTTTTTGCAGGCCGGCAGCTTTCTTCAATAAGATAGAAGCTGGAGGTGTTTTCATCACAAATGTGAATGATTTGTCTGCAAATGCAGTAATCACAACAGGAATTGGCAAGCCAGGTTCCATACTTTGGGTTGCAGCATTAAATGCTTTACAGAATTCCATAATGTTCAAACCACGTTGACCCAATGCCGGACCAACTGGAGGGGATGGGTTGGCCTTACCTGCACCAATTTGCAGTTTAATGTAGCCTACAATTTTCTTTGCCACTTAAAGGACTCCTAAAAGACGGGTATAACGCGGAACCATTCCGCTTCCCAAAAACGAATTTTTTATTATAAAACCTAATGTATTTTAATTCAAGACATTAATTTGATTAAATCTTTTCAACCTGACCGAATTCCAGCTCGACAGGTGTTTCACGACCAAAAATCTGTACGGAGACACGCAGCTTATTGCGCTCATAATTGACTTCATCCACCATGCCGTTAAAGTCAGCAAAGGGACCGTCATTTACACGAACCGGTTGACCCACTTCAAATTCAACTTTTGGTTTTGGTTTTTCAACACCAGTACGAACCTGTTGCATAATAACATCAGCTTCACGCTGAGAAATTGGCAATGGCCGGTTGGCGGTACCGCCAATAAAACCGGATACGCGTGGCGTACTTTTTACCAAATGCCATGAATCATCAGTCATTTCCATTTCAATCAAAACATAACCGGGATAAAATTTGCGTTCACTAATCGTACGACGGCCATTTTTGATATCGACCACCTCCTCAACTGGAACCAAAACTTGGCCAAAATACTCTTCCATACCCTCACGGGCAATACGCTCTTTCAATGTTTTTTGAACATTTTTTTCAAAGCCGGAATAAGCCTGCACCACATACCAACGTTTTGACATTTTATCCCCTCTTCAATAACAAATCAAAAAATAACCATGAAACTGCTGTATCTACTGCATAAATAAACGCAGCTAGAATTGCTACAAAAATAATCACGAATGCGGTCATTTTGACCGCATCATCACGAGCCGGCCAAACTACTTTCTTGAATTCCAACCAAGAACTCCGAAAATAAGCGAATAAACCTTCACGTTGCGGAGAGAATACGTTACTACCCGATTCGGCAATCTTTTCCGCTTTATTTTCAGGCATACGATCAGCCATTTCAAACTCACTTTCCATAGCATTTATAATGACAAACAATATAAAATCATACTTTTATAGTGATGCAATGGTTAAAAATAAATCCATTATAGAAATAAAATAGAAAAATTAACCGGCACTAAGGCCGGTTAATTTTTGATTTGGCAGGCCAGGAGGGTCTCGAACCCCCAACCCTCGGTTTTGGAGACCGATACTCTACCAATTGAGCTACTGGCCTTCTAAAACTTAAGCAATAATAGAAGATACAACACCGGCACCTACGGTACGGCCACCTTCACGGATCGCAAAACGCAAGCCTTCTTCCATCGCGATTGGGGCAATCAGTTCTACAGTGATGGCTACGTTTTCACCAGGCATTACCATTTCTACGCCTTCTTCCAAAGTTACCGCACCGGTAACGTCAGTTGTACGGAAGTAGAATTGTGGGCGGTAGTTAGCGAAGAATGGCGTATGACGACCACCTTCTTCTTTGCTCAATACGTATACTTCTGCTTTGAATTTGGTATGCGGAGTGATTGAGCCTGGTTTGGCCAATACTTGACCGCGCTCAACTTCTTCACGTTTGGTACCACGCAGCAATACGCCTACGTTGTCACCTGCTTGACCTTCATCCAGCAATTTACGGAACATTTCCACACCGGTACAAGTAGTTTTCGCAGTGTCTTTCAAACCAACAATTTCGATTTCATCACCTACGTGGATGATACCGCGCTCTACGCGACCGGTTACTACCGTACCACGACCGGAGATCGAGAATACGTCTTCGATTGGCAACAAGAATGGTTTGTCAACGGCGCGTTCCGGAGTTGGAATGTAGCTGTCCAATGCGTCAGCCAATTCAAAGATTTTCGCTTCGTAAGCAGCATCGCCTTCCAAAGCTTTCAATGCAGAACCTTGGATGATCGGACAGTCGTCACCCGGGAAGTCATAGCTTGACAACAAGTCACGGATTTCCATTTCAACCAATTCCAACAACTCTTCATCGTCAACCATATCGCATTTGTTCATGAACACCAAGATATATGGTACGCCTACTTGGCGGCCCAACAAGATATGCTCACGGGTTTGCGGCATAGGACCGTCGGCAGCAGATACCACCAAAATCGCGCCGTCCATTTGTGCGGCGCCGGTAATCATGTTTTTCACATAGTCAGCGTGACCCGGACAGTCTACGTGAGCGTAGTGACGGGTTTCGGTTTCGTATTCTACGTGAGAAGTGTTAATGGTAATACCGCGGGCTTTTTCTTCCGGTGCGTTGTCGATTTGGTCGTAAGCTTTCGCAGCACCACCGAATTTTTTAGCCAAAATAGTAGTCAACGCAGCAGTCAGCGTGGTTTTACCATGGTCAACGTGACCGATGGTGCCAACGTTTACGTGCGGTTTGCTACGTTCGAATTTTTCCTTAGCCAT
>NZ_PXYY01000090.1 GCF_003013245.1 Neisseria iguanae
TTGCGGGCATTTTGCTTTTTCTTTCCGGCTTCATGCTGTGCCGGGCGTACAAGCCGCCGTATTTGCCGTTCATGCCGTATCTGTCCGATTCACGCTTGACGGTGGTGGGGGTACTGCTGCTTTGAGACGGCTTGCGGTATTCCGGGCAAATGCCGTATTTTTGTTCCCGGGTCAGGTGTGTGTAGCGGATGGCAGTCTTTCTTGTTGGGAAGCGGTCTGCTGCCGAATACCGGCCTGTTCTTTTGGAAAGTTGTCGCACTTGCGATGGGAATTCTAAGAACCTTAATTGGTTTCAATGCTTGGTGCGTTTGGGCTTAAACCGTGGCTAGAGTGGCGGGGATTCAGACGGCCTTGAATGGTGATGCCGGAGACAAAACAGACTTACGCCAATTTTACTGCCAATTCAGCCAAACGTTTGCCTTGTGCAAAAGCCAATTCGTTTTCCTCGGCACTCAATACCGCGCTGCCGTCGTGTCCGGCCACATGTGATGCGCCGTAGGGGGTACCGCCGCTTTGGGTGCGGCTGAGGGCGGTTTCGCTGAACGGAATGCCGCTGATGACCATGCCGTGATGCAAAAGCGGCAGCATCATGGTGAGCAGGGTGGATTCTTGACCGCCGTGCAAGGAGCCGGTGCTGGTAAATACGGTCGCCGGTTTGCCGGATAATTCTGCGCCGAGCCATTGTGCAATTGTGCCGTCGATAAAGTATTTCATGGCGGCGGCCATGTTGCCGAAACGGGTCGGGCTGCCCAATGCCAAGCCCGCGCAGTTTTTCAAATCTTCGGCGGTGACATAAGGTGCGCCGCGGTCGGGGATTTCGTTTTCAACCGCTTCGCACACGGTAGAGACTTTCGGCACGGTGCGCAATACGGCTTCGCATCCGGCGACGCTTTCTATGCCGCGTGCGATTTGGCGGGCGAGATTGAGCGTGCTGCCGTTTTGGCTGTAAAACAAAACCAGAATGTTAAGAGAAGTTGGGTTCATGGTGTGATTCCGTTACAATGGATGGTTTAATAAAACATAAAACTGCTTTTCGGGAGGAATGGAGGGAAGGCCGCCTGAAAAGTAATCATCATACAATACATTAAGGAAAAGAGTATGCCGTTTTTAAAATGGTGGCAAGGTTTGTCGGAAAATAAAGTGGTCGGTTTTTTGATGTTTGTGTTCGGCCGCTTTAATAACGAACGTGTACCGCAAGTGGCATCGAGCCTCACTTTTACCACGCTGTTGGCCTTGGTGCCGGTGTTGACAGTGATGTTGGTGGTGGTGTCGGCTTTTCCGGTGTTTGACCAATGGTCTGTGTCGTTTGTCGAATTTATCAACCGCATGATTGTGCCGCAGGGTGCGGATTTGGTGTTTGAATACCTGAATCAATTTAAAGACAAAGCCAGCAAATTGACCGCTATCGGTAGCGTGATGCTGTTTGTAACCTCGCTGATGTTGGTGCAAACCATCGACAGCGCGTTCAACCGCATTTGGAATGTGCACACGCAGCGGCCATTGATGCGCCAATTTTTGGTGTATTGGGCGTTGCTGACCTTTGGACCGTTGTCGTTGGGTGTCAGCTTGTCGTTGATTGTCGGCGCGGTAAACGGTTTGGGCTTGGAACATATTTCATCTGTGTTGGCCGAGGCGGTACGCTTTTTGATGTCTTTATTGTTCAGCACGGCTTTGCTGTGGGCATTATACCGCTTTGTGCCACACCGTTTTGTGCCGGCCAAGCATGCTTTAATCGGTGCCTTGGTGGCGGCTTTGGCTTTGCAGATTGCCCGCTATATTTTTGCCTGGTACATGACCAATTTTGACGGCTATAAGTCGATTTACGGTGCGTTTGCCGCGGTTCCCTTTTTCCTGGTATGGTTGAACTTGCTCTGGTCAATGGTGTTGGCCGGTGCGGTGTTGACATCTTCACTGTCGTACTGGCGGGACAATGCTTTCCGCCGCAATTTCGATTCTTCCGGCCGTTTTGACGATGTATTGAAAATCCTGCTTTTGCTCGATGCGGCGCAGCAGGAAGGCAATGCCATGCTGGTGCAGGAACTGCGCGGCCATATCAATATAGGCTACGACGAATTGGGCGAGCTTTTGGAAAAGTTGGCGCGCCATGGCTATGTGTATTCGGGCAAACAGGGCTGGGTGTTGAAAACCAGTGCCGATAAAATTGATTTGGGCGAATTGTTTAAGATTTTTGTATATAGCCCGTCGTATGTGAAAAAAGACAAAGTCAATGCCGCGGTTGACCAAATCATGCAGCCTTGCGTGGAAACCATGAACATGACCTTGGCCGAATTCCGTGTGCATACGGATAATCAGGATAAATCTGTTGCCGCCTTAAAAAAAATCTTTGACGGCATATAATATTCAGGCTGAGACCTTTCAAAGCCGTAGATTTGAGTATAGTTTGAAGTTATAGTGGCATAGAAAGTCAATATATCAATTGGATAGGTATCTTTCGAGCAGCGCATAACGAAAAATGTGCCAAAGATAGGGATTGTGTAAAGGTCTCAGGCCGTCTGAAAATACTTTTTCAGACGGCCTTCATTGTTACCCTTTCCTGTTGGAATCGAAATCCATTATGAAAATCACTGCTTTTGTTTCACTCATGCTCGCTATGTCTTCAGTCTTTGCCGCCCACGGCTTGGGATTGGGACAGCCGCCGAAATATCCGCCGCATTTTCAAGCTTTTGATTATGTGAACCCGAATGCGCCTAAAGGTGGTACGTTTACGCTGCCGGTGCAAGGCGGGTTTGACACGCTTAATCCGTTTACACTCAAGGGTGATCATGAAGCAGGCGTAGCAGCTTTGACGCTGGACACGCTGATGGAAAAGAGTCTTGACGAACCATTTGCGATGTATGGATTGCTGGCGGAAGATGTGCGCTTGGCTTCAGACGGCCTGTCGGTCATGTTCAAACTCAACCGGAAAGCGCGTTTCCACAACGGCGATCCAGTGTTGGCCAAAGACGTGGCTGCTTCGTTTAACACGCTGACGCAAGACAAAGCTGCCGCGCCGATGTATAAATTTTACTGGAGCGATGTCGCCAAAGTGGAAACGCCCGAAGCGTACACGGTGGTTTTCCGTTTCAAGAAGAAAAACGCCGAATTGCATATGATTTTGGGTGAGTTGCCGGTGTTTTCACACAAAAGCTATCCGCAAGGCTTGGCTGCCGCGGCCAATACCATGCCTATCGGCTCCGGCCCTTACCGCTTCGCCCGCGCCGACAGCAGCCGCTTGAGCGAATACCATCGCGACAAAAATTATTGGGCACAACATTTGCCGGTGCGTAAAGGGCGGTACAACTTCGATACCGTGCGCTTCAAATATTTCAAAGACGACAGCGTGCGCATCGAAGGCATTAAGGGCGGACAGTATGATTTTGTGCAAGAAAACATCGCCCGAAATTGGGCGCGTGCCTACCCCGGCGATATGTTGGAAAAGCGTGGTCTGGGCAAACACGAGTGGCAGCACGGCAATACCGCCGGCATGCAGGGCTTTGTGATGAACCTGCGCCGCAAGCCGTTTGACAATATTTTGGTGCGCCAGGCAATGGTGGAAAGCTTTGATTTTGAAAGCACCAACACCAAGCTGTTTTACGGAGCGTACCGGCGCAGCAACAGTTTTTTCACCAATGGTATCATGGCGGCGACGGGTAAACCGGGCGGCGCGGAATTGGCTTTGCTAAACACGGTGAAAACGCAGTTGCCGAAGAATGTGTTCACGCAAAATGTGCCACAGCCGCCAGTGATCAATCTGCAAATCGGTGTGCGCCCGCAGCTTTTGAAAGCGCGGGCATTGCTGCTGCAAGCCGGTTACCGTTATCGAAACGGCAAACTGGTCGATAAGCAGGGCAGACCGCTGGTATTTGAATTTTTAAGCCCGAGCAAAACCTACGGGCGCGTGACCGCCAAATGGCAGCGCGATTTGGCCAAAATCGGTGTGGGTATGACCATACGCGTTGCGGATCCGGCCGTGTTTCAAAAGCGAATGACCGCGTTTGATTACGACATGACTATTGTGGTGTATGCCAACAGCGAAAGCCCCGGAAATGAGCAGTTTAATTATTTCAGTTGCGCAGCGGCGAAAACCGAAGGCAGCCGTAATTGGGCAGGCGTGTGCCATCCGGCGGTGGATGTATTGCTGAAACGCTTTGAAAATTTCAGTAACCGTGAAGAATTGACCGTTTCCGCACGCGCTTTGGATCGCGTGTTGCGCCATCAATACATTATCGTGCCCAATTGGTTCAGTGACCGTTACCGCGTGGTTTACTGGGATAATTTGGGTATACCGGCCAAGTTGCCGAAGTATTACAGCCCGATAGATTGGACTTTAAGCTCGGCTTGGGTGAAGCGGTAAAACAGTTGTTTTGATAAAAGGTAATAAATAATGACTAACGGTAATTTTCTATTGTAAATAATATCATTTGGTTTATAATAAAGCAAAAAATGCAGTATGAATAAATACTGCTCAAACCAATAAAATAAATTACGTGGAAAATGCAATGAATGCTTCTTTTAATCTTTCAGACGGCCTGTTTGTTTATTTATGGTGGGTGATCCCGGTGGTCTTGGCGGCCATGCTGGCCAAAACCCATTGGTTGAGAAATTTTACCGCGCGTTTTGCCGTGAATGTGCGCGCCAAATGCTTGTTGGATACCAAAACCTACCACGCCTTTCCGGATTTGGATGTATGCTGTGGCGGCGAACATGAGCAGATTGATTACGTGTATGTATCTCGCTTCGGTATTTTTGTGGTGAATACGCCGAATCAGCAAGGACGGATTTGGGGCGATGGCGGCAGCGGTATGTGGACGTGCAAGCTGCATAAAAATGAAGCCAAATTTGAGAATCCTTTGCTGAAAAACCAGCAGTATATTCAGGCATTGTCGGATCAGTTGTCGATATCGCAGAAAATGTTTTATTCGGTGGTGGTGTTTCCGAAACATTGTTATTTTCAAACCATGATTCCTGATAATGTTTTGGATATCAGAGATTTTAAAGGATTTATCGCGCAATATGATGAAGTGGTGTTGACCGATGAAGAAGTCGCCGAGATTCGCGCATTGTTGGAAACCAGTGAATTTGATGTGGTGTTCAGCCGCGCCGGTTTGAGTGCGTAAAGCAAGCTGCTGAATCTGATTATTGGGAATCTGTCATTTAAAGGCCGTCTGAAAACGATTGCTTTCAGACGGCCTTTTTCTTTCCAGCCAATCTATAGTTGGTTAAAATCGAATCAAGACAAGGCGCGCCAACGCAGTAATTGGTTCGATTTTAACCAACTATAATCAGCGTTTCACGCCGCTTAAGCGTGCCCAGCCTTCCTCAATTTCGGCAGGTTCGATGTCGAACCATTGGCTGTAGATTTCGCTTAATTCTTCGACTTGTTCGTCCAACAAGCCGGATAAAATAATGCGTCCGCCGGATTGGGTGCGTCCGGCCAGCATTTCACCGAGCATGCGCAACGGGTTGGCCAGAATGTTGGCAACCACGACGTCGAATTGGCCTTTGGGAACCGCATCAGGCAGATAGAATCGCGCTTGAACATTGTTTTGGTCGGCATTGGCTTTGCTGGCGCGGATGGCTTGGTTGTCGATATCTACACCGACCGCCAAGCCTGCCCCCAGCTTCAAGGCGGCAATCGCCAAAATACCTGAGCCACAGCCGTAATCCAAGACGCTTTCGCCGCCTTTCAGTTGCGCGTCGAGCCATTGCAGGCAGAGACGGGTGGTCGGGTGGCTACCGGTGCCGAAGGCCAAACCGGGATCGAGTTGCAGATTGACGGCATTTTTATCGGGTGCTTCGTGCCAAGACGGGGTAATCCACAAACGGTCGGAAATCTGAATCGGGTCGAATTGGGCTTGGGTTAAGCGCACCCAGTCTTGATCTTCCAGGATTTCGGTGGTGTAAGTTAAGTCGGCTAAACCGCATTCTTCTGCGGCGGCGCGGATGACGGCGGCAGCTTCGTCTTGTTCGCTGAAGAGGGCAATCACTTTACTTTGTTGCCAGATTTGTTCGGCCGGCATACCCGGTTCGCCGAAAATGGCCTGTTCGTTTTCAGTACCGGCGTAGGCATCTTCAATGGCGGCAGAAAGGGCACCGTGTCCCATCAGCGCATCGGCCAATGGTTCGGCAGCGGTGTCTCTAACGGCGAGGGTAATTTGTTGGTATGGCATAATCTGTCTCTATCAGGAGGAAGCCGTCTGAATTAAAGTAGATATGGTGGAATCAATAAATAATGATACAGGTCAATAAATAATCGATACAGGCGGACTGATTCTGACGGTACGGATAGTATGGAACTGACTCTGTTAGCCGCTTCAGCAGTCAACAGGATCGGTCTCTTCGAGCTGGGGCAGCCCAATGCGGTATCGGTTTTTAGTGATTCCACTCTAGAAATGTTTTCAGACAGGAATGAATAAAATAGACTTATTGTAACGGATGTGAGCGGGTTAACAAAGGCCGTCTGAACCGGAAACGAAACCGAAGATTTCTGTTGCCTTGTCCAGACGGCCTTTTTTGGTGTCGGCTTACTTCTCGGCCAGTGCTGCTTTGCGTTGCTCCAACCATTTTTCCAAATAGTGGATGCTCACGCCGCCTTCGGCATAGCCTGAATCCTGAAACAAATCACGGTGCAGCGGTGTGTTGGTCTTGATGCCGGTCACGGCCAATTCGGCCAAGGCCACACGCATTTTTGCCATTGCTTGTGCGCGATCTTTGCCGGCCACGCAGATTTTACCGATCAAGCTGTCGTAAAACGGTGGAATGCGGTAGCCTTGGTAGATGTGGCTGTCGACACGGATACCGAAACCGCCCGGTAAATGGCAGCTTTCAATCAATCCCGGGCTTGGAATGAAGCTGTAAGGGTCTTCCGCGTTGATACGGCATTCAAAGGCATGGCCTTCGATTCGGATGTCGTCTTGGGTGTATTGCAAAGGCAGGCCGCCGGCGATACGGATTTGTTCTTGAACGATGTCCACCCCGGTAATTAATTCGGTCACGGGGTGTTCGACCTGAACGCGGGTATTCATCTCGATAAAGAAGAATTCTCCGTCTTCATACAGGAATTCAAACGTACCGGCACCACGATAACCAATGCGTTTGCAGGCATCGGTACAGGCTTGGCCGATTTTGGCACGTTCTTCCGGTGTGATGCCCGGTGCAGGCGCTTCTTCGATGATTTTTTGATGGCGGCGCTGCAAAGAACAATCGCGCTCGGCCAAGTAGATGGCGTTACCGTGTTCGTCAGCTAAAACTTGGACTTCGATGTGGCGCGGACGTTGCAGATAACGTTCCATATACACCATAGGGTTGCCGAATGCGGCACCGGCTTCAGTTTTGGTCATTTCGACCGAACAAATCAGGTCTTCTTTTTTCTCGACTACGCGCATACCGCGGCCGCCGCCGCCGCCCGATGCTTTGATGATGACCGGAAAACCGACTTTATCGGCGATTTTCAGAATTTCGTCATCATCGTCAGGCAATGCGCCATCTGAACCCGGCACGCACGGCACACCGGCTTTAACCATGGCATGTTTGGCAGAAACCTTATCGCCCATCAAGCGGATGGTGTCGGCTTTGGGGCCGATAAAGATAAAACCAGATTGTTCAACTTGCTCGGCAAAATTGGCATTTTCAGCCAAGAAGCCGTAGCCGGGGTGAATGCTGTCGGCACCGGTCACTTCAGCGGCAGCAATCAGCGCGGGAATGTTCAGGTAGCTTTGTGCGGAAGCAGCAGGACCGATACACACGGATTCGTCGGCTAATTTGACATGCAGGCTGTCTTTGTCGGCTTCGGAATGCACGGCAACGGTGGCAATGTCCATTTCGCGGCAGGCACGCAGCACGCGTAGGGCGATTTCACCGCGGTTGGCGATTAATACTTTGTTCAACATAATGATTTTCCTGTATTTTTCAGATGCTTTTGAAGCGAAAGGCAGTCTGAAAATGTTTATGCTTCAAATGTTCCGAAAAGTTTCAGACGGCCTATGTCTGAAATCAGGCCGTCTGAAAGCGGATTATTCGATGATAAACAACGGTTCGCCGTATTCGACAGGGGTGCCGTTTTCCACCAGAATTTCTTTCACCACGCCGGATTTCTCGGCTTCGATTTCGTTCATCAGCTTCATGGCTTCGATAATGCATAAGGTATCGCCGGCTTTTACGTTTTGGCCGACCTCGACAAAAGGCTTGGCATTCGGGCCTGGTGCACGGTAGAACGTACCCACCATCGGTGATTTTTGGGCGTCGGCCAAATTCAGCGCAGATGCTTCTGCAGCCGCAGGTACGGCGGCAACTGCGGCCGGTGCGGCAACAGGGGCTGCGGTGTAAACAGGTGCCGGTGCGGCAGTAGCACGGGTAATGCGGACTTTTTCTTCACCTTCGGTAACTTCGATTTCGGCGATACCGGATTCTTCAACCAAATCAATCAGTTTTTTCAGTTTGCGCAAATCCATTTTGGTTCCTTATTGAGACGGTCTGTTGTAGAGCCGTGTTACGTTACATAATGATGCTGACAATAAGATTTTGTCTGCCACGTTATCTGCCATAACAACGGACAATTTGAGAATAAGAAGATGGCGGCCTTAGCCGGAATTTAACTAGGCCATTTTCCCGAAATTACGGCAAAATGTCTAGCAAAATATCGAAAAATCGCTCATTTTGGCGTTAAATCACCAGAATGAGGAATAGGGGAAAGCTTGGCTCGTTAACAAAAGTATATATGCTAATCGGTTGGTTTTATAAGAAAACAGGCCGTCTGAAAAGAGGAAATATGCGTATAATAACGGCTGTTTTGGATTGTGAAAAAATCATGGATATTTCTGATTTTGACTTTGACTTACCTGAAAAACTGATTGCGCAACATCCGCCTAAAGTGCGCGGCAGCAGCCGTTTGCTGGCGGCCTTGCCCGATATGCCGGTAAAAGATGTGCATTTTGCCGATTTGCCGGATTATGTCGAACGCGGCGATGTTTTAGTGTTTAATAACACCAAGGTGATAAAAGCGCGTTTGTTCGGGAAAAAGGCCAGCGGCGGTAAAATCGAAGCCTTGATTGAGCGTGTGTTGGACGGGCATACGGCCTTGGCTCATGTGCGTTCGTCCAAATCACCTAAACCTGGCACGGAGCTGGTATTTGAAGGCGGCATCAAGGCGGTAATGGTTGAACGGCAGGAAGAGTTGTTCTGTCTGCGCTTTGAAGGCAGACAAACGGTTTACGAATTATTGGAGCAGAACGGCCATTTGCCGTTGCCGCCTTATATCGAACGCACGGCGGATAGCGAAGACGACAGCCGTTACCAAACGGTTTACGCCAAGCATCAGGGCGCAGTTGCCGCACCGACTGCCGGTTTGCACTTCACTGATGAATTGCTGGCGGCTTTGAAAGCAAAAGGAGTGGAGATGGCAGAGGTGACGTTGCACGTGGGGGCGGGCACATTTCAGCCGGTGCGTGTGGACAATATTGCCGACCATAAAATGCACAGAGAATGGTTTGATGTGCCGTCTGAAACGGTGGCTGTGATTGAAGCGGTCAAAGCACGCGGTAATCGGGTATGGTCGGTCGGAACCACATCCATGCGTGCGTTGGAATCGGCTGCCCGTGAAACAGGCCGTCTGAAAGCAGGGCAAGGCGATACCGATATTTTCATTACACCGGGCTATCGGTTTAATGTGGTTGATCGACTGATTACCAATTTTCATTTGCCGAAATCGACGCTGTTGATGTTGGTCAGTGCATTGTCGGGCATACAGCGTATCCGTGATATTTATCGACATGCAGTGATGCAGGAATACCGTTTTTTCAGCTATGGTGATGCGATGATTTTGGGTCATGTTGAAAATGTGGAAGATTAACTAACGTGAGTTCGGGATAAGAAAAATAAAAGAGAGGGTCAAATTTGTAGTAAACTATTGTTTTCATATAAAAAGCAAACAAAAAAGCACTCTCTCACAGATCATCTTACCGAGCCTTTTTATCTCTTGGATGATTTTTGCAAAAAAATTCAAGTCCGGATTTCAAAAAAACCGTATCCAACCCAAAATCACGACAACGAAAAGCTCCCGCCAGCAATGCGGAAACCATGACCATAACCATATGAATCTGTTTCCGTCGAATCTGCTACCGCCAATTTAAAAACTTATCACCTATACCAAATCCGAAGAATGCCTCGTAAAGCGTGTTCCCCAAGGGACCCTCACATAACCGGTTTGTCGAATCGGCCTAGAAGGAGAGTCCGTCGGCCGTATTCCCCAAAACACAACAGCGGCCCGGTTTTGCCGGGTCAGCCGCGCAGCCCGTCTGCCATAACCGCCGTATTCCTATCCAAAGACACCGTGGAAAAGCAATACGGGCTGGTTTTCCGGCTTCAAATAGCATTCGCTGATAACCTGCAACGGCGGATTGATTGGCAGCAGATTGGTTTCGGGGAAGATTAATGATCACAAGTCTTTGAAAGATATGGATTCTT
>NZ_PXYY01000091.1 GCF_003013245.1 Neisseria iguanae
TCCTGCCTGTGTTTTCGGCTTGCGCGTCCGGTAGGTGGTGACAGTTTTGACTTGGTGGAGTGGGCAAAGTTGAACAGGAATACCGGGAAACAGTTGCAGCAGCCCGCGTCTGCCGTCGCAAACAATAATTTTTTATTTCAACACCTTTATTCTTTGAAATGTGACACAGATGAGGAATTTGCAAAGGTCTTGGGTTATTGTGTTTGAAATAGATAAAAAAACGCCAGCAGGATTTATTCCCCATCGCTGTCCACAAAATCATGGCGTTTTTAATGGTATTTTTCTTCCGCTTCTCCCAAACGCCAATACGGTCCGGCGTAGCATTGTTTGATGGGGGCTGTCATTCTTTACGCGCAAAATTGCGCAACATGCCGACCATTGCAGCTTCTCCGGCAACCTACGCATAGCGGTCTGAGGCAAGGCGGGCTTGGCGCACTTGACCGATGATTTGAGGGTGCTGTTCCGGATCGGCATAAACGGTATGCACGCATACGCCTTGCAGATGGCGGCAGGTAGGGTTTCGTTTTCAGAGAGTAACGCAAACACATTGCCGCGTGCGTTGTCGTCCATATCGAGCAGCATGGATTCCATCGCAGGCAGAGCGATGAGGTCGCCGATAAACAGATATTCGGCAGCGGGCTTCTACTCGCCACCAAACGATGAAGGCGGAATTTTCACCGAAAGCGGCACGACAGATTTCCTACAACTCGTCAATACCGCAATCCATCCGCAAATCGAAGCCCGCGTGACACTGAATCCCGAACGGCAAATATGTGTGTGGACATTCCTACGACAGCCTGTTTGTGCTGTACGCACTTTTGAACTTGCTACAGAATTTTACCTACTCTGCCACCAACCTTGCATTGTGGTATCAGCAAGGCAACCTGTACCACCAATACCAGACTGCCTTCAGACAGCCTGATGTATTCCGCAACCGCGTTTTACTGATTAAAACAAAGTTTGTGCAAACACGAGCGCGACAACAAGCCGTTGCTCGTTTGCCGGCCGACACCAGCAAACATTTGAGCGAACACTTATCCCTCCAGCGCGACATCCGCGCCAAATTTATCGGCTATCCCAAATTAGGTTACGGCAATATTTTACCGGTGTCGTTTATGCATGCGTTGAAGATTGCCTCAGGGAAATAATTTTTCAGACGGCCTGTTTATTTCAATACAGACTGTCCGAATTAAAAATAAATAATTATGCCAGTTTAATGTGGCGGTGGCTTGAACTGGACATAATTAACGTAATTTAAAGTTCTACGAATTTACACCACACCAACAATCCTTTACCTTTCAGACGGCTTTCTCTCCAACGTACGTTCGAACATCTCCCACTAACAGAGGAAAATAGAATGAACCCTTACCGCCCCCGCCTCTTATTTAAGTCATTTCATGGTAGGATATGGGCAGCCACTTACGCCTCACTGTGTTCCAGACCGACTATCCTTATACCTTCAACAACACGCCGACAAAAGTATTCCTGCTTTCAGACGGTCAAACCATGCCAAACTTTCTTGAAATAACATCTGACGGCCCCAAATAGGCAGAAGGGGGAAAATGCCCGTTTGTACGCACTTATACCGTGCACGACTTCGACCGTGAAGCGGCCATGCTGACGATTAATTTCGTGCGGCACGGCGACAACGGCTCCGCTTCCGCCTTTACCGAACGCGCCCAAACCGGCCAAACTCACCACACGGCTGCGACAATATGTAGTCGTGTGCACGGGCAGTGGTGTCGAAACGCAAATCGGTGTCGTAGCCGATGAATACCAATACAGGCGGCTGCTTAAACGCGTTTAAGTGTTGAGGGGGGCAGATTTTTCGGTTAAGACATTGCCGCCCAGCGTATATAAAACACAGTATCCTTGCATGGGTGCGGCCGCTTTGGGTATGCCTAAATACATGCGGTAGCAGCGTTTTCTGGGAAATTCAGTGTCTCAAAACGATAGCGGCTGTCAGGCGCATAAGAGGGTTTTGCTCAAATCAGGAACAGCAAGGCTGGGACTGAACAGCAGGCCGAATGCCGGTAGGATTTTTGTCAGCATCATATTGAAAAATCAAGTAAGAAGGCTTAAGGCCGCCTGAATGTTTCAGGCGGCCTTAAATTAATTGAAGATAAATAATGACCAACGGCAGCAGAAAAATTTACGTATCGGGGCTTGAATTTTGCCCTGATAACCTTATTTTCAGTTGCGTTGAAACAGATATCTTTTTTATCTGTGGATTCTCAAAACAAACTTGTTAAGTAACTTTTTGGAGAATATTACATGAATATCCGTCCTTTACATGACCGCGTAGTGGTAAAACGCGTTGAAGCTGAAGAAAAAACCGCATCTGGCATCGTGCTGCCGGGGGCTGCAGCCGAAAAACCCGATATGGGTGAAGTGGTTGCTGTGGGTGCGGGAAAAGTGGGCCGCGACGGCCAACGCCGTGCTTTGGATGTGAAAGTCGGTGACAAAGTGATTTTCGGCAAATACAGCGGCCAAACCGTGAAAGCCGACGGTGAAGAGCTGTTGGTCATGCGCGAAGAAGACATTTTTGCGGTTGTGGAATAATCTGAATCCGTATCCAGGCCGTCTGAAAAGAATTCGAACGGCCTCAACCAGTTAATTTATTTTAATTTATTGGAGAATATAAATGACAGCAAAAGACGTACAATTCGGTAGCGAAGTCCGCCAAAAAATGGTGAACGGTGTTAACACTCTGTCCAATGCCGTGCGCGTAACCTTGGGCCCTAAAGGCCGTAACGTGGTATTGGAGCGCGCATTCGGCGGCCCGCAGATTACCAAAGACGGTGTGTCTGTGGCCAAAGAAATCGAATTGAAAGACAAATTCGAAAATATGGGCGCGCAAATGGTGAAAGAGGTTGCCTCTAAAACCAACGACGTGGCAGGCGATGGTACCACCACCGCCACCGTATTGGCGCAAGCCATCGTGGCAGAAGGCATGAAATACGTGACTGCCGGTATGAACCCGACCGATCTGAAACGCGGTATCGACAAAGCCGTAGCAGCCTTGGTGGGCGAACTGAAAAATATCGCCAAACCTTGCGATACTTCTAAAGAAATCGCCCAAGTGGGTTCGATTTCCGCTAACGCTGACGAGCAAGTCGGCCAAATCATTGCCCAAGCGATGGAAAAAGTCGGCAAAGAAGGTGTGATTACCGTGGAAGACGGCAAATCTTTGGAAAACGAGTTGGACGTGGTTGAAGGTATGCAGTTTGACCGCGGTTATCTGTCGCCATACTTCATCAACGATACCGAAAAACAAATCGCGGCTTTAGATAATCCATTTGTGTTGTTATTCGACAAAAAAATCAGCAACATCCGCGACTTGCTGCCTGTTTTGGAACAAATCGCCAAAACCAGCCGTCCGCTGCTGATTATCGCTGAGGACGTGGAAGGCGAAGCCTTGGCGACTTTGGTGGTGAACAACATCCGTGGTATTCTGAAAACTGTGGCTGTGAAAGCTCCGGGCTTCGGCGACCGCCGCAAAGCCATGTTGCAAGATATCGCCATTCTGACCGGCGGCCAAGTGATTTCGGAAGAAGTGGGCTTGTCTTTGGAAAAAGCCACTTTGGAAGATTTAGGCCAAGCCAAACGCATTGAAATCGGTAAAGAAAACACTACCATTATTGACGGTTTCGGCGATGTCGCACAAATCGAAGGCCGCGTAGCGGAAATCCGTCAGCAAATCGAAGTGGCTACCAGTGACTACGACCGTGAAAAACTGCAAGAACGTGTGGCCAAATTGGCCGGCGGTGTGGCAGTGATTAAAGTCGGTGCCGCCACCGAAGTGGAAATGAAAGAGAAGAAAGACCGTGTGGAAGACGCGCTGCACGCGACCCGTGCCGCCGTTGAAGAAGGTGTAGTGGCCGGAGGCGGCGTGGCTCTGCTGCGTGCCCGTTCTGCTCTGGAAAACCTGCACACCGGCAATGCCGACCAAGATGCCGGCGTGCAAATCGTCTTGCGTGCGATTGAATCTCCGTTGCGTCAAATCGTAGCCAACGCCGGCGGCGAGCCGAGTGTGGTGGTGAACAAAGTATTGGAAGGCCAAGGCAACTACGGCTACAACGCGGGCAGCGGCGAATACGGCGACATGATTGAAATGGGCGTTTTGGATCCTGCCAAAGTGACCCGTTCTGCGCTGCAACATGCCGCGTCTATCGCCGGCTTGATGCTGACCACTGACTGCATGATTGCCGAAATCCCTGAAGACAAACCGGCTATGCCTGATATGAGCGGTATGGGAGGTATGGGCGGCATGATGTAAAACCGTCCGAACGCTTCGGATTGTCCAATGAACATCCCACACGGTTTTGGCTGTGTGGGATTTTTATGGACAAAGAACAAGGCTGTCCGAAAAATTCAGACGGCCTTGAATACCGAGATATCAAAATTCTTTAAGCTGCATGATGGTTTGCAATTGCTGGTTTAACATATCCGCGTCCATCCAGCCGGCTTGGATAAACAGAATCAGCAGAACTGAACCGGTGGCCAGCGTGCCGAGAAGATACAAGGCATAGCCGAGCATGATTTTCCAGCCGGAGATATTACCCATTTTCATAAAACCGATGGCTTGCACCCAGAATATCCATACTTGGTAAAACAGCGCGACCGAAGCCAGTTGCGGTACATAAAACAAGGCCAGTATAGGAATCCCCAAGGCTTCCGAAGCCAAGGTAAATCCCCATAACGGCAAACGCGGCGCACCACCGTAATAATGGATAACCGCACGCATGGCACGGCTCAAAACCAGCCATTTCACCACCGTCAGCAAAACTGCAAACATAATGGCAGCAGGGTGTTGGCCGAACAAAGACGACATGCTGGCCGCGTTAATCACGCCCAGCAGCAATAAAACAGCGGTGATGACGGGCAGTGTGTAGAGATATTCCATCGGCGCCCGGTAACGCAAGCGAAGAATATTAAGCATATCCTTTAGAAATTGATAAAGCATGTGTGTGTTTTATAGAAGGGAAAACGATCATTGTAGCTTAAAAACAGGACGGGCGACTATGATTCTGTTTTCCAGACAGCCTAATAAAATAAATTCGTAGAAAATGCTTGAAATTCTGACAAAATCATGAAATTTTAATTCAATATAAAACATGAGTTTAGTTATTTTATGAATATTTCCGTCACATAAGGCTTGCGTGAATACGGTGTTTTTGGTTTAATACGCATCTCGCAGCAAAACACATGACGGCCAGATAGCTCAGTTGGTAGAGCAACGGATTGAAAATCCGTGTGTCGGCGGTTCGATCCCGCCTCTGGCCACCACCAACCGCTTCAGCGGTTATTTTTTTATCTAAAAGATTTGAAAAGGCTGGAAATTATCCGGCCTTTTTATGCGTACATAGCTCAAATTTTATATCTGTTGTGAAATAGTTTCTAATTGTTGTTATAATTTCAAAAGCAGGTTTGAGACTGGCTCAGCTTGTTTTATAATAACGAAATTGCATATCTAATAATTAAGAACAATAAAAAATAACATCAAGCGAAAATAAATGACCCGCACCGTTCGGTCAAGGGAAAACAAAAGGCTGCCGGAAATTTCAGGGTATTCATAATCAAATTATACACATGGCAAAGCTTAGGGATGCAGCTTTGCAAGAAACGGATCAGGTTAAAATGAGTGTCGGATTACTGCGCGTATTGGCGCAAAGTCAAACCATTACGCCTACTCAGGCAGAACATTATCAAGCAGCCATCAAAGAGCATAAAGACATTGTGCCGGTGTTGTTTGATGACGGTGTAATTTCACCTAAAGCCTTAGGTGAGCTGGTAGCGCGCGTGTTCAGCTATCCTTTGTTGGATTTGCGTCATTATCCGCGCAGCGATGTTTTGACAGATATTTTGACCGAAGAGCAGATGGTGCAAAACCGCTGTGTGCCGATTTTCCGTCGTGGCCGCAAGGTTTATTTGGCAGTTTCCGATCCGACTCAGATTCAAAATTTTCAAAAAATCGCTTTTTCTTCAGGCGTTTCTGTTGATTTGGTGGTAGTGCCGCATGATCAGTTGAGCTCCTTATTGGAATGGATTGGGCAGCGCTCGACCACTATTTTGAAAGAAATCAGCCAAGAGCAGGAATCTTCCCAGCCATCGCAAGCTTTGTATATTGATAACGAAGAAGCGGAAGATGGCCCGATTCCGCGCTTTATTCACAAAACATTGTCTGATGCCTTGAATGCAGGGGCATCGGATATACATTTTGAGTTTTACGAACAAATGGCGCGCGTGCGTTTCCGTGTGGATGGGCAATTGCGCGAAGTAGTGCAGCCGCCGGTTGCCGTGCGTGGACAGTTGGCATCGCGTATTAAAGTGATGGCGCGTTTGGATATTTCTGAAAAACGCGTGCCGCAAGATGGCCGTATTCAGATTGCCTTTCATAAACATGGCCGTCCGATTGACTTCCGTGTGAGCACCTTGCCAACTTTGTTCGGTGAAAAAGTGGTGATGCGTATTCTGAATTCGGATGCGGCCGGATTGAATATCGATCAATTGGGTTTTGAGCCGTTTCAAAAAGAAATGCTGCTTGAAGCGATTCATCGGCCTTACGGGATGGTGTTGGTGACAGGCCCTACAGGCTCGGGTAAAACAGTTTCCCTCTATACCTGCCTGAATATCTTGAATACGGAAGACGTGAATATTTCCACGGCGGAAGACCCTGCCGAGATTAACTTGCCGGGCATTAATCAGGTTAACGTGAACGACAAACAAGGCTTGACATTTGCTGCCGCGCTGAAATCTTTCCTACGTCAGGATCCGGATATCATCATGGTCGGTGAGATCCGTGATTTGGAAACCGCCGACATCGCGATTAAAGCCGCGCAAACAGGCCATATGGTGTTCTCGACGCTACATACCAATAATGCGCCGGCTACTTTGTCCCGTATGCTGAATATGGGTGTGGCACCGTTTAACATTGCCAGTTCGGTGACGCTGATTATGGCGCAACGTCTTTTGCGCCGATTGTGCCCGAGCTGTAAAAAAGCAATCGAACGCCCACCGGTGCCTGCGTTGAAAAAAGTCGGTTTTACCGATGAAGATTTGGCAAAAGATTGGCAGATGTATCATCCGGTCGGTTGCGACAGCTGTCGGGGTAAAGGTTTCAAAGGGCGTGTCGGCGTGTATGAAGTGATGCCGATTAGCGAAGAAATGCAGCGTGTGATTATGGATAACGGCACAGAAGTCGATATCCAAAACATGGCTTATCAAGAAGGTATGGTTGATTTACGCCGTGCCGGTTTGTTGAAAGTGATGCAGGGTTTGACTTCATTAGAAGAAGTAACGGCACATACCAATGACTGATTTTAAGGATGGAAAATGCAAGGAGAATTGTTTTTCCCATTCTTTCTTGTATGAAATTAAGGGGTAATTATGGCTCAAGCAGCGCAAAAAAAGGGTATGCTCTCCCAAAAGAGCAAAGGTAAACGTTTTACATTCGAAGGTAAAAATACCCATACCGATCAAATTGTCCGCGGTGAAGTAGTGGCGAGAGACGAAGACGAAGCGCGTAAAAAGCTTCAGCGTCGCGGTATCCGACCATTGCGCATCAGTAAAGTCAAAGCAGTACGCAAACGCCGTATCACGCAAGAAGACATAACGGTGTTTACCCGTCAATTGGCCACCATGATGAAGGCTGGTTTGCCTTTGATGCAGGCTTTTGAAATTGTGGCACGCGGCCATTCGAATCCTACCATGACCCAAATGCTGATGCAAATCCGTGCTGAAGTGGAGCAGGGTAGCGCATTGGGCAAATCTTTTGCCAAGCACCCGAAATATTTTGACCGATTCTACTGCAATTTGGTTTCTGCCGGCGAAACCGGTGGCGTATTGGAAAGTTTGTTGGATAAATTGGCTGTCTATAAAGAGAAAACACAGGCCATTAAGAAAAAAGTCAAAACCGCACTGACTTACCCGATTTCGATTGTGGTGGTGGCTGTGGTGTTGCTGTTCGTTATGATGATGTTTGTGTTGCCCGCATTTAAAGAAGTGTATAACAGCATGGGTGCTGAACTTCCGTGGCTGACTCAGGTAGTGATGAATATTTCCGATATATTCGTCGAATACGGCTGGATAATGATTATCGGCTTGATTGTAATCGGTTTTGGTGTGTATAAGCTGCACCAAAATTCGCCGGCCTTCCAGAAGCGTGTGGATGCTATGATGCTGAAATTGCCGATTTTTGGCTCTATTGTGAAAAAAGCTACCATTGCACGCTGGTCGCGGACAACTTCTACTTTGTTTGCCGCTGGTGTGCCGCTGGTGGAGGCATTGGATTCGGTAGCGGGTGCTTCGGGCAATATTCTTTATGAAGAAGCCACACAAGATATCCGTGCCAAAGTTACTCAAGGTTTGTCGCTGACTTCCAGTATGCAGACGACGGAAATGTTTCCGAATATGGTGGTTCAGATGGCCGCTATCGGCGAGGAATCAGGTTCTTTGGATGATCTGCTGAACAAAGTTGCAGAATTTTATGAAGACGAAGTAGATAATTCCGTTTCGCAATTATCTTCGCTGATGGAGCCGATTATCATGGTGGTGTTGGGTACTGTAATCGGTGTGTTGCTCGTGGCGATGTATCTGCCGCTGTTCAACTTGGGCAGCGTGGTAGGCTAAGATGTTGGAAACATGGAATGCCTTAGCGCCGGTTGTTGTGCCATTGGTTGCGATAGTTGGTTTGTTAATCGGTAGTTTTTTGAATGTGGTGATTTACCGTGTTCCGCTCATGATGGAGCGCGGTTGGACGCAGTTTGCCAAAGAACATTTAAATTTGCCATTCACTGCCGAAGAAGAGGAGCCATTGACTTTGTCCAAACCGGATTCACGTTGTCCGAAATGTTATGCGCCGGTAAAGGCTTGGCAGAATATTCCGATTTTGAGTTATCTGCTGTTGGACGGCAAATGTGGTTCATGTAAGATGCCTATCAGCATTCGTTATCCGATGATTGAATTGCTTACTGGCGTATTGTTCGGTGTGGTGGCGTGGCAATACGGCTGGTCATGGCTGACATTCGGTGGATTGATTCTCACCGCCACGCTGATTGTGCTGGCATTTATTGACTACGATACCCAATATCTGCCTGATTCTCTGACTTTGCCACTGGTATGGCTGGGCTTGCTTTATAACTTCAACAGCGCGTTTGCCACACTGCAATCGGCGGTGTTGGGTGCGGTATGCGGTTATATGGGCTTATGGTTGCTGTGTTACGTCTATAAGCTTTTGACCGGGAAAACCGGCATGGGTGGCGGCGATTTTAAATTATTGGCCGCACTTGGCGCGTGGCTGGGTGCTGGCGTGTTGCCGGTGCTGGTGTTTATGGCGGCCTTAATCGGCATTATCGGTGCGGTTATATCGCATGTCGGTAAAGGGCAGCAGTTTGCTTTCGGACCGAGCTTGGCAGTGGCTGGTTGGATTATTTTTATTGCTAATGAACCGATTCGTCAATTGATTCAATGGTGGCTAAGTAAATCAGGATTTTAAATGACGGCTTGGGTCGGATTAACAGGCGGTATCGGCAGCGGCAAATCGCAAGCAGCGGCCGAATTTATGGCGCTGGGTGTGCCGCATATCGATGCCGATGCACTCAGCCGCTGCCTGACGGCAGATAACGGCAAAGCCTTGACTGCCATCCGAGAAACCATTGGTGTGCATGTATTCGACAGTGAAAGCCGTCTGAACCGCGCTGTTTTGCGTGAAGAAATGTTCAGACGGCCTCAAACCAGAGCCATACTCGAATCTTTGATGTTTCCGTTGATATTGGAAGAAATCTGCCTTCAACAGGCGCGATATTCTGATGAAATTTACGGCATTATAGATGTGCCGCTGCTGGTAGAAAATCCGCCGTTTCTTGCCTTGGTGCAACGTGTTTTGGTGATTGATGTTGATGAAACTACGCAAATCGAGCGTGTAAAACAGCGGAGCGGACTTAATGAGGATGAAATCCGCCGTATTATTGATAGCCAAGCGCCACGCCGTGAGCGTTTACTCCATGCCGATGATGTGATAAAAAACGAAGGCAGCCTCGCCGAGCTTGCCCAGAAAATCCAATGTTTGCACCGTTATTATATCCACACACTTAAGTTGTAAGAAAAGCCGGCGTTGTTTACCGTATTGGAAAGACAATACTGAAATGAACACCCACAAAAACACCCAGCTCACCCCACATCAGCGCGCAGGATAAAACCACCGTTACTTCGCCGGCCCGGCAATGCCAAGTCAGCAAAGCAACCATTTACCGTATCCTTA
>NZ_PXYY01000092.1 GCF_003013245.1 Neisseria iguanae
GCAGAGCGGGTTATCCGCAACTTAATGGAAATGGGGCAGGATAAGTTTGCGTTTAAGGATTCGGAACGTCAGCAAAAGGCGTTATGCCGTTTTGTGAATTTTTATCATCCGGTTAAGCCGCATAAGGGTTTGAAAGGTGATATGCCTTTCGGGGTTTTACAGGCATCACTGCCCAATCTGTTGTGTAAACAACGCGGCTGTTTCTGACATCTCAGGCCGTCTAAAAGTTTTCAGACAGCCTTGGAAGTCAGCAGTGATGTTTGCAACGTTGCCAAAAAATCCGGTAAAGCAGACAAATTCGGCAAAATCGTCAAATGCGGGCTGGTGCGCAGTTTTTCTTCCGTGTGTGCACCGGTAGTCACTGCAATGGCCGGTGCGCCTGCGTTGGCGGCCATATTCAAATCATGCGTTGTGTCGCCGATAACGATGGTTTCAGACGGCATCAAACCGAGTTCGCCGCACAATTTGAACACCATGTCCGGCGCGGGTTTCGATGGCTGCTCGCCGGCGCAGGTGGTGGCGAGCCAAAAGCCGGCGGTATTGGTTTGGGCGATGGAATTGTCCAAGCCTGTTCGGCCTTTGCCGGTGGCCACTGCCAGCCAGTAGCCTTGCTTTTTCAATGTTTCCAAACAAGCAATGGTATCGGGGAACAGGGTCATGTTGCGGTTGTTGGGATTTAAGTGGTGTGCGGCATAGGTTTCGATGATTTCTTCCTGTTGGTGCAGGTTCAAATCCGGTGCAAGGTGGCGCACGATGGCAGGCAGGTTGTAACCGATAAGCGGACGGATCCGGCCGGCTTCGGGCGCGGCATGGCCGTTTTCAGTAAAGCTTTCCTGAATGGTGGCGATAATCGGCAGGGTGGTGTCGGCCAGCGTGCCGTCCCAGTCAAAAATAACAAGTTTGGGTTTCATTATGTGTTCCTTTGTTTTCAGACGGACTGATGCCGATTGTCCAACATCACGACAAACTGCGTCAATTCCTGCGGTAATTCGGCTTTCAGAACCAGCTTTTCGCCTGTGACCGGATGGTCTAAATGCAGTTCGGAAGCATGGAGAAACATGCGCTTTAAGCCGAGTTTTTGCAGGCGTTTGTTGGCTTGGTAGTCGCCGTACCGTTCATCGCCGGCGATGGGGCTGTGTTGCGACTGCATGTGCACGCGGATTTGGTGGGTGCGGCCGGTTTTGAGTGTGGCTTCGACCAAGGTAAGCGCAGACAGGCCGACTTGGTGCGGCAGGCCGTCTGAATAGCGTTTGAGTACGCGGAAGATGGTGTGTGCCGATTGGCCGTCATCGCTCACGCGCACCATTTTTTCGCCTTGTGCGCCGGTGTATTTAAACAGCGGCAGTTTGACGTGGAAACGGTCGTTGTTCAGACGGCCTACGCCCAGCGCCAGATAGGTTTTTTTCGGGTGGCCGTTGCGGATCATTTCGTGCAGTTTGACTAAGGCGCTGCGTTTTTTAGCAATCATAAGGAGGCCGCTGGTGTCTTTGTCGAGACGGTGCACCAATTCCAGATATTTGGCTTCGGGGCGGGTTTGGCGGATTTGTTCAATCACACCGAAGCTTACGCCGCTGCCGCCGTGTACCGCCACGCCGGAAGGTTTGTTGATGACCAATAATGCGTCGTCTTCGTACGCGATGTCGAATTTGCACGCAGGGGCGGGTTGGGGTTTGGACGGCTTTTGTGTCCCGGCAGTGCGTATCGGCGGAATGCGCAATATTTGACCGCTTTCGATGCGGGTGTCGGGTTTGCAGCGTTTTTTGTCGAGCCGTACTTCACCGACGCGGATGATGCGGTGAATATGGCTTTTCGGCACGCCCTTGAGAATTTTTATCAGATAGTTATCAAGGCGTTGGCCTGCTTCGTGTTCGGTAAGGGTGATTTGGCTGACTGAATCTTTGCGTATTGGGTGCATTTTCTCTATAATCCAAACATTCGTTTTCACCGTTTTGCAAACAGGCGCGCGGAATGAAGCCAACGCCGCCGCCGCAGGGAAAATCCCTTTCGGGAAACGGATTTGATTTACTGTTAAAAATAGATTTTATATTAAAAACGCACTCTACAAAGCATTTCCTTCCGTTTATGTACAGCCAGTAAACGGAAGAGCGTAATTAAGTTTGAATTGATTTGCCCATCTCACAGAGCATAAGACGAACGGATTTTCGGGGTTATAGCCCGCCGCGCAGCAATCTGAAGAATAACAACAGGCAAACGATGAAGAAGATGACGGCTACCTGATTTATGCGGCTTGATGATTTCAACCCGCGCTTAACTTTAGGCCTGACATACTGGAAAGATGGTATACAGGCGGCGGTATTTTTGATGATACCGAATTGTTCTTTATGACCTTCTTTATCCGAACCCGACCGCACATGACCGTATTTCTTTCAGACGGCATGAAACCTTGCGGAAATTCAACTCAAAAACTGATTACATCAGGACAGCCAACCTGCTTGCCCAAGCATTGGAGCAAGCAGCGTGTCCCGCCTCGTGAGTGCCAGCCGGCTGCGTGAGGCCGTCTGAAAAGACGGTGCAGCCCAACGAGGTTACTATCATGAAACGTATGTTATTTAATGCAACGCAGGCCGAAGAGCTGCGCGTTGCGATTGTTGACGGCCAAAATCTGTTGGATTTGGACATCGAAACGCTGGGCAAAGAACAGCGCAAGGGTAACATCTACAAAGGTGTGATTACCCGCATCGAGCCGTCGTTGGAAGCGTGTTTCGTCGATTACGGAACCGACCGACACGGCTTTTTGCCGTTTAAAGAAGTGTCGCGTTCGTATTTCCAAGATTACGAAGGCGGCCGTGCCCGCATTCAAGACGTGCTCAAAGAGGGCATGGAAGTCATCGTTCAGGTGGAAAAAGACGAACGCGGCAACAAAGGCGCGGCCTTGACCACCTTCATCAGCCTGGCCGGACGCTATTTGGTGTTGATGCCGAATAACCCGCGCGGTGGCGGAGTGTCGCGCCGCATCGAAGGCGAAGAGCGTGCCGAACTCAAGGCCGCCATGGCCGAATTGGATGTGCCGCGCGGTATGAGCCTGATTGCGCGTACCGCCGGCATCGGCCGCAGCGTCGAAGAATTGCAGTGGGATTTCGATTACCTGCTGAAACTGTGGCACGCCATCGAAGAAGCAGGCGAAGCGCATAAAGATCCTTATCTGCTGTTTATGGAAAGCTCCCTGCTGATTCGCGCCATCCGCGATTACTACCGCCCGGACATCGGTGAGATTTTGGTCGATAATCAAGAAGTGCACGACCAAGTATCTGAGTTCATGAGCTATGTGATGCCGAACAACGTAGGTCGTCTGAAACTTTATGAAGACCACACACCGTTATTCTCGCGTTTCCAAATCGAGCATCAGATTGAAAGTGCATTCTCACGTAGCGTCAGCCTGCCGAGTGGCGGTGCGATTGTGATTGACCACACCGAAGCGCTGGTATCGATTGACGTCAACTCTGCCCGTGCCACACGCGGCGCCGACATCGAAGATACCGCTTTCAAAACCAATATGGAAGCGGCTGAAGAAGTGGCACGCCAAATGCGTTTGCGCGACCTCGGCGGTTTGGTGGTCATCGACTTCATCGATATGGAAAACCCGAAACACCAACGCGATGTGGAAAACGTGTTGCGTGAGGCGCTGAAAAAAGACCGTGCCCGCGTGCAGATGGGTAAGCTGTCACGCTTCGGCCTGCTCGAATTGAGCCGCCAGCGTTTGAAACCCGCGTTGGGCGAAAGCAGCCATGTGGCCTGTCCGCGCTGTGCCGGTACCGGCGTGATTCGCGGCATCGAATCGACCGCGCTGCATGTGTTGCGCATCATTCAAGAAGAAGCCATGAAAGACAACACCGGCGAAGTACATGCGCAAGTGCCGGTGGATGTGGCCACCTTCCTGTTGAACGAAAAACGCGCCGAATTGTTTGGCTTGGAAGAGCGTTTAGACGTATCCGTACTGTTGATTCCGAACATTCATTTGGAAAATCCGCATTACGAAATCAGCCGCATCCGTACCGATGATGTCGAAGAAGACGGCGAACCGAGCTACAAACGCGTGGCCGAGCCTGAAGAAGACGAAAACGCCAAGCCGTTCGGCAGTGAGCGTGCCAAAACCGTCCGCTCGGAGCCGGCGGTAAAAAGCGTACAGCATACCCAGCCTGCACCGACCTCAGTCGGGCAAAAAACGACGACTTGGTGGGATAATTTCAAAGCATGGTTGCGCAGAATCCTTGGCGGCACTCCCGTTCCTGCCGAATCTGAAAAACCGGTCGAAACCAAGAAAGCCGAAAAACGGCAAGCCAACGGCAACCGCAACGGCAACAACGCCCGCCGCCAGCAAAACCGCCGCCAAACGCCACGCCGCAACAAACGCGATGGCGGCAAGGTAGAAGTTCAGGAAGTCAACACCGAAGCCAAAGCAGCCAAAATTGCTGAAATCAAAGCCGACAATAAGGCTGAAGCCAAATCGGAAGTCAAGGAAAACAACTACAACCGCCGCGAGCGCAACCGTGCAAATAAAGAAGAGCGCAATCAGGCGGCTGCCGCATCGGTTGCCGCGTTGACCGATATGCCGTCCGAAACCGCCGAGCAAGCTGCGCCGGCCGCCAACAAACGCAGCCGCAACAACCGCAATGCCAACAAAAACGTTGCCATTGAGACCGCTGCAGAAAACGTAGTGGCCGAAAATGCCGGGCTAGAAAACATCGCTGATGTGACTGCTGAAATTGCGTCGGCTACTGAAAAACAGCCGCGTGAACGCAACAACCGCAATCAACGCGACCGCAACCAACGCGACCGCAACCAACGCGACCGCCGCAGCAGCAACAAAAAACGCAATATTCCGTCTGCCGAGAAAATCGAGCATTATCTGAATATCGTTGATGCTGCGGATAAAGTACGCTTTGCCGTGGCACATGTGTTTGGCGAAAACCCGACACAAACGCCGGCGGCTATGCCGACTGAACCGGCCGCCGATATTGAAGACAACGCGCCTTTGGTAGTGGTGATTCCGGAGCCGGGTGAAGCAGAAGCCGTGTCTTTTGCGATCGAAGCCGAATTTCATGATAATGAAGCCATCCGTGTGGAAGAAAGCACTGATGACGAATGCCCAATGATTAACAACGCAGTCGGTAATGTCACTGTTGCCGTGACTTCGGTGTTCGCCATCGAAGCGGTCGATGAATTCTTGCCGATGACTGCTGTTTCGGCTGACCAAGAAGCCAAAGCCGTGTCCGAGATGGAAGACGAATTAATTACGGCCAAAGCATCCAAAGAAGTTGAAGCCGCAGTGCAAGAAGTCGTGTCGAAAGAGCAGGCTGCCGCCGTGAAAGTTGCCGGCACATTGCCGGCCTTGGGTGATTTGGTGTTTGTCGAAACCAAATCGGAAGCTGTTGCCGCCTTGGCTGCCCAGTCGCAACCGGAAAAAGTTTACGGCATGCGCCGTGCCGATATTCCGAAAGTAGAAACCGGAAACGTCGAAGTTAAGATGATTTTGGTGGAAACCCGCAAAGATTGAAGTAAATTTTAGCAAAGCCCGATATATTGATATCGGGTTTTTCTTTGCCTGGGAATAAAGGATTCGAATAAATGACAAATGAAGGTCTGGCCGTCTGAAAGCTGCTTCAGACAGCCTTTTGTCATTTCATCGTGTTTGAATGCTGATTAATATGAGCACAGCAGGTCGTATTTACCATATTGACTGCAAAGCGGCAGTAATTTGGTTATCACAAGAAATGCAGTAAATAGAAAATATAACTATTATTATATTAATTAGTTGTCCCGCCCCACAGCCTTATTCTGGGGGGTTGATAAAAATGACGGAGGATTACTTTCGTAAGCTGACCTCATCAGCTGCCAAGGCGTTTTAAATCCCTTAAATTTGAGCGGCTTTTGATGACTGTAGTACAAAACAAACGATAGCAAATGCCTTCGCAATTCGCCTATATCCTCATAATGATACGCTTTGACCGCTGCCTGTTTCAGCATTTTATTCGTCCTCCCAACTTGGCCGTTTACCCAAGGATGTCTGAATTTAGTCGTTCCGTGCTCAATCCCCAATTTCTGACAAACCAAATCAAACAGGTGGATTTTATCTTTAGGTCCCAGATGCCCGGCCGGCAGCTTATAGGTAAACTACGCACCGTTATCGGTCAGGATATGCGTGGTTTTAAAGGCACAATCTTCCTGCATATTTCTGACGAACTGAGCGGCAATCCCAAGGGTTTGTGATTGGTGCCGTTGGATACAGGCGTATTTGGTGCTGCGTTCGACACCGACAAACAGATAATATTTGCCGGTAGCGCAATGCAACTCGGTAATATCGGTGTGGACATAGCCGATCGGATATTCTTTAAATTGCTTTTTGCCTTTCTTTCCCTCCTTTTCACCAGTAAGGGCGGAAAGACGGAAAAGATTGTGATATTGCAGACAGCGGTGCAGATTGGAGCGTGTCAGTTTGGGGATTTCCGGTTTTAAGGCATAAAACAGGTCATCCAAAGGCAGCAAAGGATTTTCTGCAGGTAGCTCCTCCGGCTCAGTCGGCACCGTAGCGCTGCGCCCTGGCGGGCCGGAACGTTTGCCTTCAGCGTGGTTGGCATGCTTTCATTTGGCTGCGGTTTTTTCATTAATGCCAAATTGTTTGGCTAACGGGCGGATACTCTTTATGAGAGTATTGAATTTCTTTTCATATTCGTAGCGAGGTCTTGGCATTAGCTTGCAATATACTTCCTATAAATCGGTCTCTTTGATCTCGGTTAACGATATGCCAGAAAAATCAGGGATTAAACAATTGGTCAATATTCAGAAAAAAATGTTCCACTTTAATCTGGCAGCCGCAGCGGTATTGATTGCTTTATTATCATTATCCGTAACGTTTGCCGCTGAAACCGAACAAGCAGTGGATTTGGAAACGGTTCATGTTTCTGGTCTGCGTTCTTACAATGCCATTTCGACCGAGAAAAACGACGAATACAGCTCGTCCGCGGTGACTGTCGGTACTAAAATTCTGGCTTCATTGCGCGATATCCCGCAATCTATCAGCATCTTAACTGACCAGCAGATTAAAGACCGCGATGCCGGTACTTTCGGCCAGCTTGCGCGCCAAACGCCTTAGAAATCGGTTTCAAAACGGCCGTTGATATCCATCGCTAATGGTTTCATGCGTTTCTCCTGAGGTGGTAGTCAGGTGTAATTGAAGTTTGGAAAATAATGCCGTCTGAAACAAGCGGAAAATGATACTGGCGTGTATAAATGCTAATTTTATGATTTTAAACACATTATTTGCTGAGGCTGTCTGAAAACAAATTGCAGGTAAATCGTTTATAATAGAAACGTTTTCGCCGTCTGAAGCTTTCAGACGGCTTGATAACATGATTGATGATTCATTCAAAATAGAGGATATTCCCAACATGGCAAAAGAGCAGTTAAATCCCATGATTCTACCGGATTCAGCCGGCAATTTCGGCAAACACGGCGGTAAAATCAGTCATCCCGAATTGGCTGAAGCCTTGGAAGAATTGGGTACCGCGTTTCACAACATCATCGGCGATGAAGAATTTATCAACGAAATGAAGCGCCTGCAGGCTACTTATGTCGGCCGCCCTAGCCCGATTTACCATGCCAAAAGCCTATCGCAACGCGGCGCGCAGATTTTCTTGAAACGCGAAGATTTAAACCACACCGGCGCGCACAAAATCAACCACTGCATCGGTGAAGCCTTGTTGGCGAAAAAAATAGGCAAAACCAAAGTCATTGCCGAAACCGGCGCAGGCCAACACGGCGTGGCACTGGCGACTGCTTCGGCGCTGGTCGGTTTGGAATGTGAAATCCACATGGGCGTGGCCGACATTGCCAAAGAACACCCCAATGTATCGCGCATGAAGATTTTGGGCGCGAAAATCGTGCCGGTTTCCTCCGGTGCGGGTACGCTGAAAGAAGCGGTGGATTCGGCGTTTGAATCGTATCTGGTACAAATGGATACCGCCATGTTCGCCATCGGCTCGGCGGTCGGCCCTGCGCCTTATCCGGAAATGGTGGCTTATTTCCAATCGGTTGTCGGCCACGAAGCGCGTGAACAGTTTGCCCGGCAATACGGCGGCCTGCCTGATGAAGTGGTGGCCTGCGTGGGCGGCGGATCGAATGCGATCGGTTTGTTCAATGCCTTTATCGATGATGAATCAGTGGCGTTGGTCGGTGTGGAACCGGCAGGCGAAGGATTGGACAAGCCCGGCCGCCATGCTGCAACGATGGCCAAAGGCACGTTCGGCAACATTCAGGGCTTCAACTGCTATTACCTGCAAGAAGAAGACGGCACACCCGCCGCCGTGCATTCCATCGCTTCAGGTTTGGACTATCCGGGCGTAGGGCCGCAGCACTGTTTACTGAAGGACAACGGCCGCGGCCGCTACGAATCGGCCACAGACCAAGAATGTTTGGACGCCTTCTTAATTCTGTCGCGCGAAGAAGGCATTATTCCGGCGCTGGAGTCTTCCCACGCCGTCGCCTACGCCCTGCGCCGTGCCGCCGAACTCGACAGCAGCAAACGCTTGTTGGTGAATTTGTCCGGCCGTGGCGACAAAGACATTGATTATGTGTTGGGCAAAATTGAGCTGTAATCCTGAAGGCCGTCTGAAAGTATTATTTCAGACGGCCTAATTTAACCAAGTCTAACCATCAGAGAAAGGAAACCTCCATGAGTATTCTCACACGTACCGTCAGCTATACCGACAGCACAGGCACCACCCTGCAAAGCCATTTCGCCTATCCGGCACAAGGCGGAAAAGCCGCCGCCGTGTTGGTTGCACCCGAATGGTGGGGCTTGAGCGAACACGCCAAAAACAGCGCTGAGCGTTTGGCTGAACAAGGTTATGCCGCGTTGGCGACTGATTTATACGGCAACGCCATGCTCACCGAAGATGCCACCGTGGCCGGTGAAAACATGATGAAGCTGGTAGATAATCCCGAATTGCTGGCCGAACGCACGCAGCTGGCTTTAGACGCTCTAGTGGCGCAAGCTGAAAGCGATGGCGAACGCTTGGCCGCCATCGGCTTCTGTTTCGGCGGCCGCGTGGTGCTGGAAGCCGCCCGCCGCGGTACACCCTTGAAAGCGGTAGCAAGTTTTCACGGCAACCTGACGCCTTCCAAACCAGCAGAAAAAGGAGCCATTAAAGGCGAATTGCTGATTGAACACGGCGAGTTGGATACTTTAGTGACTATGGAAAGCGTTGAAGCCTTCCGCGCCGAAATGGAAGCCGCTGAAGCGCGTTTTCACATTGATGTATTCCCAAATGCCAAGCACGGCTTCACCAACCCGCAAGCCACCCTCAATGGCGAGCGTAACGGCGTAGACTTAGGCTACCAGCAGGACGCCGCCGGGCAATCATGGCAGAATATGCTGGATTTGTTCAAACGCGTTTTGTGATATAGGTCTGGAATGAAAGGCCGTCTGAAAACATTTCAGACGGCCCTTCTACCCAAAATAGTCTTGGCAATACTTTTGTCCGCTTGACCATTGCCATTGATTAAACGTATCTTTGATTTAATGGTATCCCAGCCATAAATCTTGACTAAAATACCTATGCATTCATCAGCAAATGAGCCAGAGATGATTTCCGTGTTTTTGAGGTCAAGAGTAATTTTTGAGCAGTTTTTGTCTTCAATAAGACTAATAATTTGATCTCGAAATGGGATAGCGGAGCAGCGAGAAGCAAAGCTACCGCTAGGTAAGCCTAGGTAAGCAAATAGTTTGCTCCATGATGATGACTCCTTATGTTTAATCGGTTAGTACTTCATAAAATGTCACTAACTTCCGAAACAGTTGAAGACTGGGTGTGTTGCTTTGCTTGTTAAGTTATCTACATTTCATTGGCAATATAGAACTTCCGGAAATTATGCTTAACTCACCATGGTACTGTTGAATTCACTCAATAAGTTTTGCAAGCCTTAGCCCGGCATGATTGTTGCTTTTTGTGTATTTGGCTACTTTCACATTGGATTTCCAATTACATCAGCCCGGGTACTGTTCAAAAATCTGTGTCAATCCCCTAACCCCCCATAAAGGAGAAGACACATGACCAAACCCGCATTTGATTTCGAAACCGCACTCAGGCACCTTCAGTCCGGACAGGCACTGACCGGTAAA
>NZ_PXYY01000093.1 GCF_003013245.1 Neisseria iguanae
TTATCCCCCACAACGGTGGTACCAACCTTTCCCTGCCGCTTTAAGGTGCCGGATACCGCCGTTTTTCCTGCTGTCGCGCGGCCGCGTTTATCCTTACGCCGACCGCCGAAATAACCCCCGTCCGGCCAGGTGGGGCCTCTGAAAACCCCGCCGGCTTCCTGCGCCAAATGACAGGCAGCCGCTTGGCGGGTTTTGCAGTAGGACAACATAGCCCAATAAATATCAGCGGCTGCACGGGCTGTGGCTTCCGGTACGAAAAACCGGAGGAGTTTTCTTTGGGTATTCTTTGTTAATTTATAATTGGTTATCTTCATTTTTGCAGTCTGACATGACTGCCAATCTACTTCAGCCCCTTGAAATAAGTGTTTCATTATTGTACAAACCGTTTTCAAACAGTCATATTGTTCAAAATAAAATGAAAATATTATAAAATTATATTTTATATTTATTTTCAATATAATAACCTTTCATCTAAAAATAAACGGTCGTTTAAATTACCGATTATCTGAAAATTATTCCGATTATTCAAATGTAAAGATGAACCTTTTTCTAAAATTTTAATACAATTCCAATTGACCTGCGAAAATTAAAACCGCATACTACGTCCATATTCCGCCTGAGACAAAAATCAATTAAAGCAGAATCATCTGCCTAATAAAATACACTTACAAAAATATTTAATTAACTTAATGGGAATTATTATGATTGATCGCCTTATGCCTTTCTTTGCCGTTATCGGCATCTTATCCGGTACCGTCTATCTCGGCTTAGCCGTTTGATCCCTGTATGAAAATATGCAAAAAAATCTGAAAAGCACATAAATGTGAGGCAGATTACGACACACTAAACCGGCTCTTTTCCATCAAATAATCTGATTTCAGTATCACAATTTAACTGACCTCTTCCGGCCGTCTGAATTCTACTGGTAAACCCTCCCTGATTTATCTTTGGCTTCAGACGGCCTAACTATAACCTGCTTATTGAAAAAAGAGACCGTCCCAGATAACTAAGGAAACTCAAATTAAGTCAGAATTATCCTTATGCGCTATGCGTAAAAGTCGTCTAAGCAGGTACAAACAAAACAAACTCATTGGGCTGTTTGTTGCAAGAGTTACTGCCTGAACGGCATCCGGGTTAGTTGGCGTAAACAAAAATATCGCAGCCTGTTACTTTCATCGTTTACGGTTACTTATTTATCAAAACAGCCCGCATCTGGAAATATTTGCTGGAGAAGTAGACGTTGCCAAAAGTGATTTTGGCGTAAAGGTAAACGCGGCCGTGGTGCCGCCGGCAAAGTCGCTTTATTCGGGCTTTTAAAACGAAAAGGTAACGTTTTTACCGTTACCGTACCGGATACCTTGCTGCCAATTATCCCCAAACAGGTCAACCCCGACAGCATATGTCTGTACGGACTGTTAACGCCGTTGCGATGCGTTATGGTCAAATCACTTGATACGGCGTTAGCCCGTCTTGCCGTACTATCCGTACTGTCTGCGACGGGCTGCCTTGTCTCATTCCCAACTGAATTGACTATAGATTACGAGTGAATTTACCCATTTTCGTATCAATCACGGTACACATTTTGCTGAAAGACAAAACCCTATTAACAAGATTAAGCATTTTTGGAATCAGACAAAACGGCATTTGCACAAAAGCGCATTTCGAGCTGTATTTGAAGGAGTGTGAACGGCGTTTTGACAACAGCGGGATAAAAGTTCAGATTTTCATTTTAAAACAATTAGTAAAATGTAATTTATCCCGGTTATCTAGGGCAGCCCTGAAAAAAATCATTCAAATCTCCAGCCTTCAGACGGCCTGTCTGCCAACGCATACTCAATCATCACCTCGCGCAACGCCTCCAGCCCCAAGCTTTTTTCCACCGAAATATTCACCGCCGCCGCCTTGCCGCAATGACCGCGCAAAATGCCGGCTTCCTTACCGCCTTCAGGCATCAAATCGATTTTGTTATACACCAGCAATTGCGGCACTTCATGTGCCTTGATTTCTTCCAACACCTGGTTCACATCGTCGATTCGGCGTTGGAAATCCGGATTCGACGCATCCACCACATGCAGCAACACATCAGCCACCGCTGTTTCTTCCAATGTCGCGGAAAAAGCCGACACCAGTTTATGCGGCAAATCACGCACGAAACCGACCGTATCCGTCAGAATCACGCTGGCTTCGTGCGACAGAAACAAGCGCCGCGCTGTGGTATCGAGCGTGGCGAACAATTGGTCTTTCGCCAACACATCGGCCTTAGTCAAACGGTTAAACAGACTGGATTTTCCGGCATTAGTATAACCGACAATCGCAAAAGTTTTCAGACGGCATGATTCACGTGATTTGCGGCGTACGGCACGCTGTTTGCGCACACTGTGCAATTGCCTTTCCAACACGGTGATTTTTTGGCTAATCAAGCGGCGGTCGGTTTCCAATTTCGTTTCACCCGGCCCTTTCAAACCGATACCGCCTTTTTGGCTCTGCATATGGCCGTAACCGCGCACCAAACGGCCGCTCAAATGTGACAACTGCGCCAATTCCACCTGCAATTTACCTTCTTGCGATTGTGCGCGTTTGGCAAAAATCGCCAGAATCAGGCCGACACGGTCAAGCACGCGGCATTGCAGTTCTTTTTCCAAATTGCGCTCCTGCGTCGGTGTGAGTTCGTGATTGAATACCACCAGACCGATATCATGCCGTTTCACTGCCGCAGCCAGTTCATCCGTTTTGCCTGTACCGATAAACAACGCAGTGTGCGCCTTATCACGCTTGGCCGTTTCCACACGCACCAAATCACCGCCTGCCGCGCGCACCAAATCGGCTGCCTCGCCTAACGCTGTCTGAAAAGACTGCTCACGCAATTCGTTGGTACCGGAATAATCCGCGCCCAACATCATACCGACCAACATCACGCGCTCGGGTTTTTCCAAAGATTTATCAACGGGGAACAAACGGGTTTTATTCAAAAAGAGTTTCCTTTTTCAGACGGCCTGAACCAAAACGTCTATTCTACGTCAAACGCAGGAAACTTTCGCCTGTTTACACAAATAAAGGCTGAACCCTCTGCAACATTCCGGAGTCAGGTCAGGTTAAAGCAGCGGCATCGGAGAAGCGGCAGACATATTCGCGAAGGCAGGCGTTCGAGAAACCTGGCTCGGAGCAATGTACCGGAGATGGCGATTTTGCAAAGATCTCAGGTATGGGAAAAATCAAAGTGTTGACTCTTTTCATGCTGAACCGCTTTCGCTCTGTTACTGAAACGATTGTTTTAGGGTTTTCGAGTATTATCGGAACCTGTGCGGCTTTGCCGTGTCTTTCGGCATTCTTGACGACACGCAAAAATCCCCAAACAAGTCTGCACGCAAAAAATAAAGAGGCTGAAGCAGATTAGCAGTCATGTCAGACGGCAAAAATAAAGATAACCATTGCAAATTAACAAAGAATACCTAAAGAAAACTCCTCCGGTTTTTCGTACCGGAAGCCACCGCCCGTGCAGCCGCTGATATTCTGGGTATCCAACCCGGTTGGGCTATTTGTCCTACCGCAAAACCCGCCGGGTGACAGCCTGTCATTTGGCGCAGGCAACCGGCGGGGTTTTCAGAGGCCCTACCGGGCCGGACGGGGGTTGTTTCGGCGGTCGGCGTAAGGGCAAACGCGGACGCGCGGCAGCAGGAAAAGCGGCGGTATCCGGCATCTTAAAGCGGCAGGGAAAGGTTGGTACCGCCGTTGCGGGGGATAACGGGAAGGATGCCTTATTTCAAGCAAACAACACCTGACGGCATTGTTCATACCGGTAGTGACAGGGGCTGTGACGTGCTTGATGCGGGCAGGTTCGCGCATCAGCGCATCAACCGTTCACAGCTTTTTGCAGACCGTCAAAACCCTATCGGCAGCATTGGAAATTGTTGGGGCCGGGCGAAGTGCGTCTTGCGCAAATACAATGGGGTTGGCCGTAAACCTTTCCCGCTGTCCTTGAAAGGATGCGGGTTCCGGCTTTGACTTCGGCACACCGTCCGGGCAGCTTAAAATGTTGCGGCAATGGTGTGGTGTTTGGGGTTAATCTGTGTCAGCCCCAAAACAAAAAGTGTATACCAAGCTGGCATTTTCTACATCGTAAAACACTGATTTATCGTTTTCCAAACAGCTTTTCCAAGCAATAAAAAAGGTTTTCAGACGGCCGTCTGAAAACCTTTTGACCATTTCATCCGATTAAGACCGCACAGCCTTGGCCGCCGCTTCCCGCACTTTTTCCGCCGCTTCTTCAATCACTGCCTGGCTGACTTGCGCAGCATTTCCAACAGATGGCACAATGGGTTCAGCCGGTTGTGCCACAAGTTGTGGCACAGTGTTTACCGTTGTTGCAGGCGCATCGCCAAACGGTTTGGCATCCGGCGATTGCAAAGGCAACCGAGCTAAGATGGTGCTCACGCCGGTCACTTTGTCGCCAATCGCCACTTCTGCTTTAGCATCCAAAGGCAGGTAAACATCCACGCGCGAACCGAAGCGGATAAAACCGTAACGCTCACCGCGGCTCAGTTTGCGGCTGACTTGGGTATAACACAAAATACGGCGTGCCACCAAACCAGCCACCTGTACAAACGTAATCTCCCGGCCGGTGGCGGTGGTAGCCAAAACAGCATTGCGTTCGTTTTCGGTGCTGGCCTTGTCCAAATCCGCATTCAGAAATTTGCCTCGGTTGTATTCGACTGCTTCGACCGTGCCGTCAATCGGCGATTTTTGCGAATGTACGTTGAATACATTCATAAAAATACTGATTTTCAGGGCTTCGATTTTGCGGTATGGATCCTGAGCACGCTCAACCACCACCACGCGGCCATCGACCGGGCTCAACACGGCATCAGGATCTTGCGGGATATAGCGTGCCGGATCACGGAAAAACTGCAAGGCAAAAACCGTAAACAGCCAAAACGGCAACGACAACCAGCCGTCGACGGCAGTAACCAACACGCTGGCGGCGAAACCGATGGCGATAAACGGCCAGCCTTCGCGGGCAATGATCGGATGCGGATAAGAAGGTTTATTCATGCAGATTCCTTTAGTTGTACGGTTAGATGATTATAACGGATTATCGGCGAAAATAGTCAGGCCGTCTGAAAAAACCGACCGGGCGCATCATCAGTTGGACTCACGAAAAGTGTTACAATAGCCTATTCTTGATTTTATTTTCAGACGGCCTAAACATTATGTGCAACCATCCCCACAAAAACGCTTCCGGCAACGACACCATCCGCATCCGCGGCGCGCGTACGCATAATTTGAAAAACATCGACTTGGATATTCCGCGCCATAAATTGGTGGTAGTGACCGGTTTGTCGGGCAGCGGCAAATCGAGTTTGGCGTTTGACACGCTTTATGCCGAAGGCCAGCGCCGCTATGTGGAAAGCCTTTCCGCCTATGCCCGCCAATTTTTGCAGATGATGGACAAACCTGATGTCGATTTGATTGAAGGCTTGTCGCCGGCGATTTCCATCGAGCAGAAATCCACCAGCCATAACCCGCGCTCTACCGTCGGCACGGTAACAGAAATCCATGATTATCTGCGTCTTTTGTACGCCCGCATCGGCACGCCGTATTGCCCCGAACACGGTTTGCCGTTGTCCAGCCAAACCGTGTCGCAGATGGTGGATCATGTATTGGGCCTGCCGGAAGACACGCGCGTAATGATTTTGGCACCGGCCGTTCGCGGCCGTAAGGGTGAATTTGTTGATTTCTTCGCCGATTTGCAGGCGCAAGGCTTTGCGCGCGTGCGTATTGACGGCCAAGTGTACACACTGGATGAATTGCCGAAGCTGGAAAAGAACATCAAACACAATATTGACCTGGTGATCGACCGCGTCAAAGTGCGCGACGATATCAGGCAACGCTTGGCCGAAAGCTTTGAAACTGCGCTACGCCACGGCAACGAGCGCGCTTTAGCCATGGAAATAGACAGCGGCGAAGAACATTGGTTTTCCGCACGCTTTGCCTGTCCGGTGTGTTCGTACAGCTTGCAGGAATTGGAACCGCGCCTGTTTTCCTTCAATAATCCGATGGGTTCCTGCCCGACCTGCGACGGCTTGGGCAATATGAATTTCTTCGACCCCAAACTCGTGGTCATGCACCCCGAATTGTCGCTGGCTGCCGGTGCAATTAAAGGCTGGGACAAACGCAATACCTTTTATTTCCAGATGATCCAATCACTGGCAGCGCATTACGGCTTCAATATTGACGCACCGTTTGAATCGCTGCCGAAAAAAGTGCAAAACATCGTCTTAAACGGCTCCGGCAAAGAAACCATCGAATTTACCTACCTGTCCGAGCGTGGCGGCACGTTCAAACGCGAACACGCTTTTGAAGGCATTTTGCCCAACCTCGAACGCCGTTACCGAGAAACCGACTCGCAAGCCGTACGCGAAGAACTTATGCAATACCAAAGCCACCGTGCCTGCCCGAGCTGCGGCGGCGCACGTTTGCGCAAAGAAGCCCGTTATGTCTATGTAGGCGGCGAAGCCTTGCACAACATCTCCGCCTGGCCGCTGACCAAAACCCACCAATTCTTTGAAACACTCGGTTTAGACGGCAACAAAAAACACATCGCCGAAAAAATCCTCAAAGAAATCACCGAGCGCTTGAGTTTTCTGATTAACGTCGGCCTTGATTACCTTAACCTTTCCCGATCCGCCGAAACCCTATCCGGCGGCGAAGCCCAGCGCATCCGCCTGGCCAGCCAAATCGGCAGCGGCCTGACCGGCGTGATGTATGTATTGGATGAACCCTCCATCGGCTTACACCAGCGCGACAACGACCGCCTGCTTGCCACCCTCAAACGCCTGCGCGATTTAGGCAACAGCGTGATTGTAGTCGAACACGATGAAGACGCCATCCGCGAAGCCGATTTTGTCGTTGATATGGGTCCCGGTGCAGGCGAACACGGCGGCAATGTCTTGATTGCCGACACCCCCGAAAACGTCGCCGCCTGCGAAAACTCCGTTACCGGCCAATACCTGAGCGGAAAAAAAAATATCGCCGTTCCCACCGAGCGCACACCGGTCAATCCCGACCGTATGTTGGTATTAAACGGCGCGTGCGGTAACAACCTCAAAAACGTGACCCTCGAACTGCCCTTAGGTTTGATTACCTGCATCACCGGCGTATCCGGTAGCGGCAAATCCACCCTCATCAACGACACTTTGGCCAAAATCACCGCCTGCGAACTCAACCGTGCCAAAGAAGAAGCCGCCCCATACGACAGCATCAGCGGTCTTGAGCATCTCGATAAAGTGATTAATGTCGACCAATCGCCCATCGGCCGCACGCCGCGCTCCAACCCCGCCACTTATACCGGATTGTTCACCCCTATCCGCGAACTCTTTGCCGGCGTACCGCTCGCCCGTGAGCGCGGCTACAACGTCGGCCGCTTCTCGTTCAACGTCAAAGGCGGTCGCTGCGAAGCCTGCCAAGGCGACGGCGTCATCAAAGTCGAAATGCACTTCCTACCCGATGTTTACGTACCCTGCGAAGTTTGCCACAGCAAACGCTACAACCGCGAAACGCTGGAAATCCAATATAAAAGCAAAAACATCAGCCAAGTATTGGACATGACCGTAGAAGAAGCCCACCAATTCTTCGATGCCGTTCCCATTGTCGCCCGCAAACTGCAAACCCTGATGGACGTCGGCCTAGGCTACATCCGCCTCGGCCAATCTGCGACAACATTGTCAGGCGGCGAAGCCCAACGCGTCAAACTCGCACTCGAACTCTCCAAACGCGATACCGGCCGCACCCTCTATATCCTAGACGAACCCACCACCGGCCTGCACTTTGCCGATATTGCCTTATTGTTAGAAGTCATAGGCCGTCTGAAAGGCAAAGGCAACTCAATTGTGATTATCGAGCATAATCTTGATGTGGTTAAAACTGCTGATTATATTGTCGATTTGGGGCCGGAAGGCGGTGATGGCGGCGGGAAGATTGTTGCCAAAGGGACACCGGAGGAAGTGGCTAAGAGTAAGAAGAGTTATACCGGGAAGTATTTGAAGGAGATTTTATAGAATCGCTCCGAGTAAACCCTTAAAGTTTAGAATGCTTTCAACTATGAAAAACTAAAATTGCCTGTATTTCTAAAAAGGAAAAAAATATGCCATCTAGTGAATATCACTTATTCAGAGCAAAATTCATAAGTTCTAGTCAAAAATCCCTATTCAATCAAGATGTAACTGCTAGCGAATTAATGAAATTGTGTATTCGTGAAAAACCATCACATGAACTCAGAAGAGGCTACCATTAGCATATAGGAAATATTTCCTTTTTTGATGAAAATACCGGCTATTTTGCTATAGGTAGAACAACTATTTCAACTTCAACTATTGAAAAAAATTTGACGAAGAATCAGGGAATTTTATTGAGGAAAAAACAGAATCCAGCCCATATACATACTGTATTTTTAATGCTTCCATTGGCTTAATTGGCATCTCCAAAAAAGCAAACCTTTCCCCTAAAGGAGTTGCAAATAAATTAGAAAAACTATTTTCTTTAGCATCAGGAATTATCGAAAACCAAATAAAAGTTGAAATCCGTCCAATCCCAGATCCAGAAGGTTTTCTTACCGTTTTGAATCAAGCATATAAATTATTTAGATTTACTATAACTTTTCGAGGCCCTAACCCTTTTGATGCAGATGAATACTTTCAAAAACCATTATCTGTTTATTTATCCGCAGCTAATGGACAAAAGGGACGCACTATTATTGACGGAGATGACTTAAATGGAGATGTTCTAACCGAAGTAACAAAAAGTAGTGCGGCAACAGGTAATGAGGCTAGTGCCAGAATTCAAAAATCACCAAAACAAAAAGCAACAACAATTAATCCTGAAAGGTGGTCCTATAAAACGCAAGTTTCATGATAAAGATACGCTCCAAACCATTCTATCCGATTTACAGCAACAGTATAGGAAAGTACGGCACTATGATGAATAATATTCAAATTTAAAGTACTGAAAATTTAATTCGAATAATTAATAGGTTACCAAATAATTATATTTATTATATTTTTATTATATTTATAGAGGACAAGCAAATGCCGAATGGGGGTTAACCTCCTCATTAGAAAGAATACTTGGTGATACTTGGGATGCACAAAAAGCAAAACTGTTTGAAGAACGCCCATTCAGTATTTTCCAATCAAAATTTCATTTATACGATTTAGAAAACCACAGCCCATCTACATTATTAGCTTGGTTAGCAGCAATGCAACATTATGGCGTTCCGACACGATTGTTAGGTTTCACAGAAAGCCCATATGTTGCTTTATATCTTGCATTGGAAACATTCGACTATAAATCAAAAAACGATCTTTCCTTGTATGCATTAGACTATCACTCTATTCTAGATAAATCATTAGAATTTATTAAACAACAAGATTCTAAATTCGTTGAGACTAGAAATTCCATTCTGGGTAAGCAAGATGAGATTTTTGAAGAGTATGTAGACCAGTTTTCTCGAGATATACTTTGGGTTACGGAACCAAAGATTTTAAACACAAGGATAGATCGTCAGGCTGGGTGTTTCCTGTTATCAGGCAACAGAGAAAAAAGAATTGAAGACATTCAATATTCACAGTTATATAAAGATACTGACATTCAAAAAATAATCATACCTAATAGTTTAGCAAGTCGAATCTATGCCTTATTGAGAAAAGTAAATATGACCAGTAAAAGTTTATACGGAGATTTAGATGGCTTAGCAAAATCTATTAGGTACTGTTCAAAAATCTGTGTCAATCCCCTAACCCCCCATAAAGGAGAAGACACATGACCAAACCCGCATTTGATTTCGAAACCGCACTCAGGCAACTTCAGTCCGGACAGGCACTGACCGGTAAAGACGGCCCCCTTACCCCACCCATCAAACAACCGGCCAAGGCCGCATTGGAAGCCGAAACCGGACAATACCTCGAACAAAAGCAGTTGCAGCCCGGCCGGCGTAACGGCCACAGCAAAAAAACCGTCAAAACCGGTTCCGGCAGTT
>NZ_PXYY01000094.1 GCF_003013245.1 Neisseria iguanae
GCGTTATGGTGGAACAGTGTTTCGGAACGCGACACCTACATTCCGATACAGCCGCGCTTCTTATTTCAGATTGCTGAAAGCCGCAGCGCAAAGTCATTTGAAAGCAATTTGTGCCAACCTGCTAAAGGCTGCCAACAGGCTTCGTGTGCCTGTTGTTGTCTGAAAGGGTGGAAATGCCCTATGAAGACGGGGGATATAGAAAATATAAGGGCCTTTTAGCCGAAAAAAGCTTACTTGATAACTTAGAGTAAGCTTTTTTGGGGGGGGGAAGGCTTTTGCAAAGGATTCAGGCCGTCTGAAATATTCAGACGGCCTTTTGATTATATGCTGTTACTTTTTGGCTTTTGCATTATTGCTATAGTCGGCATAAGCATAATAGTCATAGCTGTTGTTATTTTCACGTTTCATGCCGTTTAAGATCACGCCTTTGATTTGGACATTGCTTTGTTTCAAACGGTCGACACTGATCTCTAATTCTTTGGAAGTGGTATCACCGTAGCGTGCCACCATCAGGGTTGTGTCGGCATGTTGACCCACAATTGAAGCATCGGTTACTGCTAATATCGGTGGCGTATCAATGATGATGTAGTCAAAATGCGTTTGGGCATAAGCCAGCAATTCGTTGAAACGGTTGTCTAACAATAATTCGGACGGATTGCCCGGATAGCCGCCATTGCTGATGAAACTTAAGTTCTCAATGGAAGTGGCTTGTATGCCTTGAGTAGGAGAAGCTTGGCCGGACAGGATGTGTGATAGACCAAATTCTGAATCTGTACCAAAGGATTGTTGTAAATAACCTTTACGCATATCAGCATCAATTATCAATACCTTTTTGCCGGATTGTGCCATCACAACCGCCAAGTTAGCTGAAATAAACGACTTACCGGCACCCGGGGCAGCACCAGTAATCATCAGCACATTGTTTTTGGCTTCAAGCATGGAAAAATAAAGATTGGTACGTAAAGCGCGTACAGCTTCCACGGCAACATCTGTGCTGTCTTCATAAGCCAACAAATAAACAGGACGGTTAGAAAGCGATTTAAATCGGCCTTTCAATTTGTTGCGTTTTTGTTGGGATTGTGAGTGCGGCACTAGTGCCATTACTTCCATATCCAAATCTTCGACTTCTTCGGAAGAGGTGATGCCGTTGCGCAAGGTGCTGCGAAGCAAAAGCCATAATGCAGCCAAGGTACCTGCACCCAATGCACTCAATAAGATAATCACGGCTTTGCGCGGAGCGATTGGGATTTCCGGTTCGTAAGCGTGGTCAACCACGCGGACATTGCCTTGTGCGCTGGCGCGCACAATGTTCAACTCCTGCTGCTTGCTCAAAAGCTGGACGTAAGTGGCTTGGTTGGTTTCTACATCACGTGTTAGGCGGATAACTTCCTGCTGCGTGTGTGGCAGGTTGGCGATTTGTTGGTTAATTTTGTTTTTGGCATTCTCCAAAACCGACAATTTATCTAACACTGCTTTATAAGAAGGGTGTTCCGGCATATAGCGTTCAGCCAAACCGGCTTCCTCTGTACGCAGCATGGTAATTTGAGTTTCGATATTGATCAGGCTTTCCAATGCGCCTTTGGATTCTAAAGGAATGTCTAAAGAGCCCGATCTTTGGCGGTAGGCATTGAGTTTGTTCTCTGCATCTTGTAGGGTTTCTCTTAGACGGGGCAGCTCTTTACTGATAAATGCCAAACCGCTGGAGGCCACTTGAATGTCGCGTTCACGGTTTTGCTCAACATAATTATCGGCAATGTTGTTTAGAATCATGCTGATTTTTTTCGGATCGGTACCGGTGTAAGTCAGATTGATAATCGGACTGGTTTTGCCTTTGCTGTAAATACCCAGCTCATCTTTGATATTCTCAATGGCACTCGGTCTTGAGAATTTGGTCAGCAGGAATTCTTGGTTGGGATTCGCTAAAATCCGATCAATTTTCAGCACTGTTTCATTATTGATGCGCACGGGTGTGCCGACACGGCCATCAATGGAGTGTTCATCGGGCAGGGTTAGAATAAATGATTTGTTGTCGCGAACGGTAAGTTTGATTGGTTGGTTGAACCATTCTTCTCCAACAGTAAAAGTGCTGACTTTCAATTCAGGCTTGAGATCGTTGCTTAAGTTATAAACCAAGCGGCCGAAAACCGGAAAAAATTTAGGGGTGATTTCTTGATCCAAATGCAAGTCGTCAACTGTTTTTCCCAATACTAAACGTGACTGAATCAATTCCAATTCGGCTTCTGAAGGTAAGGGCTGATTGGAGAAAATGCTGCTGATTTCAGTCAGAATCTGGTTTTGTTTGGTTTCAATCTCCAGCATGGCATCGGCACGGTAAACCGGCGTTGCGGCTATACTGAACAGTGCACCCAATACGCCACCGGCCAATACGGCCAGTGCGATTTTATATTTATTCGCCCAAAGGTTTTGTATGTGCCGACTGATATCGATTTCGTCGTTGGCGATGGGTGCTGATGTTGTTGGTTTCGTCATCAGTAAACTTTCTTTTTAAAATTTAAAGTAATCTTAATTCATGACTTTTTGATGAAATATACAAAAGTCATGGGGGTTAATGTTGTGAGTTGCTTAGCTTTTGTGCCCAGCTTTGAGCTGCTTCTTCAAGTTGCTGAAAAACGGCTTCAAACATTTCCGGGCTCCGGCGAAAGGGATCAGGAACGGTTTTTTTGTTTAACCATTGGGCAAATAAAATAGTTTTGCTGCGCGCTGAGGGCTGGATATCAGCTACTTTGTCGATTTGCTCCGGCTCCATGACTAAAATCAAATCAGCTTTATCACACATTTCAGCAGTCAACTGCCGTGCGGTATGGCCGGCAACGACCACACCGTGTTTCAGCGCGGTTTTGATGGCTTGAAAATCGGCGTCTTTTCCTGCTAGCGCTTGGATACCTGCCGAATGGACAAGGTGGTTTGGCAGTTTTTTTTGCAAAATCCGTTCGGCAATTGGCGAGCGGCAGATATTTCCGTGGCAGACAACTAAAATATTTTGAAACATAATCAGTTAACAGTAAAAAACAATAATCAGTTACGGAATGCTCTATCTAAAGCAGTTATACTGCTGATGGAGTTGGTAATCAAAGAGACCATACGATTCCAGCGGGCAATTGGTGCAGCAGTGACATAAATCACGTCTTCAGCACGCAGTTTGAATTCGCTGCCAACGGCATAAGCAGTAGCATCGCGCAAATTGAGCTGATACACATGAATCGGTTTTTCCAAATCGTTTGGCGCACGTCGAATCACAAATACACCAGTGGCATCTGCATAGTTTTGATTCATGCCGCCTACTTCACCCAACACTTGAGTTAGGTTCAGGCCGTGGTTGCCGATGGCCAGCGAGGTTTGGCGGCCGACTTCACCCATCACATAAACTTTGCTGTTGCTGTTGTTTGGCACATAAATAATATCGCCGTTACTCAGCATATGGTTTTGCGACATATCACCGTATTGCAGCATGTTTTGTAGTGAGATGGTGCGGTCTATGCCGTTATGTGTCCATTTGATGTTTTGCGTATCGGCATTAGAAGCGACGCCGCCGGTTTGGTTGATGGCATCTAAAATGGTCATCGGAATATTGGTAATCGGCAATTGTCCGGCTTGGGTAACAGCGCCCGCAACTGATACACGTTGCGAACGGAATTCGGTCACGTTAATCACCACTTGTGGATTTTTCAGGTAACGGCGCAAACGTGAGGTTAAAATGTTTTGCAGCTCGTTAATGGTTTTTCCTTTGGCATGAATACTGCCAATCAAAGGATAAGAGATATAGCCGCGTTCATCTACCCATGCGCCCCGGCTGACCTGATGGGATTGAGGGTTACTTTGTTGAACAGGTGAGTTCAAATCCGCGTGTGCCCATACCATAATATTCAAGACGTCGCCGTTACCGACACGGTATTGGTAGTTAGATTTTTGTTGGGCGAGGGTATGGTTTGTCTGGGCTGTAATGACTGGTTCGCGCATACGCTCAATCAGATTGGGCGTGATGGGGAACACGGCCACACGGTCGTCCAAATTGGTGTCGGTTGCGGTTTCATTTTCACTGTAAATAATGGTTTTATTTTTAGTTTTGAGTACTGAACCAGGAATAATGGCCGTACTGCTGCAACCGCCTGCAAAGATGAGGAATGATAAGCTGATTAAGGTAAGCTTTTTCATGTGTCAGGATATCCTTGTAAATCTTAAGAGAGTTCAAAGGCCGTCTGAAAGAAACGGCTGTTGTCTGTACGTTCAGACGGTCTTTTGATGTTGCCGCCAAATCAAATCGCAAATATCGTCTTTGGGGTTAAAGCCTGTCGGGGCTTCTAATAATAATGAGCGAAGCATGGATTGATCCATGTGTCGGCACGCAGACTCCATGCGTGCAAGTATGTCAGATAACTGTTGCCATGACAGCATTACTTCGTTGGCAGTCATGATACGGGGATGAATCGTTTTTTGTACCTCATTACCGATTAACAGCTCTTCATACAGTTTTTCGCCCGGACGCAAGCCGGTAACTTTGATTTCAATATCACCTTTAGGATTGTTGTCATCTTTAATTCTCAATCCGCTCAGGTTAATCATCTGTTTGGCAAGGTCGATAATTTTTACTGAGTCGCCCATGTTTAATACAAAGACATCGCCGCCTTTGCCCATCGCACCGGCCTGAATCACCAATTGTGCAGCTTCGGTAATGGTCATGAAGTAGCGGGTAATGTCTTGGTGGGTGAGTGTAATCGGGCCGCCTGCCGCAATCTGTTTTTCAAATACCGGTACAACAGAGCCAGATGAACCCAATACATTGCCGAAACGAACCATACAAAAACGGGTATGCTGATTTGGTTCTGCGGCTAAAGCTTGCAAACATAGCTCTGCCATACGTTTGCTAGCCCCCATGGTGTTGGTCGGGCGAACGGCTTTGTCGGTCGAAATCAATACGAAGGTATCGACATTAGCTTCAACGGCTGCTTGTGCGCAAAACAGCGTACCGAAAATATTGTTTTGAATGCCTTCGATGGTGTTGAATTCAACCATCGGAACATGTTTATAGGCTGCAGCGTGGTAAACGGTTTCAACTTGATAAGCATGCATAATGCTTAATAGGCGTTCTTTATTTTGTACCGAACCCAATAACGGCAATATTTCGATCTCGCTGCCGGTTTCTGTTTGTGTTTCGCGCAATTCTTTGTCAATGTTGTATAAGGAAAATTCAGATAATTCAAACAGTAACAGTTTGGCCGGACGGCAGTGTAAAATTTGTCGGCATAATTCGGAACCAATTGAGCCGCCGGCACCGGTCACCATCACAATTTTGTCGGCAATATCAGCATGCATAAGTTCGGGGCGGGGTTCGACAGGATCTCGTCCCAACAAATCTACCACCGAAATTTTTTTCAATGAACTGACATTGATTTTGCCATCAACCAAATCTTTCATGCCCGGAATGGTCAAGACTTCGCATTTGTATTTTTTCAAGTGCTCGATAATGGTTTTGCGTTCTTCCTGAGTCGAACTCGGGATAGCTAACAAGATTTTTTCGATACCGTAACGGTCGATTAAACTTTGGATTTGATTCGGCGCGTAAACCGTCAAATCATAAATCACGCTGCGCTGGATGCTTTTGTCGTCATCAACAAAGGCTACGGCATTGTATTCGCGTACTTGTTTGATGGCTTCCAACAATTGTCGACCTGAACGACCAGCACCATAAATAATTACCGGTGTCATTTGTTTGGCTTGGCTGTCCGATAAAATCGCACGCAAAATCATGCGTGAGCTGGTGATTAAAACAACCAAAAACAAGAAGTAAACCAGTGGCGGCGCGAAGGTCAAACGCTGCTCAAAAATCAGAATGCTGATGAAAAATACGTAAGCAGAAATTATGCTGCCAATCACGGCAGAAGTCAATACGCGGGTGCTCACATAGCGTGTGACGGCTCGATAAAGACCTAAGCGCACAAAAACGCCAATGCTTGCAGCCGCAGTCACGATGAAAGCCAGCCAGTTGGTCATGCTCAGCCATTCATCGGAATAATGAGATTTCAAGCTTTGAGCAAACCAAAAGCCAATGAAAATCATCGCTACATCATGAGTGACAAAAAATGTCTTTTTTATGCTGCGGGGTAAAGCTAATAAGGTTTCCAAATTCATTTTGGTAGTTTCTGAATAATATTAAAAACTGTCGGCTAAACGGATTTTTCAGACCGCCTTAAAGCATTTGAGGCTGTCTGAAAAAAAAACAGGCGGTTACACAGTTGCTGCTGTTAAAACTTCTTCAATATGCCGGCAGCAGAAAGCCATTTCTTCTGCTGTCAACGTAGGATGTACCAAGAACATCAAACTGGTCTCGCCCAATTCAACCGCATTCTTCAAACGTTCTTTCGGGCGCCATGGTGTATTTTCGAATGCTTTTTCCAAATAAACTTCCGAGCAGCTACCTTGATAAACAGGCACTTTGCGCGCATTCAGCTCGTTGATAATGCGGTCGCGCGTCCAGCCTTCTTTCAAGTTTTCAGGTTTGACGAAAACGTAATACTTGTATTGCGCATGTTTGATGTAATCCGCTACTTCAATCAAACGGATACTGCTGAATTTGCTGAGCGATTGCGTTAATTGTTCGGCATTTGCCTGGCGTTTGGCTGTCCACTCAGGCATACGTTTGATTTGAATGCGACCGATGGCGGCTTGCATTTCCATCATGCGCCAGTTGGTGCCGAAGCGTTCATGCAACCAGCGGAAACCTGGTGCGTGTTCACGGTGATAAACGGCATCGTAGCTTTTCCCATGGTCTTTGTATGCCCACATTTTGTTCCACAAATCTTTATTGTTGGTTGTTACCATGCCGCCTTCTCCGCCAGTGGTCATAATTTTGTCCTGACAGAACGACCATGCACCGACATGGCCGATCGAACCGACGGATTTGCCTTTATATTCTGCGCCGTGCGCTTGAGCGCAGTCTTCAATCACCCATAGTTTGTGTTCTTCCGCCAAGGCCATGATGCCGTCCATTTCGGCAGGCATACCGGCCAGATGTACCACAATAATCGCTTTGGTATTAAGGGTAAGTGCGGTTTTGATGGTTTCGGCGTTGATGTTTTGGCTGTTCAAATCCACATCAGCAAACACCGGATTGGCACCTGCCGTCACGATGGATGATGCAGAAGCAAGAAAGGTGCGTGATGTTACAACCACATCGTCACCTGCACCAATGCCTATGGCTTTCAGGGCAATATCTAAGGCCAACGTACCGTTTGATAGCGCAACAGCATATTCGGTCCCAATATATTGGGCAAATTCTTTTTCAAATTCACGGCATTCGGTGCCGGTCCAATAATTGACTTTGTTTGACAACAGTACGCGTGATACTGCATCTGCTTCTTCTTGGGTGAAGCTGGGCCATGGAGAGAGAGATGTATTAAGCATTTGCTTTTCCTGTAAAAAGGCTGGTTGAATTTTTTGGTGCAACTTCTTCCAGAATTTGACGATTGGTTAAAGTATATTTTTGGCTGTTAATTTCTACATAAGCACCATCATAAGGAGGGAACCAGAATGCACGGATTTTACGGTCAACATCATCATTTGGCTGAATCTGTTTTATGGCTTCCATTTCGTCTCGGCTAACGTAACGGCTGCCAATATTCGGATTGGTGGGAAGTTTTTCTTGGCTGTTTACTTCGTGCATAATGATACTTTGTGCAAAAGATTCTAAAACTTGCATGGATTTCTGTTCGAGATCGGTCTCAGAATCTATGGCAAAATGTTCGATTTTAATTCATTCGCCTGTATCAATTAAGTTGCATCAACGTAATGTGCAGAAATACCCCATTCGTTTAACGTATCAATAATGGCTAAATTGTAACTGCCTGTACTTTTGTATTCAGGCAAAATAGTAGGATGGAAATTAATGGTGTCGCGTGTCGTAAAAGTGTCGTTAAAAATTCATCACGCAATTTGCGCCAGTACAAACAGATAAGCCCAAATCATCTTTCAGACGGCTTTTTTCATTGCTGCCAAAGCGCATTATATAAGGAAGACTTAATTTATCGGCAGTAGCCGTAGTAAGCGAACCTTACAAGTGACTGTCTGTCAAAACCCTGACAATCTCTATTTTTGTTGGCCGGACAAAAAAGCCAGTAATTTGCCGAGACTTGTTTACGACCCATAAATGAAAATTTAATTATAATTATTATATTCCTAAAATCAGATGATTACTTAAATAATAAAATCCGATAGCTTATCTGAATGATTTAAATTTGGAAATACGGATGATATTCCCAAGTAAAGTCATTAGGATTGTTTAGGCGAATATTGTTTTCCGAAGCTTCTAATCCAGTGGTTAATCATTCTATAAGCTTTGGCGTAATAAAATCCTTTTTGATATTGCCACTGATGTAAATAAATTTATAATCTTTCCAACTATGAATATAAACTGAAAGTAAGTTAAGTAACTGACTTTAATCCCAGATATTCTATATTCATGCTCTGAATATAGCAAGTACGGTAAAAAAACTGCCTGAAACATGATAGACAGCAGATAATTTAGGAACTGAGCAGCGTAAATACTTGGATGTTATTTAGTGAGGTTGGCTTAAAATCTTCATCGGTTCTACACGACAGTCTGTAGAAAATGAGTATATCATTTTTCTTCAGTCTTATTGCCTGTAAAATATGGCATAGTAGCTTCTCCGTCTGCAGAAATGCCTTCCTTGATAAATACTTTCTTAACCGTTAAGAATAAAATTTTGATATCCAGCCAAAGACTGAAGTTATCAATATACCAAATATCGTGGGCAAATTTTTCATCCCATGACAATGCATTTCGACCGTTGACTTGTGCCCAGCCTGTTACACCGGGTTTCATTTCATGTCTGCGGTTTTGGAAGTCATTGTAAAAAGGTAAATAATGCATTAATAATGGACGAGGTCCTACCAGACTCATATCTCCTTTTAAAACATTCCAAAGTTCGGGTAGTTCATCCAGGCTTGTGGCGCGCAGTTTGCGTCCGAACGGTGTTAAACGTTCGCTGTCAGGAAGGGGATTACCTTGAGTATCAACAGCGTCCCTCATAGAGCGGAATTTAATCATTTTAAACGGTTGACCATTTTCACCCGGGCGTTCTTGGGTAAAAAATACCGGTGAGCCCAGATTTTTCTTGATGATATAAATCAAAATCAAAAATACTGGTGACAAAATAATCAAGCCGGACGCCGAAGCTATGATGTCGAATAGGCGTTTGATCAGTTTATTCATGACCTAATCTTTCAATAAGGTTGACAATTCTTTGGTAGGAAACATCACGTTTAAAGCGGCGGATAATTTCTTCAGATCGCACAGGATCGTTTTTATGTAATAAAATTGTTCGTGCGGCCTGCACAAAACTTTCCACATCGCCTGAACGATAGTTGGCGTGAGGCAGTAGTTTTAAAACATCTGCTACTTCATCGTTTACCTGACTGTTTAAAATGGGCTTTTGTAAAGCCATATAATCCGACAGTTTGTTGGTAATTGACTGCATTGCATATGAATGAATGGCATTAACTGAAATATCACAGCCTTTGGCAATAGAAATCATTTCAGCATACGGGATATAGCCATAAAATTTAATCGAAGCATGTTCATACTGTTTCAGCTGCTCTGCATCGGGTCCGCCTCCCATAATATGCAGTTCAACATTTTC
>NZ_PXYY01000095.1 GCF_003013245.1 Neisseria iguanae
CGCCCGTTGGGTGCAGTTAAAGCGAACCGCTCTTTCCCGTTGGTAATCGTCGGGGTATTGTTCTGCGTCTTGGCGTTGTAAAGCCGTGTCTTCCCTTTGCGAGCCGTGACGGTTTTTTGCTCCGGTTGTTTTTTCCGGTTTTGAATAGTCGGGCACGGTCAATTTTTTAGATGGTCTGTTCAGTGGTGCGGCGGCAGGCCTTCCGGTTAATGCTTGCCGTTTTTTCCAAGCAGACAAGGTTGGGCGGTGCTTTTGCATGCTTCGGTAATTTTATGAATGTCTCCTTCGTTTCCGCCTATTCATGGCGCTTTGGCTGAGCTCAAGGGAATGTGCTGTCTACTTGTCTTAAATCCGGCGAGGTACGTCGGAGGGGGGTTGATTTTAATATAGTATAATTCATTGATTTATTTTAAATATTTACTTGTTTGAACAAAGGCGAAGTGAGGAAAATAGTGTATAGGTTCATTTCAACTCACAAAATTAAGCCGGTTCCATGTCTCAGCTGGTGCTTGCATCAGCTTTGGAATAAAGGTTACGCCCAGTCTTCCACCAAATGGTTGGCTTCTGCCAGTCGTTCGCTGGTGCCGACATCCAGCCAAAGTCCGTTATGTTTTTGGCCGCTGACTTGTTGATTGTCCATTGCTGCACGCAAAAGCGGTGCCAGTTTGGCTGCTTGACGGGCAGGTGTGTTTTTGAATAAATCAGGGCGGTAAACACCCATGCCGCTGAAGGTCAAGCCTTCTCCCATATGCGCGTCTGATACAACAAGGCCGTCTGAAAGCAATGCAAAGTCACCATTCGGGTTGTGTGGTGGATTGTCAACCAGCCACAAATGTGCCAGTTGCTGGTTTTGATTCAATTTTTGAGCAACGGGAAAAGCTGTTTGAAAATCGATGTTGGTTAACACGTCGCCGTTGATGGCCAAAAAAGGCTCATTGCCCAATAAAGGCAAGGCAGTGGCAATGCCGCCGGCGGTTTCCAAACCACCGGATAATTCCGGCGAGTAGGCAATGTTGACGCCGTATTGTGCGCCATTGCTTAAAGTTTCTTCGATTTGTTCGCCCAACCATGCATGGTTGATGACAATTTCCGTGATTCCGGCTTGTTTCAGACGGCGTAAATGCCAGCCGATAAGCGGCTCTTTGCCGACTTTTAACAGCGGTTTGGGGCAAGTGTCAGTCAAGGGGCGCATGCGTTCGCCGCGGCCGGCAGCCAGAATCATTGCTTTCATGTGTGTCCAAAAATTCCGATAAATATTTGAAATTGTATAGCTGATAAGGTGCTCCGACAAGTTGCGGAATGGACGTATCGTGCAGTTTATTGAATTTAACATCCGATCAGCATAAATTTCAGACGGCCTTTTTATCGTCGATTACAGTATCGACATAAAAAGGAACAACCATTATGGAGTCTGTGTGATTTTAACCCATCTCAGAAAGAATAAAGATGAAGAAAACTGCCTTTATGGTTGCCAGCATGTTTCCCGGTGGTGATTCCGGTGGACAATCCATTGGATGAAGCACCAAATATTTATGGTGTTTGGCGTTTGAGCGATGTTGGCGGCTATTCGCCTTATGATCCCAATGCGATTTTTACCATTAATATAGCGATGACGGTTTTGGTGCTGCGTCGGAATGCACTAAGATATCGGGTCGATATGGTATGGGTGGCAATTATGTGCTGACTTTTAACCAAACCCAAGCAGGTAATCAATGCACGGAAAATATGGCAGAGCGTAACTTGTCTCATGAATTGCAATATGTACGCGGCTACCGTTTCCGCCCCATTTGGAATTGTTAAATGAATAAGGCAGTGTGGTGCTGGTGGGCAAACGTTTGGGCAGCGGGAAAGCTGCAGGCCAAGCAGATTCGGGTGAGACATCTTATTTATTGGATGCGCGCTGCAATTGAATATGGGGCTTAGGGCTTTCTGACAATTATTTGTCATAAGAATGGTGAAACCTTTGCAAAACCCTAAAACTTCTCTAAATTCACCTTGAAAGAATTTAGAGGGATTTCCCATGAGCAGCTTCTTCCGCCAACAAGCCCAAATCATGACAGTCAAGCATATCGCCAGCTATCCTTTTATCGAACCTAACTAAGTATTTAATTGGCTGAAAGAAATTGCACATCACCTCAGCCAGGGCCCGCGAGAGCAACCTTTTCGAGCCTTTACTGTCAGGCGCCAAACTTGGAACAACTGTCTGTGCCGATAAAGACGATGGCGTCAAAGCCAATCAAAGAAGGCAGCTTTCAGACGGCGTTATGCGCAAAGCGCGCAGAGACAAACCTTTAACAGAGAAAGACAAGCAGCGCAACAGGCAGCTATCGGGGAACTGTTATGCGGTTGAGCAAACTTCTGAAAAATTAAAGAATTATCGTGGCATTGCAACCCGATATGACTGTTTGAAACAGGAATGTGAAAGTGCCGTTATCTTGGGATGTATTATGTTGTGGCTACCTTTATGACAAGTCATTGTCAGGAAGCACTAGGAAGTAAAAACAATAAAATCGGGCTATTTCGAAGTATCTTCATTAATGTTTTACCAAAATATTCATGAGAGTGGTTAAACCTAAATTCCGCCTCCTTCAAATGCAGATAAACATGTCTTTCGAAATACCATAAAATTTAGACAGCCGCCTTTTGGCATCATTCCGGAAAGATCCGATACCATCGATATGCTGCGTCCTGCAGGCAAACTCATCGGCATTATGATGGACACGGCAATGCTTCTCATAGCCCATATCTACAAAACCACCATATGCCTTCCGGTCATCGATGTCGATTTCGCCGTCGGCAGAAATGTGGCCGCGTATCACTTTGGTTAACGGAGTTTTTGATGTATCAGGAACAATCCTGCCATAGATAGCGCTGTTACGTTCGTTACGTTTCAATATTCCGAAGACAATTTTTATACCCGAAGCACCGCACCCGCGCTATCCCTGATACGTCTAAGGCCCGTCTCTCCCGACAATGCCGGACAAGGGTGAATTGGGTTCGCATCAGGATGTAATCCTGAGTCTGATTTTCAAAAGTAGACAGGATGGATGCTGCGGACACTGATAGCGGTTATTTTGGCGGTATCGGAAGCGGTTAACTCAAGCGCGGAACAGCGGATTATTGCGCTGAATTTTTGCTCTGAAATTTTGTTGAACTTTTGATATTTATTTTTTAATTTCATATCAGGAACTTATCACGTTTTTGGGTGATTTTGCTTTCTAGAATTCTATCTTATTCATTTAATTTAAGTTTTCATAAAAATTGTGCGGATGGCTGCGGTTTGTGCCACATATGAATGAGAATGGACTGTTGCTTCGACAGGATGTTAATGATTTGAACTTAATTAAAGTCGACAACAGATAAAATAGCAAAAAATAATCGATTAAATAGTTTTAATAGCTAAAATATTCGTGTATATTCTGTTTCACCGTGTCACGCAAACCGATCTGGCGGCAGTATATTATCCGGCCATGATATAAAAAAAAAATCATAAAAGCAGGTTAGCGAACCGTGTTTTTTTAAGATTCTCCCATTTAATAACGCAATACCAAGGAGCAAAACCATGAATAAATGTCCTGTTAACCACCTGACCATGAGCAACGGCGCGCCTGTTGCCGACAATCAAAACAGCCTGACCGCCGGTCCGCGCGGTCCGTTGTTGTCGCAAGACTTGTGGCTGAATGAAAAATTGGCTGATTTTGTGCGCGAAGTGATTCCCGAGCGTCGTATGCATGCGAAGGGTAGCGGCGCATTCGGTACGTTTACCGTGACCAACGACATTACCCGATACACCCGTGCCTCGATTTTCAGCGAAGTCGGCAAAAAAACCGAAATGTTTATCCGTTTCTCTACCGTGGCTGGCGAACGTGGCGCGGCTGATGCCGAGCGCGATATCCGCGGATTCGCCTTGAAGTTTTACACCGACGAAGGCAACTGGGATATGGTGGGCAACAACACGCCGGTATTCTTTATTCGTGATCCGCGCAAATTCCCTGATTTGAACAAAGTGGTAAAACGCGACCCGCGCACCAACTTGCGCAGTTCGAACAACAACTGGGACTGGTGGACATTGTTGCCAGAAGCCTTCCACCAAGTGACCATTGTGATGTCAGATCGCGGTATCCCGCGGTCCTACCGCCATATGCACGGCTTCGGTTCGCATACTTACAGCTTCTGGAATAAGGAAGGCGAGCGTTTCTGGGTAAAATTCCACTTCCGCACACAGCAAGGCATTGAAAATCTGACCGATGCCCAAGCTGAAGCCGTGATTGCTAAAGACCGTGAAAGTAATCAGCGCGATTTATATGAAGCGATTGAGCGTGGCGAGTTTCCGAAATGGAAAATGTATGTTCAAATCATGCCGGAAGCGGATGCGGAGAAAGTCCCTTATCATCCGTTTGACCTGACCAAAGTATGGCCGAAAGGCGATTACCCGTTGATTGAAGTGGGTGAATTCGAGCTCAACAAAAATCCGGAAAACTATTTTGCCGATGTCGAGCAAGCGGCTTTTGCGCCGAGCAATTTGGTTCCGGGTATCGGCGTGTCGCCGGATAAAATGCTGCAAGCCCGTTTGTTTAACTATGCTGATGCCGGACGTTACCGCTTGGGTGTCAACCGCAATCAGATTCCGGTGAACGCACCTCGTTGTCCGGTTCACAGCAACGCCCGTGATGGTCTCAACCGCGTTGACGGCAACTATGGAAGCTTGAAACACTACGAACCAAACAGCTACGGCCTGTGGCAGGAGCAACCGGAATTTGCCGAGCCGCCTTTGAAAATCAACGGTGATGCTGCTCATTGGAATTTCCGCGAAGATGATGAAGATTACTTCAGCCAGCCGCGCGCGTTGTTCAACCTGATGAACGACACGCAAAAACAAGCCTTGTTTGACAACACCGCTGCAGCAATGGGCGATGCGGCAGATTTCATCAAATACCGCCACATCCGCAACTGCTTTATGTGTGACCCTGCTTACGGCGAAGGCGTGGCCAAAGCCTTGGGCATGACTGTTGCCGATGCGCAAGCCGCACGCGCAACCGACCCTGCGCTGGGCCAGCCGGGTTTGCTGTAATGCGGCCGACAATCAACGGGTGGATTGATTCACCCGAATGAAGCTTAATGTTTCCAAGTCGGCAAGGCCGTCTGAATCTGTTTCAGACGGCCTTATATATTACACCCCATACAAGGGGGCGTTCATGGTTTTGGACGTGAATAGGCTATTTGGCAGCTAAATCCACCACTAATACCGTTTGTTCGATTTTCTCAGTGGTGATTTTATGTGTTTTCAAAATGTCTTAAAATTCTCCGAATACGCTCAAATTAATTCGAATGGTCTGTTTTTTAAGTCTGTCTAATTTTTTGGTTTGGATGTTGCTGAACAGGCCGGATGCTCCCTTAACCAGCAAGCCGGCGTTCCAACAATAAACTGTCTGCGCCGTGGCCGGTGAACGTTATGCCGGTGGTGATCAAATAATTGATGCGGATTTGATTAGGTGTGGTTTCAATGGGATGTTTTTGCCGCTTTATTTTTTATAATATTGCTGATTTAAAAGAATATTTTTAGATTTGCCTAATCGGTTCGCCAAGATAGATATCGGGGCCGTCTGAACATTCGGACGGCCTTGGTTTAATGTTTGAAACAGGTTTCAGACGGCCTCAACCAGGTATTCCCATTCGCCCTAGCCTTCTTCGTCCATTTTGTCCAACAGAATAAAACGTAGGCTTGCGCCGTTGATACAAAAACGCAGGCCGCCTGCCAGTTCTTGCGGTCCGTCGGGGAAAATGTGTCCCAAATGCAAATCGGCGGTTTTGCTGCGCACTTCAATACGGCTCATATCATGGCTCAAATCCCCCAGCACGGTGATATGCCCGTGTGCAATCGGCTTGGTAAAACTGGGCCAGCCTCAGCCTGAATCGAATTTATCAGCAGAGCTGGACAAAGGTTTGCTGCTGACAATATCGACTAAAATACCCGGCCCGAACGAGTGGCCGTCAGCGGGCGTTCGGTACTGCTTTGTTGGGTGACGTAATATTCTCCGCTGCCCAGTTTTGCCTGAATCTCGCTTTCAGACGGCCCGGCGAACGCGCGCGGTGTGACAGTGTCGGCGGATAAAGGTTTGTGTACCAAAAGGATGTTGATATGGCAATAGCCGTTGGGATTTTTGCCCAAGTAATCTTGATGGTAGTCTTCGGTAGGATAGAAATGTTGTAAGGGTTCGCATTCAATCACAATCGGTATGGCATGTTTTTGCTGCTGGGCGGCCAATGCGACACGGATAACCGGCTCATCGGCGGTGCTCATCGGCGGTGTCGGTGTAATAAATACCGGTACGGTATTGCTTGCCGACATCGTTGTTTTGGCGGTTGGGCAAGGCCGGGTCGATGATGCGGAAATAGTATTGCAATATAAATATATCAGTCAAACTGATTTTTTCATCGTCAAAGGCCACTTTATATCGTTTCTGCATGTCCGGTGTTGCGGTGGCAAATATCTTCGTAAGAAGGATTTTCGGTGCAGCTGTTGGCGTAGCCCGAAACTGCTTCCGATACACTGTGAATGCGGCGAAAGTAGGCTTCTATGCCCCAAAAACAGCCGCCGGCGAGACAAATGGTCTGTGCCAGCGTCATTCTACATTTGCCCAAAAGCGATGCGCCGTTTCTTTATCTGCCCGATCAGGATTTCGGCCAAAACGATTCGATTTTTGTCGATTTTTTCGGCCTCCTCACTGCCACCATCACCGGTTTGAGCCGTATTGCCGGCATGGCGAAGGCCAAAGTGATTCCGGCGGTTCCGTTTCGAGAGGCGGACGATACCGTAACCTTGCGCTTTTACGCCCCGTGGGAAAACTTTCCCGGTGGCGATGTGGTGGCAGACACACAGCGTATGAATGATTTTATCGAAGCGCGCGCCCGTGAAATCCCCGAGTAGTATTTTTGGTTGCATAAGCGTTTTAAGACACGTCCGGAAGGAGAAACAGGGTTTTATTGATTACATGAAGTTACAAAATTTCAAGGCTAGGCAATTAAAATTGAAGGGGTTTAAGAAGAAAACTCATAAAACTTTATGGTAAGCCTATGATATGTATATTAAAAACAAGTACCCAAAGGCCGGTAAACTTTCCGGGCAGAAATTCCGGCAAATATTACACCTTTCTGCCTTAGATTTGACTGCTTCCGACACAGCCGGATTAACGGCAGCCAGTGTCCGAAGTGCCAACAACCCGTTCCCCAAACTGCGGCACCGTATTGCTGACGAATGTGGGAAGCAAACCCTGTTTTCAGGTATCACCGAACCGGATGGGCCTTATTCCGGTGCCCGACGCATTCGTGGCAAACGGGCTCGGGGAACCGGTGGAAAAACCACCGTATTGGGCATATTGAAGCGTGATGACAAGGTCCGTACCGGAACCGTACCCGGTGCTTCAAAAGTCATGCTGCAAAAGGTTATCCGGGGCTATCTCCCTATCAAAGGCGTTACCAATACCGGTGGCCGGCGTGGTTCTGGTTGATATGGGCTGTGAAAAACACTTCCGTGTCCGTCACGCAGGTAACGGGCTTGCCGGAGGGGTTCGGCATATCAGCGGAATGGGGTCATTTTGGGCTTATGCAAAAAACAGGATGGTTGAATTTAACGGCGTATCCGGACGGACGTTTTATTGGCACCTGAAAGAAACGGAATTCCGCTTTAATCACAGACATGATAACCTGTATGCAATTTTGTTGGAAATGTCACGGAATATGCCTTTGGATTAGATTTTCTTCCTGAGCCCCAAATTGAATAACTTATATGGAGACATTCCCTAAAATTTCTATTCGTTTTACAATTGCGAATCATTCTTCATTTTGTGCCATAGGCCGTCTGAAAGTCGTTATGTCCCTCACCGACCCCAAACAAATTTTAATCATCAAATTACGCCATCACGGCGATGTTTTGCTCACCACGCCGGTGGTGGCCGCCATCAAACAGCGTTTTCCCGATTGCGAAGTCGATATGCTGGTGTATCAGGAAACAGCAGACATTATCCGCGACAATCCTGATATTTTAAATATTTTCAGCGTAGACCGGTCGTGGAAAAAACAGGGGGTCAAAGCGCAGATCAAGCATGAGGCTGATTTGTTCAAACTGCTCAAAGCACGCCGTTATGATTGGGCGTTTAACTTGTCCGACCAATGGCGCACGGCAGTGATTGCCAAATTCTGCGCCCAATGCAGTGTGGCTTTGGATTATAAAAAACGCGACAATGCGGCATGGCGGTTTTTCCATGATTTCATCAATCCCGATTTGGACGCGGGCCATCATGTCGTAGAGCGGCATTTAGCGGTGTTGCCGCCACTGTTGGCGCGCGGGGATTGCGGTGACGCGAAAGTATTGTTGACGGTAAGCGGTGAGGCACGGCGCGGTTGGGAAGCCAAACTGCGCGAACAAGGCTGGCGCGGTGAGGGCTATGTGTTGGTGCATCCCGGTTCTCGTTGGTTGTTTAAATGTTGGGAAGACGGTAAAAATGCGGCGGTGGTGCAGCTTTTGCTTGACCACGGCTGTAATGTGGTGCTGACGGCCGCGCCCGATGAAGCAGAACGCAATATGCTTGATGAGATTTTAGGCCGTCTGAATGTGCCGTCAGGCGTGAACGTGTGGGACATGGGCGGCAGGCTCAATCTGCGCGAATTAGCAGCAGCCATTGACGGCGCACAACTTTTTTTCGGCGTCGATTCCGTGCCCATGCACATTGCGGCAGCTTTGGACAAACCGCAAGTTGCCTTGTTCGGCCCGACATGGGTAAGCCGTTGGCGGCCTTATTCGGAACAGGCGGACGTGGTATGGGCCGGCGATTTCGGCGAGTTGCCCCATCCGGAAAGCATTAATACCGATAATAAAACGCGTTTGCTCGGTGAAATTCCCTTGGAAGCGGTATGGGAAAAAATTGCGTCGAAACTAGGGTGTCCTGCCAATTCCTTATCATAAGGGCAGCCGTCACACATGCCAAGGCAACTATGCCTTCGTCGTGAGGCTTCAAGCGGTCGTAGCAGGTAGCGGCAGCACGAAAATGCTTCAAATTTTCAAAGGCATTCCCAACCCAATGCCTCATTTATACAAGTACCCATCCATAAGTACCCATCCATGGATACATTCAACCGTGCCCTGTCTCTCCGATCAGGAATATCCGGCTTCACACCCATACCGGCAGGCTGTTGCCCGAACGTATCCGGGTCACCACCTTTGTCGGCAGCCGGCATTCCGGTTGGCGGCAAATCAATCTTATCTGACAATTCCGGTGCGGTTGTGATGTCACTGGCCGCTCCGGGGGTGACCTTGAAACCGACAGGATTGCCATCGGCATCAACCGCCAAATGGATTTTAGCGGTGTTGCCGCTGCGGCTGTGCCCGACAGCACCGGTTTCACCAACGGTTGTAGCTGCATGCTGGCGGACTTTGATGTGACTGCCCTCCACAAACACCGATTCCATACCGGGAAATTCAGATAAGGATTTGGGGATGCTTTGAAAAATTCCTTTTCCCGACCATCTGTAGAAAGTGCGCAACAGGGAATTTGCTTTGTCCAAAGGGGGCGGAATGCCTTCCCACGGTATGCCGGTCCTTACGCGGTAGCGTA
>NZ_PXYY01000096.1 GCF_003013245.1 Neisseria iguanae
ACCGTCACATTGGATAACGGCAAAGCGTTTTACCGCCACAGAACCTTTGCCAAAGCGCTGGGGCCCAAACCTACTTCTGCCCTCCCTGCCGTTCTTGGGGAAAGGGGCCGGTAGGGAATACCGGCAGTTGATACGCCGATACTTCCAGAAAGGAACGGATTTCAGGAAATTCGGCAGGCAACAAATTAAGGCAGTCGAAGATGCCCCCAACCGCCGTCGGGGAAAAATGCCGGATTATGATTCTCCGGTTAATTTGTTTCTGAAAGCGGTACAATCGGGAACAGCCAAGTGTTGCATTTGAAATGCGGACTCAAGGCCGTCTGAAAACATATCACATTTGTTTTCAGACGGCCTCCTGTATTTATAACTGATTTACTCAAAAATAGACACACGAGGTAGGCCGAATACCCCATATCCGATATTTTCCCACAAGGGCAAACTTTACCCTGAATTTAAACGATTTCTGTACTTTTTAAGCAAGTATCGGATTCAAGAATCCGACCTACCCCCTGTTGTCATAATTGATTTAATCAGCCATATACCCCATCATCAAAATAATCAAGACAAAAAAAGCCCTGCTTTTCAGCAGGGCTTTTTGGCAGGCTGTGTGTTATCAGCCAAGGGTTTCAACATGGTTTTGCAACACAGACTCAAGTGTCTCACCGGCAGACAAACCTTGGAAGGTAATGCTGTTTTGGTAAGTTTGGCCGTCTTTCGCCACGCCGGTAAAACTTAAGACGTGGTTCGCGTCATCCCAAACAGCGTTTTCCAATTGCCGCGGGCTGATCAAGTCGGCAAATACCACTTTATCTACGCCGGCTTCAAAATCGGTAATGACATCGTGACCGCTATTGCTGTTTGCCAAGAATACAAACTTGTCTGCACCCTCACCACCAGTCAAGGTGTCGTTACCGGCACCGCCAAACAAGATGTCGTCACCAGAACCGCCAACCAAGGTATCGTTACCGCCATCAATACGGTTGTCCAACAATTTGACCCAGTTCTCACGAACATAATCGCCAATTTGCTGCTCGGTCGCATCGCTGCCGCTGTTTTCCGTCCACTTGATGTATTCGGTCAACGCGCGGGCGCCCATACCATCATGAGAGCCTTCGGTATGTTGGATACTGGCAATACCGTTGGTCCAGCTCAGGTGATCGGTATTGATGCTGTCACCGAAGATGATGTCGTTGCCTTCTCCTCCATGCAGCGTATCACTGGATACTGCATTCAACACACGCTCAACCGTACCGCTTTCCAAAGCTGCATCGAATTCTCCAGGCGTTGATACCACTTGTGCTTCACCCGCCAAACCTCTATAAGTGACGGCAAACGGATAAGTGTTATAGTAGAAGCTGTTGTTTCTCAACGAATGGCCATCTGGAACGGTATTATCGAAGAAGTCCAACATATTCGCTTGAACACCTTGCGAGAAGCCTACTGCATGAACATCTGATACTTTTGATAACTCTGCAAAGCTCTCCAACGCTTTGTTAATGCCCTCTTGGGTAATGTAACCTCGGTATTTCACCATACCGGTATCCCCATAAGTCGTCGGCTGACCATCAGTCAGGAAGTAAGTTACATTTTTGTAATTATTTCCTGATACTTGGTTGAACCATGAGCTTGCATCACGGAACACGTCATCATAATTGGTCGTACCGCCAGCTACCAAGCTTTTGATCTTCACAACCAATTGATCAACATTAGATTCAGTCAAATCACTAATATTGATCACTTGTTTAGAAGTTGTGTTGAAAGCAAACAGGGTAACATTCAAATTACCGTCATGACCCGCAAAGTCTTGCGCCAACTTAAGCAATGATTTGCGGGCGATTTCCATGTATGATTCACCGCTAGAGGTTTTGTAATTCGCCATACTGCTGGAAGTATCCAAAATCACCGCTACGTTGTAGTCATGACCCGGTTTGATAATCAACTGATAATCACCGGCATCACCAATCAACGCGTCATTACCAGTACCGCCGGTAATGGTATTAGAACCATTCGTGCCAATGATGGACTTATCGGCATCCTCACCATTAATGGTAATGGTCAAGGTTGCAGTCGATTTGTCACCATCCGCATCGGTTACGGCATATGTGAAGGTGTCTTGCAGCGTATCGCCGGTATTCAAGGCCTTAATTACAGGGTTGTCAGGATTTAATGTGTAAGTATACTCACCATTTGCACCTAGTTTCAACAAGCCGTATCGGCCTACGGTGTAATCTGCCGCAACAGATACCAGCGTATCCGCACCCAATCTGTCGTTATCCAGCACGTTGCCGCTCACAGAACCACTTGATTCAGCGATGTTGTTGACATCACCCAAAGCAACCGGAGCAGTGTCGGTAATTTGGATATCCAAGCTGTCCATCGCAGTATTACCAGCTGCATCACGTACCACAACCAAAAAGCTGTCTTTAACAGAATCATCACCTGCACTGTGGTCTTTGGCTTTACCGTTCTCAGTATAGCGATAAGACACTTCACCTTTCACCGAATCGTAACCCGTAACAGCCAAAGTACCCAGTTTTGTCGCAATCACAACAGGAATGCTTTCGGTCGCACCAGTTACGTCTTTACCGCCTACAGTAATACCGGCAATAGATTGATCAGTCACTTTAATCACACCTGTAACAGCCGCCGCGGAAGCTTCTTCAACGGTATTGTCTTCAGCAGCTACAACCGGCGCGGTGGTGTCGATGTTGCCCTTGTCGGTGGCTTTACCTTTGTTGCCGGCCGGATCTTCCACTTCGGCCGTAGCGGTAACCGGCCCTTCCGGCAATGCGTTCGGTACTTCTGCCCAGTAAGTGCCGTCACCTTTTACGGTAGTGGTCACTACTTGGGTTGCGCCGCCGGCATCGGTTACGGTCAATGTTACTACCGAACCTTCCGGTGCGTCGGTCTTGCCGGTGACTGCCGGGGTGTTGTCGCTGCTGTTGTCCGGTACGTCTACGGTAATCGCCGGCGCGGTGGTGTCGATGACGTTGCCTTTGCCGCCGTTGTCGTCGCGGGCTTCAGCTTCGTTACCGGCTTTGTCGGTCACTTTGGCAGCAACCGTGTAGTTGCCGTCCGGCAATGCGTTCGGTACTTCTGCCCGGTAAGTGCCGTCTGCTTTCACGGTAGTGGTCACTACTTGGGTTGCGCCGCCGGCATCGGTTACGGTCAATGTTACTACCCGGCCTTCTTCGACATCGGTAGCGGTACCGCTAATCAAAGGCGTGTTGTCATTGGTCAAATCCGGTGCCACTACGGTAATCGCCGCAGTGGTGTCTATCGAGCCGGTGTCGGCCGCATTCGCTTTGTTACCGGTTTTGTCGGCTACTTCGGCAGCAACTGTGTAGTTGCCGTCCGGCAATGCGTTCGGTACTTCTGCCCGGTAAGTGCCGTCTGCTTTCACGGTAGTGGTCACTACTTGGGTTGCGCCGCCGGCATCGGTTACGGTCAATGTCACCGTTTGACCAGATTCCACATCATCAACGGTACCGGTAATAGTCGGCTTGGCATTAGACGAGTCACTTGGCGCATCAACAGTAATTGCTGCTTTATTGTCTTTATCATCGTCATGATTTTTAGCCAATGCCGCAGCAGCCGCGCCCAAAGGCAGCAACGCCAACAACCACAACGGATTAGGCGCCCACAGGCTATTGATGATTTCACCGCCCAATGCTTGGCCTGCTTCGACTTCCTCCGCTAACATAGTTACAGCATCAGCAGGTTCAGCACTTTCCGGAACGTACGGGTACATACCGCCGTTTTCGTGCTGACCCATCAACAGGCTGCTTTTAGAGGCATCTGTTTCACTTGAGTAATAACCTTCGATAATCAGATCAGGATTGCTGATATCAGAACCTTCAAAAGCCACTTCTAAGTTATCGCCGACGCGTTTGGTCATGATGTTTTCAGGGCCGAACTGAGTAGTCTCATCGATAAATTGGTAGTTCACCTTGGCTTGTGCAGGAATGCGCAATACTTCACCAGAGGCTGTCTGAAATTTAACGGTTTCAACGGTTTCTTTAGCGTTATTGATTTTTAACGTAATGTTTTTAGACATTTCTTTGATTACCTTTTTATAGTTCATTATTTCTCACCGTGCAGAATGATTTCCACACGGCGATTAGGTTGGTCACATTCCTTACGAGCCTTGGCGTTTGCAGGGAAACGTTTGCGGCAGTCGTTAATCAGCAATTCTTGAGCACCACGACCTTGAGCAGCAATAAGGTTCGAATCCAAACCGCTCTCGCCCAGTGCGCGTTTTACGGTTTCGGCACGGCGAACGGACAGGCTTTGGTTATAAGCCGGCTTGCCTTCCGGATCGGTATGGCCGATAACTTCAATACTGTTTACTTTGGCTTTGTTTTGGCGGATATCTTCAGATACGGCGGCAATTTCCTGCTTACCTTTTTCCAACATGTCTTTATAGTCGGAACGGTCAAACTTAAACAAGGCAGAAGCTTGCAAATTATATTTTTTCAACATTTGCGCACATTTGGCAGGGCTGACAACACGGGATAATGTATGATTTTGACGTTTCACACCTTTCATTTCTGCTTCGGCTTGTTCAGGTGTGACGCCTTGTAAGACAGGTTGGCCTCTGCCGTTGTCGACAACTTTAAAGAAAGAGACGGCAGCCTCAGGTAGGTTATAGTAATCACCCAAGTTGGCTTTTTTATAGTATGCTGCATCTTGACGGGTAAAGTCGGCAAATAATTTTTGGTTTTGGGCACAAATCAATTCTTGACGGTAGGCATTAGGCTGTAAAGAACCTGAATACTCACCATTCACGTAAATATTCACGGCAGCGCCTTCCAGCGCATTGGCTTGGCGGTAGAACACCACAGAAGAACGACCTTCCGGCACATCAGTGCTGTAAACGGTTTCTGTTGTATCTACCCATGTTTCCCTTTGTTGATGCGCGCAACCAACCAACATGATTACCGGCAACAACCCCCATAACAAGCTACGAAACTTCAACATTTTAAGCTCCCATTTATTGTTTGTAATAGTTTAAATTCTTCAAAACGCGCATATGCAAATCACCAAGACTGCGCACAAATTTATTATTCATTGGTCATATCAAACATCTGATACCGTGCCCGATATTAACCCTCATACGATATGATATACGCTTCAAACTGCTAATATTCCCAGTGAATATCAACGGTAATTTAATCAGACAATAGGTAACTGGAACTGGGTTGTCATTCTTATTTCGGCAATATTATTTAACAGTTCAAAAAATTCCATAATAATTTGATTTATTAGGTTTTCTTATATTTTTTAAATATGCATAAAACATAATTGATTTATCTTCTCTGTGAAATTTGCAACATTTAAACAACACCATTCCAATTAAATATAAAATCCGATAAAAGCCGATTTTTAGAGCATTTAATTTCTTAAAACCTGCAAAACTTTGATTGATTTCCGTTAAAATACATCTTTTCCTTTACCTATTTTCCAAAAAAACTATGCGCCTTACCCACATCAAACTTTCCGGCTTCAAATCTTTTATCGACCCAACCACCATTCATGTGCCGGGGCAGCTTGTCGCCGTGATCGGCCCCAACGGTTGCGGTAAATCAAATGTGATCGATGCCGTGCGCTGGGTATTGGGTGAAGCCTCCGCTAAACAACTGCGCGGCGAAAGCATGCAGGATGTGATTTTCAACGGTGCCGCTACCCGCCGCCCCGCGCCGCGCGCTTCCGTGGAATTAGTATTTGACAACAGCGGCCACACCCTGCAAGGCGCATGGGGACAATATGCCGAAGTCAGCATCAAACGCCAGCTCACCCGCCAAGGTGATTCTGCTTATTACATCAATAACCAAGTCGTACGCCGCCGCGACATTACTGATTTATTTTTGGGTACTGGAGTGGGCGCGCGTGGCTATGCCGTGATTGAACAAGGCATGATTTCGCGTATCATTGAAGCGCGACCGGAAGAATTGCGCGCTTATATAGAAGAAGCGGCGGGCGTGTCCAAATATAAAGAACGCCGCAAAGAAACCGAAGGCCGTCTTAAAGACACGCGAGAACATCTGCAACGTTTGAGAGACTTGCAAAGCGAGCTGGCACGCCAGGTAGAAAAACTGGAAAAACAAGCCGAAACCGCCGAAAGCTACAAAGCACTCACCGCTCAGCTTAACCAGCAGCAGGATTTACTCGACTATACCCAATGGCAACAATCGCTTGCCACCGCCGACAAAGCCACCGCGCAACACCAATCGCTGCAAGCGCGACAAGACGAAACAGCCGCGCAAATCCAAACCCTGATGGACGAAGCACACGCCCTACAAGCTGCCGAGCAAGCCCGGCAGCAAAATGTGCATGACTTGAGCAACCGCCGCGGCGTGTTGCGCGAGCAAATTGCCCGTTTGGAAGAACAAATGCGCCATCAACGCAGCTTAAGCCAACGCATTGAGCGCGACCGCCAAGCTGCACAGGCACAATTGCAGCGCATTCATCAAGAGCAACAGCAAATCCGCGCCCAGTTTGAAGACACAGACATCCAAAACGAAGAAAAACAAACCGAGCTGGCCGAGCTGGCCATGCAGGTGGCCGAACACGAAGCCCAACTGCCCGCATTGGAAGAAGCCCAAGCCACGCTCAACGCCGCCTATCAAACCCAGCAAGACGAAACCGGCCGCATCAAACGCGAATTGGCTTTGAAGCAGCAACAGCTTGCCCACGCCAAACAAACCATACAGCAGCACGAAGCCCGCAAAGGCCGTCTGAAGGAAGAAAGCCAAGCGCTAAATCTGCCTGACGACAGTGAAACTTCTGCCGCGCAAGAACAAGCCTCCTTATTGCAAAGCCAGCAAGAACATTACGAAGAACAAATCCTTGCTGCTGAAGAACAATTAACTACCCTGCGCGACGGTTTTCAGACGGCCTCAAATCGCTTTCAAACCCTCCAGCAGCAACACATTACGCTACAAGCGCAGCAGCAGGCTTTGTCACAATTATTGGCGCAAGCACAGGAAGCGGCCAATTTTTGGCAAGCCACCACGCACGACCACGCACCGCAGCTGTGGCAACACATCAGCGCACCAAGCGACTGGCAACACGCCTTGGGCGTGGTGCTGGCCGAACGTCTGCACGCGCGTGCCGTACCTGATTCCTTCAGCCCGCCTTCGCCCTTGCCACCCAAGCAGGCCGCATGGTTGAGTGACAAATTGTCCGGTGGCTTGAAAAAATCCTTGCCTGTGCAAGCCTTGGTGAACCAAATCCAAGCCCAGCCGCCTTTTCAGACGGCCTTGTATCATTGGCTCGACGGCGTATTGTGCGCCCCGAATTTGGATTACGCCCTTGCCCATCAAAGCGATTTGAGCGGCAAGCAAATCTGGCTTACGCCCGAAGGCCATCAGGTCGATAAAGTCAGCGTGTTGCTTTACGCCAAGCCCGCGCAAGAAAACCTGATTGCACAAAAAGCCCGTTTGGACGAACTCAGCGCCGAGCTTGCCCAAACCGCGCCGCAGCTGACTGCTGCCGAACAAAACCTCAGCCAAGCACAAGCAAAGTTACAAGCCGCTGAAAATTATCATAAAAATCTAACCCAGCAGCAAAAACAACACACCCGTCAATACCATCAGGCCCAACAGCGAGCCGCCGAATTGTTGGCGCGCACCAACCAAAGCCAAATCAGACGAGAACACATTACACAGGAATTGGCACAGCTTGAAAAAGAGCAAACCATTCTGAGCCAGTCTTCAGACGGCCTCGAAAATGACATCGCCGCCCTGCTTGAAGCCGTTGCCGAGTTGGAACACCAGCAACACCGGCTTTCCGGCGACCTTCAAACCCAGCAAGGCCGTCTGAAACAGGCACAACTTGCCCTGCTCGAAGCCAACCGCCGCTACGGTTTGGCCGAAGTGGCCGTGCACAAACTGCAGCAGCAAAAACACAATCTGCAACAGCAACTTGGGCGTTTGGACGAAGAAACCTTGGACTGGCAGGAACGCCAGCAAGAACTCGCCTTGTCTTATGAAACCGAAATGCAGGAGGACGAGCAACACATTAAGCTCGAAGAATTAAGCGAGGCCGCGCAGACGCTGGATGAAGAATATGCCGTTTTACAGGAGGCCTTGAACCAAACCCAAGCACAAGGCCGAGAACAATATGCCCGTCAGCAAACCTTGCAGGCCAAATTGCCGCAGCTTCAGGCGGCTACCCAAACCGCGCTGCTCCGGCAGCAGGAAGCACTGATTAATGCCAAGCGTTTCCATCAAAACCTGACCGAACGCAACGCTGATTTGGTGCAGTTGGAAACTTTGGCCGAAGAAGCAGGCCGTCCGAACGAATTGAACAACCAAATCGGCAGCCTCACGCAACAAATCAAAGCCTTGGGCGCAGTCAACCTCGCCGCCTTGCAGGAATTGGAAGAAGCGCGCGGACGCGACAACTATTACCGCAGCCAAAGCGAAGATGTGCAAACCGCGATTGACCTGCTTGAAGAAGCCATCGGCCAAATCGACGACAAAACCAAAGCGCGCTTCAAAGAAACCTTCGATGCAGTCAACGAAAAGGTGCAGACCTTCTTCCCGACCTTATTCGGCGGCGGCGAAGCGGTGCTGAAAATGATTGGCGACGACCTGCTCACCGCCGGCGTGTCGATCATGGCACGCCCACCCGGCAAGAAAAACAGCACCATCCACCTGCTCTCCGGCGGTGAAAAAGCCCTTACCGCCATGAGTTTGGTGTTTGCCCTGTTCAGCCTCAACCCCGCACCGTTCTGCCTGCTTGACGAAGTGGACGCGCCGTTGGACGATGCCAATACTTCGCGTTTCTGCAACCTGGTGAAAGAAATGTCGGCACAAACCCAGTTCCTCTACATCTCGCACAACCGCCTGACCATGGAAATGGCCGAGCAACTCGTCGGCGTGACCATGCAGGAAAAAGGCGTGTCGCGGATTGTGTCAGTAGACATCCAACAGGCGTTGCAAATGGCCGAACCGACTTGATAACTCATTGAATCAAAAGGCCATCTGAAGCATATTTCTGTTTTCAGACGGCTTGAGACCTTTACAAAACCCAACCCATAATCAAAAAAAGCGTACTTAGGTGACTAACGTACGCTTTTTTTCAATATTAAATGCCCCATAATTACCTATGATTCCCTATTTTGGAACATATCCCCCCCCCTTTTCAGACAGCAGCAGGCACACGAAGCCTGTTGGCAGCCTTCGGCAGGTTGATACAAACCGCCTTCAAATGACTTTGCGCAGTGACTTTCAATAAACCAAAATAAGCCGCACGGCGATAGCGGAAT
>NZ_PXYY01000097.1 GCF_003013245.1 Neisseria iguanae
TGCGCAAATACAATGAGGTTGGCCGTAAATCTTGCCCGCTGTCCTTGAAAGAATGCGGGTTCCGCTTTAACTTTGGCGTACCGTCCGGGCAGCTTGAAATGCTGCGGCAATGGTGTGGTGTTTGGGGCTAATCTAATACAGCCCCTTCTAAAATCCGCCCCTTTCGGGAAGGATAGCCGGATCAGTCCGTTGGTATGCGCCACCAACCTTTTTTCTGGGAGAGGTAAGGACAGAAGACGTTCTTCGAGACCGGTCCGAACCGCTACTTCCCTTTCCGTCCCTGCGCCACTGCCGTATTTTCTCTGCCGGGGTTTGGAAATGGCGCGCCGGCGGGTGTGAAGGCTGCCGCCGTTTTACGGTCTTCGGCGGGATGACGGTGCTGCGGTTTGATGCCTTTGTGTTTGGAGGGGGCGCAGACCTGTTCGGGGCGGTACTTCCGGGTAATCTGCCCGGTCTTTACCTGTCCGAAAGCGAAGGCGCGCGTTATTGGTTGGAAGTATTGGCCGGCCTGAACAACCGCGGCATCAAAGACATTCTAACAGCCTGCGCAAACGGTTTGGCCGGTTTTGACGAAGCCGTTCGCAGTATCTTTCCGCAAACCGGAGTACAATTGTGCGTCACCCGCCAAATCCGCAACAGTTTGCGCTGTGTCGCCAGCAAAGGCCAAAAGGCTGAAACCCAATATACCGCGAAGCGGCGGAAGCGGCTTTGGACGGACCGGAAGAGGAATGGAGCGGAAATACCCGAAAGTGATACGGTCATGGCGCAGCAAACGGCCGCTCCTGTCTGCCTGTTTCCGCTGCCCCGGAACCGTACGCAAACCGATTTATACGACCAATGCGGCAGAGGCGGTACACCGCCAGTTTCGGAAGCTGGCCAAAACCCAAGGCGCATTCCCCAATGAAACCGGCCTGCTGAAGCTTTTATATGGCGGTATCGGTAAGGCTTCGGGGAAAAATGGACGATGCCGATTGCAAACCGGGGGCAGACGCTCCCGCAGTTGGCGGTTTGTTTTGACGGCCGGCCGGACGGCATTATCCGGTTGTAGAATTCAAACTGACACAGGATTTTGAATGACCTCGGTAATTCATAGGGCAGAGGAAAGAATCAAAGGCAGACAGGTTTCAACCCAATCTACCATAATGGCGTCAGCTGTTTTTCAGACGGCCTTTTTATCTTTAATACTGTAACAAAACGCATAGATTATAAACAATACGACAGCGAGCTTTATCAAATCCTCTTTGAGTTTAAGTATGGCAGCATTTTATAGGTCTGTACTGTTTCAATATATCTGTATCCTCCAGCTCTCCTACGATTGGCTTTGTTAGAAACAGGTGTTATTCATCAATAACCAGGTTACCATTACTGCAGCGGTATTGTCCTGGGGATATGCCGTATTTTTTTTTAAATATTCTGCCGAAATGAGTTTCTGATTGAAAACCTACTGATAAGGCAACAGACAAGATAGAATCGGTACTTTGTCTCAGCTTGACAGCAGCCTGCTGCAACCGGATGTGATTAAGAAAAGCATGCGGGCTGAGACCGATTTTGGCTTTGAAAAGCCTCATCAATTGTGCGCGTGACAAATTGGCTGCAGCGGCCATTTCTTCTACAGTCCAGCTTTGTTGGGGTTCGTTTAGTATGGCAGTAATCAAATTTTGCAAACGTTTGTCCTGCCAGCCGCCGAGTAAGCCATTAAGCTTAGCTTGTTGCTGGCTGAGACAGGCCCTAACCAATAACACCAACAGAATTTCGGCCAATGCATTAATGACAGCTACACCACCATACTGTGCTGTTTCGGCCTCGCATTGCAAAATATCGATTAGTTTCCCGAGTGAGGCATCAGCAATATTCAGAAAAACTTCATTAGGTAGGTTGCTTAACAAATCAGCTTGTTCATCATATTTAAAACGCATGCAAAAAAGATGCATATCGGCACAACTTCCGCCTGCTCTTTTCAAATTTACTGGCTTTTTGGGTATAACTTCAACTTTTGCAGACGGATTGCAGCATTGCGGATGGTTGCTCAATATATGTCCGGATAAGTGCGGAAAAAACACCACATCACCGCTTTTCAATGCCCGAATATTCTCTTGCCCGTCTATTTTCAAGTATCCTTCACCTTTTACTACGATATGTACCATTGCTTGTTTGCAGCGCATTTCGTGGCGGACATACCATTCTCCCTTGAACAGACATTGGGCTTCGACACGGCCGGATACTTGGGCCAGTGTAATCAGTTTATCAAGAATATCCATAATTTGTTTTCTCCCGCTAACTCCTGATTGCAGGGTAGCTGATAAGTATTTGATATCGACTCGGTGCCGTGGCGCAGTGCAGTGTAGTGGAGTTGCTCGTAAAGAAGCAAATTTTTTTTGAATTTGTTTGAATCCGATGATTTTGTGGATATGGCCTATAAAAAGCATTACTGTGTCTATCATGATACCAATGGGTTTGCCCGTGGGAAGCAGCATATTGACGGTACCGAATCATTCTGATGAAGCTATGCCAAAGGCCGGCTGTCTAAATTCCATAGTATTTCGAAGGATCTGTTTTACCTGCATTTTAAATAGACGGAATTTAGGTTTAACTACTGTCATGAAAATTTTGATAAAATATTAATAAAAATGATTCGAAATATCTTGATTTGATATTTTTTTTCCTGAATCCTTAATTAAATTTATAAATTGAAAAAAGGCCGTCTGAAAGCGATATCGCTTTCAGACGGCCTTTTTTTATCATTTACTTATTAACATTAAGTAGAAAAACGTTTGGCTACTTCATCCCAATTCACGATTTCCCAAAAACCTTTCAGGTAGTTAGGGCGGCTGTTGCGGTAGTCGATGTAGTAAGCATGCTCCCAAACATCGCAAGTCAGCAACGGAGTGTTTCCAGTAGTCAGCGGAGTTGCCGCATTAGAAGTTGATACCAAATCCAAGTCACCTCCGGGAGTTTTCACCAACCACGCCCAGCCTGAACCGAATGTACCGGCCGCGCAAGCGTTGAATGTCTCTTGGAATGCTTCAAAGCTACCCCATTTGGTATCGATCGCTGCAGCCAATTCGCCTTCAGGTTTTTGTTGCCCTTCCGGCGTGAAGCCCAACCAGTAAAAAGTGTGGTTCCAAGTTTGGGCTGCGTTGTTAAACACGCCGCCGGAAGATTTTTTCACAATTTCTTCCAAAGGCATTTCTTCAAACTCAGTGCCTTTGATTTGATTGTTCAGATTAGTGATGTAGGTTTGTGGTATTCCAGTGTTCCTTTAGACAGATGTGGTTCCAAAGCGTCCAAAGCATATGGCAATTTAGGCAGTTTGTGTTCCATGTTGATACTCCTATTTATTGATATTATCTTTTGGTCGTGTGCATTACCCGTAAAAGGTAACATTCCTTATTCTACCTGTCCCGGCTTTAAAAAACCAATTAAACTTATACTACGATATAATTGCAGTCTCTTATTCAAAGCATTTTTGGGGAATTAAACGCCATGACCGATTATCTTGACATGCCGCCTGAAGATTGTGAAGTCACGGCTTTAGCCTTGCCGCCGCATTCCATGGAAGCCGAGCAATCGGTTTTGGGCGGCCTGCTTTTAGAAAATGCAGCATGGGATAGAATCGCAGATGTTGTCACCAGCGAAGACTTCTACCGCCACGAACACCGCCTGATTTTCCGCGTCATCTCCATACTGATTAACGAAAGCCGTCCGGCTGACGTGATCACCGTGCAGGAAGCTTTAGAACGTAACGACGAGCTGGAATCAGCAGGCGGATTCAATTACCTGATTAGCTTGGCGCAAAACACGCCTTCTGCCGCCAATATCCGCCGCTATGCCGAAATCGTCCGCGAACGATCGATTATGCGCCAACTGGCCGAAGTCGGCACTGAAATCGCCCGCAGCGCCTACAATCCCCAAGGTCGCGATGCGGGGCAATTACTGGATGAAGCCGAAAACAAAGTCTTCCAAATCGCTGAAAGCACCGCCAAATCCAAGCAAGGCTTTTTAAGCATGCCTGATGTGTTGGACGAAGTGGTCGCCAAAATCGACATGCTCTATTCGCGTGAAAATCCCGAAGAAGTTACCGGCATATCTACAGGCTTTATCGATTTGGACAAAAAAACTTCCGGCCTCCAACCGGGCGATTTGATTATTGTGGCAGGCCGCCCATCTATGGGTAAAACCGCGTTTTCCATCAATATTGCCGAACACGTCGCCATTAAAGCACAATTACCCGTTGCCGTGTTCTCAATGGAAATGGGCGCAGCGCAATTGGTGATGCGCGTGTTGAGTTCCGTAGGCCGCGTTGATCAACAGGTTTTGAAAACAGGCAACCTCCAAGACCAACATTGGCTCAATTTTAACGAAGCCGTGATTAAACTCACCAACGCGCCAATGTTTATTGACGAAACCCCCGGTTTGACTGCGCTAGAACTACGTGCCCGTGCCCGCCGTTTAGCGCGCCAGTTCAACGGCAAACTCGGCCTGATTGTCATTGACTACCTGCAATTGATGTCCGGATCAGGCCGGTCAGACAACCGCGCTTCCGAGCTGGGGGAAATCTCCCGCTCACTCAAAGCCTTAGCCAAAGAATTGCAAATACCGGTAATTGCCTTGTCGCAATTAAGCCGTACCGTCGAACAGCGCACCGACAAACGTCCGATGATGTCTGACTTGCGCGAATCCGGTGCCATAGAGCAAGATGCCGACCTGATTATGTTTATGTATCGCGACGAATACTACAACCCCGAATCACCGCTTAAAGGCTTGGCCGAATGTATCATCGGCAAACACCGTAACGGCCCGACAGGTAAAGTCCATCTCACTTGGATGGGACAATTCACCAAATTTGACAACGCTGCTTACGTACCGGAAGCTTCATTGATGGAAGATTGATACAGATTTCACCACCGAACTAAGCATTTTTCATATTTTATTAGGCAATGCTTGCAATATCGTTTAGAATAAACTATGCACTCCACGCATTTCATATATATGATATAAACCAATATATAAAATATAAAATCAAACATTACCACACATTGCCGATAAACTTACGCCAGACTTACCGATACTCATGCACACCAAACAAAAAGGTTTTACTCTTATCGAACTGCTCGTCGTAATTGCCCTCATCGCAATCATGGCCATTATCGCCCTTCCCAACATGAGCCAATGGATTGCCTCGCGCCGAGTAGCCAGCAATGCGGAACAAATCGCCAATCTCCTGCGCTTCGCCCGCAGCGAAGCTGTTCGCCTGAATCTTCCTGTTTATGTTTGTCCGGTTCAAATTAAAAAAGACGGTAAGTCTGATGGAAAATGCAATTATAGCCATAAAGATAGTGGTTTAATGGCATTTGCCGATAGCGATAAAAACAAACGATACGAACGTGCAACCGATATTCATTTACGTGCCATTATCTTGAATAGTAAAGACAACAACCGCGTTACACACAATTATTATTTCTATCCTTTTGGCGGCCGTAAAACTACTGATAATATCACTCTCTGGACTTTTTTGCCTAACGGCAATTTTGTTCATTGGAACAAATCTCCTTCTGAAAAAGATACATTCCCTAGCCCGAATGGTTATACTCAAATCATTCTAACCGATGCCAACGCAAACAGCGACAATGATAAAAAAGCGCGTTCTAGCGTACTCTTCATCAATGGTAGCGGTCGTGTAGAAATCTGTGCAAAATCTGATTTACGTGATATCTGTCAATATTCTAAAAAATGAAAATGATGAAAACAATAACACCTTCTCTTAAAAAGCAAGAGCGTCTGAAAAACCATCAACGCGGCATGACTTTAGTCGAAGTTTTAATCTCTATGTTTGTGCTCGCGGTGGGCATTCTCGCATTGCTTTCCGTACAATTACGCGCCGTTTCCAGCGTTCGTGAGGGGGAAACACAAACAATCGTTTCCCAAATTACGCAAAATTTGATTGAAGGAATGCTGGTTAATCCGTTGTTATCAGCCGAAACCGATAGTTCCGGTATAGAAACCGGTAGAACACTTAAATCTTATCAGCATTACCTCACCAGTAATAGCAAAAAAATAACCGGGGTATATAAAAACAATCAGGAAATGACAAAGCAAGAGCTTGCCTCCGCCCAAATCACTTCGTTCACAAATGCACTATCTTCGGCACTTCCTGATGCCCATCAAGTTCATTTTGCTATTTGCCAGGACAACTCGGGCAATTCGCCTACTTATAAAAATTCTTTTGATGCCAAATGTAGTGGCAGTGGAGATACTATTGTTAAAGTGCTATGGTTAATCGATGCTGAAGAAAAGCAAAACAACAAGGATTTAACAAGCTCAGGAAACTTTATTGTTTATACTCACCAGTCACGCGTTACGGAATGACAATGAAAAACAAACGCCCTCCTTTTGCTCACCCGCTAAAAATGCAAGGCTTCAGCCTGATTGAATTTCTGATCGCCAGCGCATTAAGTATGATTGTCTTAATAGCGGTAACCTCAACCTACTTTACTGCACGCAATCTAAATGATGCAGCGACTTCCCGTTTAAGCACTCAACAGGATTTACGCAGTGCTTCTACTTTACTGGTTCGCGATGCACGTATGGCAGGTAGCTTTGGCTGTTTTAATATGGCTAACTATGCCCACACCACTGTAGTAGCTGATGATTCCAAAGCTCCTTTTGCCTTACGTAGTAATATCGTCAACGGTAAAATGGTTCCAATTTCAAAAGGTATTATCGGCTATTCAGGCTTCTCTCAAACAGGCGATGCATTGCTATTCCAATACGGCACAGATGCCAGCGGCAGCAATGCCAACATTGCCAGCAGCTGCACCAGCATAGCCAAAAGCGCTAATATTACAGACTTACCTACTGCAAAATCAGCTTTAAAAATCACAGATGACAAAAAGAATGGTGCAATCTCAATGCTACAACATATAGTTTTTGCATATACCGTTGGTTCTTTTAACAAACAAGAAGGTTTATACCGCTTTCAACTAAATAACGAGACAGGTAATTGGGACGATCCACAGCTTTTAATGAGAGATATTAATTCAATGAGTATAAGCTATCTATATATAGATAACACAAACAACTGTAAAAACCCAGCAGACTCTTCAAGCCAAGAAACATTCAGACGTGAAAATACTTTGAGAAAAAAGACAGAATCTGATAATGATGGAACCACACCTGCATTAATCCAAATTCAATTGAGTGATAATAAGGAAAATACCTACAATATTGAAGCTGCAGTAAGAGGAGGAAACGTATGCGCAAATCACTCTATTTAAGGAATTTTAGATCCCAATCTTCTCAGCAAGGCTATGCTCTATTCATCGTCTTGATGATTATGATCGTCATTGCCTTATTGGTTGTTACGGCTGTTCAATCTTACAATACCGAGCAACGGATCAGTACCAATGAAGCAGATAGAAAATTGACCCTAAGCTTGGCTGAAGCTGCACTACAAAAAGGCGAAGACAAAATTTTGGAATTTGATGGGAAAAAAGTTGTTTTTAAAGCCAAGTGTATCGGAACAATTGGTGGAGCTGAAACAAAAGGACTCTGCGCAACACCCGATGCTGTTGTTCCCGATGAAATTCGCAATGCTATTGATGTGGAAAAAATAAAAGACAATGCATGGAAGGTCAATGCATGGGAGCGTGGAGAAGGTAAAAAACTTTATATTGATGAAAATGGTGAAAGTGTTATAGACATTAAAACTGAAAATGTCAGCAAACCTCCTGTATATATTATTGAATATATCAGTACCGATGCCTCACAAGGCAGCATCATTTATCGTGTTACTGCCAAAGCATGGGGTAAAAATAATAATACTGTCGTCATGCTTCAATCTTATGTATCGAATGAATAATATGAAAAATAATCAAGGTTTTACTTTAATCGAACTCATGATTGCCATTGCTATTATCGGTATTTTGGCAACCATTGCCCTGCCTTCCTATAATCGTTATATTGAACGAGGCTATTTATCTCAAGCACATACAGATTTAATAAGTGTAAATAACCAAATTAAAACTAAACTGGTCAAAAATCCATCATTAAATATTGAAACTGAACTGGAAGCTTTCAAAGCTAACCCCAAAAGTTATGGAGTTGATAATGAAGTTGCTGAACGATATCAATTTAACGGGTCCTTAGAAGATAAAAGAAACGGTCATCGCTATCTACTTTCCGCAAAACCTACTTATAGTGGATACACAATGTCTATTTGGATGGATAGCTTAGGCCATACTGAAAAATGCCAACAGCCTGATTTAACTGGCTGTGAACCGGTTTCAAACAAAAAGAAATAAATTAAATACTGCCTAAAAGATTTCAGACCGCATTTAATTTATTAAGTTTGAAATTTTTCATCTTAACTTTATTCGATCTTTTGCCCTCACGAATTTATCTGCTGAAACATATTTACTTAAAAAGCTAAAACATATTTTGGGCATAATTAAAATACAAAATTAATAAACAATACAAAAGCCCGCAAATGAGGGCTGAGACCTTTGTAAAACCCCTAAAATCCTCTAAATTCTCGTAAAATGCCCATATCAAATAGAATTTAGAGGATATTCTCCATGAGCGCTTCTTCAAACAAACCGCCGAAGCCGTACCTGCCAAGCATATCGACCGCTTTCCATTGCTTAAAATCCACGTCATTACCGGCCGACAACCGTTATCCCGAACAGCAAAAAGCCGTTATGCCCGCCACAACGGCAGCCGTCCCCCTTGTTCATGACTGTCCGTGCCCAACGCCGTTTAACCCGGCCGATGGCACAGCCTATCCGACCCCGGACACAGCACTGTTACCCGTATCCGGCTTTTAGCGCTGCCGCGGTTTTGACGAACCCGGCATGCCCGACCACAGCACACTCTGCCGCTACCGTAACCGGCTGGCGCAAAACAATACCCTTTCCGAACTGTTGGATTCGATTAACCGCCAACTGGCCGGAAAAAGGCTTAAAAATCCAAAGTACCAAAGCTGCCGT
>NZ_PXYY01000098.1 GCF_003013245.1 Neisseria iguanae
GTCCGCGTTTGCCTTTACGCCGACCGCCGAAACAACCTCCGTCCGGCCCGGTGGGGCCTCTGAAAACCCCGCCGGCTGCCTGCGCCAAATGACAGGCAGCCGCTTGGCGGGTTTTGCGGTAGGACAACATAGCCCAATAAATATCAGCGGCTGCACGGGCGGCGGTAGGACAACATAGCCCAATAAATATCAGCGGCTGCACGGGCGGTGGCTTCCGGTACGAAAAACCGGAGGAGTTTTCTTTGGACATTCTTTGTTAATTTGCAATTGGTTATATTCTTTTTTACCGTCTGACACGACTGCTAATCTGCTTCAGCCTCTAAATGTTTTTTAGCCGACCTGACACTTTCCCAAAACTCAACTTGAGCCAAAAAATCTATGCCCGTCATTCCCGCGTAGGCGGGAATGACGGATTGCAGGTTTCTGAAAATTTACGCGTTTTGCAAAGGCCTGGGCCTTGTTTTTATGGAGCAGCAATTTTTAAAGAAAACAGCCTATTCACAGCACTCTTCCCCTAACCCCGTCCTGCCAAACGGATGGGAGGCAGGTTTCCGTCCTGTTAAAAATTTCCTGTTTACAAACCAAAGGCTGTCTGAAAAACATTTCTGTATTTTTAAGACGGCCCATCCCTATTCGGCAAATAAGATTTTTTTATTCCCATCATAATATTCGCCATTGATTACAATCTGACAAGCCACGCCCATGCCGTTTGGGCTGTTGCCGACCTTTACGCTAATTTGTGTACTATTGATTTCAATATCTTTGGCTAGCCCAATATGCGTTTTCTAGGAAGACAAAAATTTTTCTTCAGATAATGCACTTGCTGCCCGCTGATAAAAATTTCTTCCACCATCGTGCCCAAAAATTCCATGAGTTATGCATCATAATCTCAATGTCTTTATAAGCCGTTTGCCAGGTTCTGTGAAACATAATCTTCTCCTGGTGATTTGGCTCACTTTTCTCATAACATAATGAATAAAAAGGCCGTCTGAAATCCTAAATCCGGTCTCAGACGGCATTGAATCATCAACTTCAGTGCAGATTAATCGTGACCGATTTCCATGTGTTGTTGTTGGTAACGCACATTAGGCGACAAGATGATTTTGTCATCGACTTTACCGATGGCTTTTTCGTCTTTGCCCGGATAGTCCAAGCTGTGCAGGAAATGGCGGATGCAGTTCAGACGCGCGCGCTTTTTGTCGTCGGAGCGGATAATTGTCCATGGCGCATCACCGGTGTGGGTGTGGAAGAACATGGCATCTTTGGCTTCGGTATAATCGTCCCAACGGTCGAGCGATTGGATATCCACCGGAGACAGTTTCCAATGTTTCAACGGATCATCACGGCGGGAGATAAAGCGGCGCAACTGCTCTTCTCGACTCACGGAAAACCAGAATTTAAACAGATAGGTGCCGCTGGCCACCAGCATGCGCTCGAATTCAGGTGCTTGGCGCATAAACAGCATGTATTCGTTCGGCTTGCAGAAACCCATTACACGCTCGACACCGGCACGGTTGTACCATGAGCGGTCGAAGAAAACCATTTCGCCGGCAGTCGGCAGGTTGGTAATGTAGCGTTGGAAATACCATTGCCCGCGCTCGGTGCTGGTTGGTTTTTCCAAGGCAACCACGCGTGCGCCGCGCGGGTTTAAGTGTTCCATAAAGCGTTTGATGGTGCCGCCCTTGCCGGCTGCATCGCGTCCTTCAAACAGGCACACAATGCGTTGGCCGGATTCTTTGACCCAGCTTTGCACTTTCAGCAATTCGATTTGCAGCTTTTTCTTTTCGCGTTCATACACGGCACGGCGCATGCGTTGGCGGTAAGGATAGCTTGCCGGCAACGGTGCGGAATTGGAATCTTCCGAAACGACTTGGCCTTCGTACTCCAAAACGGATTTTTCAAATACTTCCAGCTGTTTTTCCATTTTGTCGGTTTTCACTTCTTCAAAAGGTTGCAGTTGTTTTTCTGTCATCTTAACTCCTATCATGGAAAAAGTTTTTTAGTGGTATGATTTCCTCTTATGCTTATTCTAACGCTTTTCCGCATTTACGGACTACATAATCTTACAAATTTATGATGCATAGGCTCTTTTCTGCTAATTTATGTAAATTTGTTGTATAATCTATTCACTTATTTGTTTTTATTATGTCTTTTTTCGCACTTCTCGACGATGCCGTTTCCGGCCAGGCAAAATATTATCAAAATTATCAACAAAGCAGCTTCTTAAGCGCTCACGAGCTTGACGCGCTGGATGCGGTTTTGCAGCAGGGTTGGCAAAACGGCTGGTTTGCCCTGTTGTGTGCAGACTACGCTTTCGGCTTGCCGCTGATGAGCCTGCCTGCAGAAAAAAGCGGTTTCTTGGCCGTGCATTGGTTTGCCCGCTGCGGCGCGACTGACCCCGAAACATGGCTCGACAGGCATTCAGACGGCCTGTTTTGCGGCATCAGCACACCGCTCAACAATGTCGCCGAAGCCGATTATCTCCATACCGTAGCCGAGATTCACGAAGCCATCCGTCGCGGCGACACTTATCAGATCAACTACACTACCCGCCTGCATTTCGATACCTACGGCAACCCGGTTGATTTATACCGCCGCCTGCGCCAACCCGTGCCTTATGCTGCCTTGTGCCACCTACCTGATTCAGACGGCCTCGATACTTGGACTTTGTGCTTTTCACCCGAGCTTTTTCTCAAAATCGGTTCAAACGGCCTCATCACCACCGAACCGATGAAAGGCACTGCGCCGATCTTGAATGACGGCCTTGATTCGCAACGTGCCGCCGGTTTGCACAACGACCCGAAAAACCGTGCCGAAAACATCATGATTGTCGATTTGTTGCGCAACGATTTGGGCAAAATCGCGCAAACCGGTTCTGTGCGTGTGCCCGAGCCGTTTAAGGTATCGCAGTTCGGCAGCGTGTGGCAGATGACCAGCGCGATTGAAGCACAAGCCCGACCACACACCCGCGCCGCCGATATTTTCCGCGCCGCCTTCCCTTGCGGCTCGATTACCGGTGCGCCCAAACGCATGAGTATGCACATCATCGACCGTCTCGAAACCACACCGCGCGGCTTATACACCGGCAGCATCGGTTTTCTCAATCCTTGCGAAAGCGGCTTGGGCTTCGAGGGCGTGTTCAACGTGGTTATCCGCACACTGGCACTTAGGCCGTCTGAAAACGACCAATTTGCTGCTGATTTCCACGCTGAATACGGTGTCGGATCTGGCATTGTCATCGACAGCCAAGCTGGAGCGGAATGGGCAGAATGCGGCTGGAAAGCGCGTTTTCTTACTGATTTTCGGCCGGATTTCGGCATTTTTGAAACGCTGCGTATCGAGCAAAACCAATGTGCTTTATTGGCGCGGCACTTAGGCCGTCTGAACGCTGCCGCGTACGCTTTGAATCTGCCTTTGCCCGCAGACGCTGCCGCACAAATCCGCGATTATTTGACGCAAATACCGTCTGAACCCCAACGTTTGAAAATCACCCTGCTTCCCGATAACGGCGGGAAACTGACATTGACCCATTCACCCTTACCTGAACTCAACAGCCGACAGGCTGCGATCATCAGCGATGAAACCTTACCGGTCCGCGATATCGTTCGCCGCTTCAAAACCACCCGCCGCGAACATTTCGATGATGCGTGGCAAACTGCAGTCCGACACGGCGCATTCGACAGCCTGCTGTTCAATTCAGACGGCCTGCTGCTCGAAGGCGGCCGCAGCAATGTATTTGTCAAAATCAATGGCACATGGCACACCCCCGCCTTAGATTTGGATATTCTCAATGGCGTGATGCGCCAAGAAATCTTAGACAATCCGCCGCGTTATTTACACGCAGATCAGGTGTGTGAAAGCCATATCACGCGCGCCATGCTGCAACGCGCCGAAACCATCTGCTTGAGTAATGCTTTGCGCGGTGTGTTTGAAGTGGATTTAATATAAGGCAAGGCCGTCTGAAATGTTTCAGACGGCCTTATGGTTTACAGCAAAGGGTTAAACCGCATTGTTTTCCGCCCCGGCAGGTTTGTTGCTGGTTTTAATCAGCAAGGTCAGGAAGGCAGCAATTGCCAAAAACACCCCGGCAAAAGTCATGGCGTTAGCCGGATTCGAGTCCAAGAAAATGTCGTAAAGCCAACCAAAAGTCACGGTTTCGATCAGCATTGGAATCACAATCATCATGTTCACAATACCCATGTACACGCCATAACGCTCTTTCGGAATCGAGTGCACCACAATCATAAACGGCACACCCATCATCGACGCCCAACCGATACCGAAACCAATCATCGGCGCGAACATCAGATATTTATTGCCGATGTGCGGAATCGCCAGCAAGGCCAAGGCAGCCAGTGTCACGGCAAAAGCATGCACGTATTTGGCAGCGTATTTTTTCGCCATCCACATCAGACCGAAAGCAGAGATGAAGGTCACGATGTTGTAAAAACCGTTGACCAAACCTGTCCACGCCACGGCTTGTTCATAAGCGGCTTTGTCGGCGGAAGTCGCGTTCCACACCGATTGCACGATACTATGAGAAATGTATTGCCAGTAGATAAACAAGGCATACCACTGGAACAGGTAAACCAAAGCCAATTGCCATAAAGCAAACGGCATTTCTTTAATCGCAATAAAGATTTCACCAATAGCAGACTGTTCTTTTTTCGCTTTCAGCGCAGCCATTTCTTCGGCAGAAGCCTCGTGTTCGGACGTAGAAAGAACCGTCACCAAAACCGAACCGATGGAGCAGACGGCACCGATATAGAACGAACCGAATACCCAGTAAGGAATACCGGCTTCAGAAGTCTGCTGCAACCAACCGATTTGCTGGAAAATATATAGCGACACGTTGGCCAAGGTAATGCCCAAACCGGTAAACACAGACTGCATCAAAAAGCCGCTGGCTTGTTGGTGCTCCGGCACGGTATCGGCGATAAAGGCGCGGAACGGTTCCATCGCGGTATTGTTGGAAATATCCAACAGCCACAACAGCAACACAGCCACCCACAGCGCGGTCACATGCGGATAAATAAACAGACACAAACTACAACCGATTGCTCCAATCAGAAAATACGGACGGCGGCGACCCAAGCCCGGAATCCATGTTCGGTCAGACATAGCACCGATAATCGGCTGCACCAGCAAGCCGGTAATCGGGCCGGCCATATTGAGAATCGGCAATTGGCCGGGGTCGGCATTAAGAAAACTGAAAATCGGGTTGATCGCGGTCTGCTGCAAACCGAAGCTGTATTGAATACCGAAGAAACCGAAGTTCATCAGCATAATCTGACGAAAGGTCATCGCCACTTGCGGGGATATCTTCATTGGAGTCTACTCCTGACTAATTAAAATATACTGAAACAAAAAATTTTCTCAGAAAGCAGCGAACGCCTGGGTACTGCTTTATTTTGTTGCCCTGCCTGCCCACTCAGGCTTGATTCGTGTGATTGCAACAATTTTTTTCAAACGGCCTTCTAACCTGCCGCCTGCTGGTATTCAAATTTAATTTATTTTAATGTCGTGACCGACCGGCGCCAAATCGTTTCCCCTGCGACTCTCAACACTCGGCCGTTTTTTCTGTCTTCTTCTGAAAACAACATTTCCGCCGCCAGCGCACCCATGCGCAAATACGGCAATTCGGTGCTGGTCAACGGCGGGAACAGTGTTTCGGCAATCGCGCTGTGGTTGTCGTATCCGGCCACCGAAATCTGCTCGGGCACACGCAAACCGCGTGTGCGCAAAATGCCGTACACCCTGACCGCCATTTCGTCATTGCCGCAGCAAATCACAGTCGGTGGCCGCTGTAAGACCAATAATTTCACAACCGCCACCACCAAAGCCGCACTGTCGTAATTAAAATCGGCATACCCCGTCTGTACCAAATCGGCATCAAACACGATACCGGCATCGGCCAACGCGCGACGATAGCCTGCCACACGCAAAGGCGTGGCTTCGATACCCGGCTGCAAGGTGACGTAAGCAATACGGCGGTGGCCGTGGCGGATGATTTGGCGCACCAAATCATATTGTCCCTGCTCATCATCAGGCAAAACTGACGGGGTACCGATCACGTCGAAACAATTTACCAACACAATCGGACACGCGTGGCCGACATCGGGCAATACCACTTCCTGATGGTATTGCGCCACATACAAAATGCCTTCGGCGCGGTGCGCCATAAAGGCGCGGATTAAAGGCTCGATGCCGGCTCGGTTGTCAATGTCGGCAATCATTAGGGTTTTGCCTTGCGCCCGGATACTTTGCTGAATACCTTTCATCAAAAAGACATCAGGCAAACCGTGAATGCAGTCCACTTCACCGACCCGCGAAATCGCACCGGTAATCAAACCGACCATCCCCGAACGGCTGGAGCGCATGACTCTGGCCGCCGATGAAGGGATGTAACCCAAGGCTGCAATGGCTGTTTCGACTTTGGCACGCGTTTTGCCGCTGACCGGCGCATCACCGTTAATCACCCGGCTGACCGTCTTCGGCGACACTCCCGCCCGAGCGGCGACATCGTAAATTGTAGCCATCTTGCGATTTCCGAACCTGAGTTATTTCAGTAATATTACGCAGAATAACACAGCAGACACCGATGTCATCACACTCTTTAACAAAGCTTTGATGGGAATCAAGCAAAAACACTGTTTTTACACATGTTATTTCAATATTTTTGCTTTTTAAAAGACCAAGTTACCCGCCTTTTAAAATTTTGTTACACTACAAATCGCCATATGCGCACAATCATCGCATTTTGATAAGGTTGTTAACTGGTTTCATCAAAATGAATCTGATTATCACAATTTTGCAACAATACCGGCGTATGATTTGTTAATATGGATGATTCTATTTTTAGACGGCCATCCAATGAGCCAGATAAATCACTTTTTCCTGCCTGACTGGAATTTGAGTTGATTTGCCCCTGCCGTTATTCAACCGAAGGATAAATTATGACGTTCTCCGAAATGTGGCAACAGCTTGCCGAGCATCAAAAAGCCACGGCCGCCATCCACATGCGTGACCAATTTGCTGAAGACGTGGATCGTTTTGACAACATGCACGAAACCTTACACGGCTTGTTATTCGATTACAGTAAAAACCGCATCAACGAAGAAACCATTGTTCTTTTATGTCAGCTGGCTGAAGCCGCCAAGCTGCCCGAAGCTATGGAAGCCATGCGGCGCGGCGACAAAATCAACACCAGCGAACAGCGCGCCGCCTTGCACACTGCTTTGAGGTCGTCCGAAAACGCCGCGCCGATTATGGTGGACGGCGAAAACATCATCCCCAAGCTCCACCGCGAACTCAACCGCGCCCTAGCCTTTGCCGAGCGCATTATCAGCGGCGACCGCACCGGCATCACCGGCCAACGCATCACTGATTTCGTCCACATCGGCATCGGCGGCTCCGACTTAGGCCCGCAGATGTGTGCGCAATCGCTATATGACTACCGTAAAAACGTGCGCGTACATTTCATCAGTAATTCCGACGACGCCGACATCGCGCAAAAACTGGAAAAGCTCAATCCTGAAACAACCGTCTTCAGCATTGCCAGCAAATCCTTCGCCACACCCGAAACCCTGCTCAATGCCCACGCCGCACGCAATTGGTATAAAGCCGCCGGCTTGCCCGAATCCGGTATCGCCCGCCACTTCAGCGCCATTTCCAGCGATGTCGCCGCAGCAGAAAATTTCGGCATTCCGGCCGAATGCGTGTTTGCCATGTTCGACTGGGTCGGCGGCCGCTATTCCGTATGGTCAACCATCGGTCTGCCGTTGATGGTAGCCGTGGGAGAAACGCGCTTCCGTGAGTTTTTAAGCGGCGCACACGCCATGGACGAACACTTTTTCAATACACCGCTGCGCCGCAACATTCCCGTATTGATGGCCTTGCTGCACATTTGGTACAACAATTTTTACGGTTCAGAAGGGCATACCACCGTGCCTTACAGCCACAACATGCGCCGCTTCACCAGCTGGCTCAACCAATTGGACATGGAAAGCTGCGGCAAAAGTCGCACAGTTGACGGCGAAAGAGTCAGCCACAAAACCGGCGGCATCGTGTTCGGCGAAGAAGGTGTCAACTGCCAACACGCCTATTTCCAATTGCTGCACCAAGGAACGCGCCTGATTCCGGTAGATTTCATCGTGCCGATGACCACGCCGCACCAAGTCGGCCGCCAACACCGCTTCACCGTGGCCAACGCCTTTGCCCAAGCCGAAGCGCTGATGAAAGGCAAAACCTTGGAAGAAGCCCGTGCCGAATTGGCCGACCTGCCCAAAGCCGGACGCGAATCCCTTGCCCCGCACAAAGAATTCCCCGGCAACCGCCCGAGCAACAGCTTCCTGATTGACCGCCTGACCCCGTTTAACTTAGGCATGCTGATGGCCGCCTACGAACACCGCACCTTCGCTGAAGGCGTGATTTGGGGCATCAACCCATTCGACCAATGGGGCGTGGAATACGGCAAAGTGCTAGCAAAAAAAATCGAGCCCGAGCTCAACCAAGCCCATGGCTTAACGCATGACAGCTCGACAAACGGCTTGATTCGTTTTTATCGGAAATGTCAGCAAGATTGACGGATTGATTTAACCGTTTATTCATTAAGAAAAGAAAAAGGAAAAGGCCGTCTGAAAAACAGGGATTGTTTTTCGGCCTGAACTGTAGCAAACAGCCGCGTTGTTTACACGACAGGTTGGGAAAGACAAGCCTGCAAAATCTCAAAAGGCCTATCACCTTTCAAACTTTTGTGCGGCTTAACCGTACCGTATTACTAGAAATTAACGAA
>NZ_PXYY01000099.1:0-830 GCF_003013245.1 Neisseria iguanae
TTTGCCGCTGTAATATCAGCAGCGTCGATTGCAGGTAACACAGCCAATCGCGACTTTGGCATTGGATAATATCCAATGCAGCGGCAGGATTGTCTTCAAAATCAATAAAACCCACCCGCCTGCCTTGGATAACCATATTGCGGGCAAAGGCTTGGCTGAGAAACTGCCGCTTGGCGTGGACATGGGAAATGGCCAGCAAGCCGGCATGCCAGCTGCTTAAATCATGCCGGATGGCTTCTTGCTTGATGCGCTCCAGCAGATTGCTGCCGGGGATATTGCTGATCATCAGTGCATTCGCCTGCCGTGCCAGCAGTTTGGGCACGTAAATACCTGCGGCCGAAAGTTCGTTCAAACGGGCAGTTTCAATCGCGATGGCGGCCGGCCCGCCTAAATTCGGCACCGGCGTCAGCACTTTGGCATGCAACAGTTTGGCAAGCATACCCATCAACCAATAGCGCCATGCCGGATTATGCGGGCCGGCCCGACGTATCCATACCACTTTGCCACCGGCCAAAATATGGCGCGCCATACCGCCGTTTTGCCGTTTTGCCCGTTTTTCTAATTCGGTACTGTAATTGATTGATAATTTGTATTTTGTTGCGGGGGATAACGGGAAGGATACGTTATTTCCGGTTGTCAAACAACAAACAACACCTGACAGCATTGTTTATACCGGTAGTGACAGGGGCTGTGGCGTGCTTAATGCGAGGCAGGTTCGCGCATCAGCGCATCAACCGTTCACAGTTTTTTGCAGACCGTCAAAACCCTATCGGCGGCATTGGAAATTGTTGGAACCGGGCGAAGTGCGTCTTGCGCAAATACAATGGGGT
>NZ_PXYY01000099.1:840-8802 GCF_003013245.1 Neisseria iguanae
TTGAAAGAATGCGGGTTCCGCTTTGACTTCGGCACACCGTCCGGGCAGCTTGAAATGCTGCGGGAATGGTGTGGTGTTTGGGGCTAATCTGCGTCAGCCTCAAAATTTATGCAAAGCTACTAAAAATTTCATAAAAAGAAATATAATGTAGTTTGGTTTAATTTTTTAAAACAGCGTATTAATCATCTCATCTAATGCAGTTTGCCGTTTTTTCTGTGTTTTGACTGCCCATTCAAAGTTTTTTTTGTCACCCCAAAACACAAAACGCTCCCGCGCACGAGTGATACTTGTGTACAACACCGCATTATTTAAGCCATTTAACACATCACGGCTTTCTTTTGCCGTGTCGATGCTTGGCGGCAGCAGCCATACTTCCCGATACTCCGAGCCTTGGCTTTTATGAACCGTCATAGCAAAGGCTGCTTCAAATGCAGGCAGCCGGCTTATGGGGATTTTTTTGAAGCCGTCTGAAAATGGAAAATAAGCCGCCAAACCTTTAGCCGATTCCGTATCTGGCATAATCAGGCCGATGTCACCGTTGAATACATCTAATATGTAGTCATTGCGCGTCACCATAATCATTTGTCCGGCAAACCACGGGATATCGGCCGGTATGCGCTGCTGACGCTTCAAATGGCGGAAATACGCCTGATTGAAATTATCCGCATCCTGCCGCCATGCCGTTAATACAACCACATCCGCCGCATGACCGAATGCCAACGCAATATTATTGCTGTCTACTGCCTGCCAGTATTTATCATGCTTACTATATAAAAGTTCGGCCTGATGTTTCATATCGGCATGCAATACCTGCAATTCATCGGGAAAACGCTCAAAGTACGCCCATGCCGCTTCACTTTGACCGGAAATCACCGCCCGCGCCAAACAGCCGATGCCGCTGTCCGCGCCAAAGCGGTGGCTGACATGCAAATGTGCTATGTTTTGTGACAAAGCAGGCGGATTTTCAGCAACGGAAAATGTATGTTGCGGCAGATATTGGCTTAAGCGGTGATGAGTATCTTCGTCTAAGACGGTTTCACGTGATAAAGCTGCCAATACTGCCCCGACCCCGACCGACGGCAATTGAAATTCATCTCCCAAAAAGATAACGCGGCAGCTGCTCGGTATGGCTTTGAGTAATTGCAGCGACAGCGATAAATCCAGCATCGATGCTTCATCCACTACCAATACGTCCAAAGGCAGTGGCTGTCGGATATGGAAAGCTGACTGCATTTTCGGCGGGCGGAGTTTAAGCAAACGGTGTACGGTTTGCCCCTCCAGCAACAACAAATGCTGTTTGGTGCGTTCGGGTAAATCGAAGCCGTCCAATGCGCGATGCAGCGAACGAGCCATATGCGCGGCAGCTTTGCCAGTAGGTGCAGCCAAGGCAATGCGCGGCAATGATGTGTCATTATCGCAAATCAGCCCCAATAATTTGGCAACTGTGGTGGTTTTGCCGGTACCGGGGCCGCCAGTAATCAGCATAAAGGATTGCAACAAGGCCAATCCGGCGGCATCGCGCTGCCCTTCACTGCCTTTTTCGGCAAACCAGTTTTGCAGATTTTGCGAAGCCTGCAACCAATTAACATTATCAACGGGTTCCGTTGCCAACCGTTTGATTTCAATGGCCAAGTCGTGTTCAAGCTGCCATAGCCTGCCTAAAAACAAACGCCGGCCGTTTAACACCAGCGGCGTTTCACCAGCGGCGCCAACCACTAAAGAAGCGTGTTTTAAGGCTGCAGCTTCCTTATCGTCGAGCCAGATAAAAGAATGCCCGCTTTGCAGCGCGTTGAATAAGGCTTCAATATAAGGCGCAACTAAGGCCGCATCTTCGGATGCGTAGTGTTGCAAAAATTGTGTGGCAGCCAACGCCGCTGCTTGATTTAAATCGTTGGGCGCATTCATTTTGTTTTCTCACGAAAGAGGCCGTCTGAAAAAAGTCGCTTCCCAACTATCTTTCAGACGGCCTATTATACCGTTTTACATACATTTGCCATATGGATTATTTTTCTTGCAAACGCCCGTCCTGCATGGTCATCACACGCTCGAAACGCACAGCCAATTCATCGTCATGCGTGACTACAATCAGGCTGGTGCCGAATTCGTTTTTCAAATCCAACATCATGTCTAAAACATTCTGCGCATTTTTACGGTCAAGATTACCCGTCGGCTCATCGGCCAACAGGCATTTCGGTTGCGTCACCAGCGCGCGGGCAATCGCCGCACGTTGGCGTTCGCCGCCCGACAGCTCGCTCGGACGGTGCAGCATACGCTGTTTCAAACCGACTTTTTCCAACATCACCGCCGCTTGCGCTTCGGCTTCTGCTTTCGGTTTTTTTCCGATTAACAAAGGCATCATTACGTTTTCCAAAGAAGAAAATTCAGGCAAAAGATGGTGGAATTGATACACGAAGCCCAAATATTGGTTGCGCAACAAACCCAATTGCTTTTGGCTCATTTGCCCCAAATCCTGCCCCATCAACATCACACGGCCTTCAGACGGCATGTCCAATCCGCCCAATATGTGCAGCAGGGTAGATTTACCGCTGCCTGATGAACCGATAATGCTGACGCTCTGACTTTGGCTGACTTCCAGATTCAAGCCATTTAACACCTGCACATTCAACGCACCGTCATTATAGCTTTTACCGACGTTTTCACATTTCAACACAATATCATTCATAGCGTAACGCCTCTGCAGGTTGGGTTTTCGCCGCACGCCAGCTAGGATACAGCGTGGCGATAAAGGCCAAGGCCAGAGAAATACACGCAATCACGGCCACGTCTTTCATGTTGACATCGCTCGGCAAATAATCGATAAAATAAATTTGCGAATTAATCAGATGCACGCCGAACAGTTTTTCGAAGAATGCCACGATTTTGCCGACATTCCAGCCCAGTAATACACCGCATATTACGCCGATCAGCGTGCCGAAAAAACCCGCAAACGCACCCTGAACCATAAAAATCTTCATCACACCGGCCGGCGACAAGCCCAGCGTGCGCAAAATCGCAATATCGGCTTGTTTCTCGGTTACTGCCATCACCAATGACGACACCAAATTGAATGCCGCCACGGCAATAATCAGCGTCAAAATGATAAACATCATGCGTTTTTCTAATTCAACGGCCTCAAAATAGCTGCGGTTGCTGAATGTCCAGTCACGTACCCAAACATCTTGCCGATCAGCTGACGGAATCAGGCCGGCAATAAAATCAGGCGCGCTTTGCGGGTCGGCCAACTTCAGGCGCAAACCGCCGACACCGTCGCCCAAACGGTATAATAGCTGCGCATCCTGAATGTGCGTCATTGCCAAGCTGTTGTCGACTTCATACACACCGGTTTTAACGATGCCCACCACATTGAACTGCTTCAAACGCGGCACGACACCGGCAGGAGTCACGTTACCTTCAGGCGTAATCACCGTGACCTTGCCCCCCAGCTCCGCCCCCAATACCTGCGCCAAACCTTCACCCAAAATAATGTCGAAACTGCCCGGCTTCAAATCATCAAAACTACCAACAGGCATGTCTTTGCCATAATCTACCACATTTTTTTCTTCAGACGGTAAAATTCCCCGAATCTGTACACCACGCACTTCGCCCGAATTAGCCAGCAAGGCTTGGTCGGATACATAAGGCGCGCTGGCCAGCACTTCTTTTCTGTCTTTAATATAACGGCGCAAATCCTGCCATTTCGCGCCACTGCCATTGTCGAAATAACCGATTTCCACATGTGGCGCGACATTTAAAAGTTGGCCGCGGATTTCTTTTTGGAAACCATTCATCACCGATAACACCACAATCAGCGCGGTCACGCCCAACGCAATCCCTGCAATTGAAATCATAGTGATAAACGACATGAATCCGTTGCGCTTTTTCGCCCGCAGATAACGCAGGCCGATCCAAGATTCTAAAGAAGCCATTTAATTCAAGCTGCCTTCATTTAAAGATAAAAGCGGTATTGTACCGTAAAACACGAAGGCCGTCTGAAACGCATACGGCATGAAAACCCAACTGTAAAGACTGGTCGTTTAAACCACAATTTCAGTAAAATCCGTCTAAAAATTTGCACTTGCAGCGAATTGTCTTTATTCTGACTCCAACGATGCCCATCGGGTGCCATTAATAAGTAAAAGGACAAAATCCAATGAAAAGTACAAAACTCTTAGCTTTATCCGCCGCCACCACTGCTTTGGTGTTCAGCGTTAATGCGTATGCTGCTAAAGAAGTTAAAATTGCTTCCAACAATACCCCTTACTCTGAAACACACGTGCAACAATTGGCCGCTACTGCTTTGGGCATGGGTGTGAAAGAACCGGTCAGCCTGACCCGCTCGGGTGGTAATGTTGTCGTCTCCGGCAGCAGCAGCACCAAATGTACCTTCAAAGTAGGCGAAGGCGATACCCCTAAAATTCAGGGCGTAAACTGCAAATAATCTGCTTAAGACAAACTCAAAGGCCGTCTGAACACCCGTTCAGACGGCCTTTACATGATTTTCACACTTTATTTATTCTTTCACTATGCGCCGCTCATAAACCGCCTGCGCCAAAGTGCCGGCATCGACATATTCCAATTCGCCGCCCAAAGGAATCCCACGCGACAGGCGGCTGATTTTATAAGGCAGGTTTTTAAATAACTCCGACAACACATACGCCGTGGCATCACCTTCTGCCGTAAAGCTGGTGGCGATAATGATTTCATTAATTTCGCTCTGCTGCAAACGCGCAACCAGCTTATCCAAGGCAATCGATGAAATATCCATGTTTTGCGCCGGACTAATCTGCCCCATCAACACAAAATACAAACCGTCATGACAATGTGCCGTTTCCATGTTCGACACATCTGCCGGCATATGCACAATCATCAGGCGGCTTTTGTCGCGGCATTCATCGGCGCAAATATCGCAGGTTTCGTTTTCGGTAAAGGTATTGCACACACGGCAATGATGCACCTGTTTTAAGGCATGCTGTAAAGCATCGACCAATTCCTGAGCTTCTTCACGCTTGTGCTGCAGCAACTGGTGTGCCATGCGCTGCGCGGATTTGGGACCGACATTAGGCAGCATTTTCAAGGCATTAATCAATCGGCCGAACGCATCAGGTTGTTTATTCATATTTCCAGACGGCCTCGCTGTTTTCCGTTAAATCTTGGTAAACCAAACGGCCGGAACACCGGCCGTTTGGTTTAATCCGTTATTCTGTCGGATTTACCTTTTGAGCACCTTGCTCATGTTTGATTTTCTTGTTCAGATATTGCAACAATTGGTCAAACACATTGGCTGTTTGCTGCTGCACTACCGCTTGTTTGGCTGCCGGTAATTGTTCGTTGACGTTTTCCGGGGGTTTTATTGCCTGCACTTCCAAAATCACCGGAGCAGGTAAACCTTCAAGTTTCACATAAGCCGGTTTACCGGCCGCCGGCCGCGCTTTCAATAATTCCGCATACGCTCCAGGCGGCATAGATTGGCGGGCTTGCTGTGCATTCAAATCAGAAACTTGCGACCATTCAACTGTCGTTTTCTGACCGGATTTTAAATCAGCCAGCGCTTCATCAGCTTTTTTCTCGGCTAATTTGCGTGCTTCGGCCAGCAAATAAGCGGAACGTACTTCTTCTTTCACTTCGTCAAATGGTGCGGTTTTCTCTTCGCGTACATCCTTGGCGCGCACCACCCACACCACATCCGGCGCGATGGTTACCGGCTCGGAATTATGCCTTTTCTGCAAAACATCTTCGCTGAAAATTGCCGTAATCAGCTCATCAGGCATACCTGCTGCTTTGCCATTTGCCCGGGTCAGCCATTCGTCAGGCTCTTCTACTTTCAGATTTAGCTTCTTGGCTGCTTCAGTCAGGCTGTTCGGATTATTGAACACTTCTTCGGCCAATTGCTCTTTGAGCTTATTGAATTCTCCGGCAACTTTTTTCAGTTTCAGTTCCGTTTCAATAGAGGCTTTTTCCTGCTCAAAAACCGGTTTGTTATCCGTCGGAGCGGCTGCTGCTTGCTCATCAAACGCCTTACGCACTTCTTCTTCGCTTACCTTTTGCCCGGCTGCCAACTGATTGGCATCCAAAGCCACATATTCGATCTTGACTGCTTGCGGAACCACATAATCCTTTTTGTTCGCGTCGTAGAAACTTTGTACGGCCTGATCATCTGCCTTAACTTGTGAGGCAAACACTTCCGGACTGAACGTCACTGACCGCACAGTACGGGCGGCTTGGATAAGGTTAACCAACTGCACTGCTTGTGCATCGCTGACAATCGTGCCGTTTTGCACCAAATTCAGCAGATTTTGCAAAGCAAACTGCTCGCGGATTTCTTCGACAAACTGATCTTCGCTCATGCGGCGTTGGCCGAGATATTGCGTCAGCTTCGCCTGGCTGAATTTACCGTCGGCATCATGAAAGCTCGGGTCATCCACGATAATTTGTTTGATTTGTTCCTGCGACACCGCAATGCCCATCATTTTCGCGCCTTGGGTCAAATAAGCGCGTTGCAACAGTGATTGGAATACCGCTTCACGCGATTCATTGCCGCCTGCCGCTTGCGCATTTTGCATGGCAGCATTCAAGATGTGGTCGCTGACTTTCTGATCACCAATTTTCACAATATAATCCGAACCCGGTGCCGCCACAGTGCTTACACCGAAACCGACAAAAGTCAGCGCAATCAAACCCAATAAAATCTGGGCGGGCAATTTATATTTTTCAACGGAATGGAACATAACAACTCAATGAAGAAATTTAAAGATATGTAGAGGCAAACGCACATTGTAACGTTTTTTTCGTGAATCTGCACTTCCATTGCTTTTTCAGACGGCCTTTATGGAAGAAACAATTCCAAGCGTGGAAGGCCGTCTGAAGTCTTATTAGCCGATTAACCGAAAATTTGCTGATAATAATCTGTCGAAAATCCGACGTAAAACTGACCTTCTTTATCCAGTACCGGGCGCTTAATCAAGCTTGGATTTTCAACCATAATTCGAACCGCATTTTCCTGTTCCGCCGCTTGCGCTTGGATTTCTGCATCTAGTTTACGCCAAGTCGTGCCGCGTTTGTTTAATAAACTTTCCAAAGGCATTTGCGACAGCCATGTATTAAGCAATTCAGGCGTAGGCGGCAATTTTTTGAAATTGACAAATTCAGTTTTTACGCCATTCTCAACCAACCAAACGCAGGCTTTTTTCACTGTATCGCAATTGGGAATACCATATAATTTAATCATATCCAGCCTTTCATCATAACTCTGCACTGCTATTCTACCGAGAGCTTGCACAGTTTGCCACAAAGTATATTATTATAAGCAATAATGGCTTTCGGTGATACAAACATCCCGACATACGACATTAATTACGGAGCAACCCGATGAAAAAAAACGTAACACTTTCTTTAATTGCCGCTTCTGTGCTTATAGCAGGCTGCTCAGACGGTAAACCGAGCAATTCGCTGTTTGAGAAAACCATTAACCAATATGCGCAAAAACAAGGTAAAGGCATTTTAAACCCCTGAGATTTGAGCGGCTTTTGATGACTGTAATACAAAACAAACGACAGCATCGGAAAGACGGGAAAGATTGTGATATTTCAGACAGCGGTGCAGATTGGAGCGTGTCAGTTTGGGGATTTCCGGTTTTAAGGCATAAAGCAGGTCATCCAAAGGCAGCGAAGGATTTTCTGCAGGTAAAGCTCCTCTGGCTCAGTCAGCGCCGTAGCGTTGCGCTTTGGCGGGCCGGAACATTTGTCTTCAAAGCGGTTGGCACCGGAATAAGGCCCATCCGGTTCGGTGATATCTGAAAACGGGGTTTGCTTCCCACATTCGTCAGCAAATACGGTGCTGCAGTTTGGGGAACGGGTTGTTGGCACTTCGGACACTGGCTGCCGTTAATCCGGCTGTGTCGGAAGCAGTCAAACCTGAGGCAGAAAGGCGTAATATTTGCCGGAATTTCTGCCCGGAAAGTTTACC